>JBBSHS010000001.1:0-109847 GCA_038232515.1 Acidimicrobiales bacterium
TAGCCGGCCGGGGGGTGTGGGGGGCTTTTCCCCCCCCAAGGAGCACGGATACGGCATTCCGGTCCTGCGGAAGATGTGGGCGAGCGAAAGCGAGCTCCAGCGGCGGGAGGGGGATAGGGGGAGGGGGCGTTGGCCCCTCCCCCTACGCGAATCGTCGCATGTGGACGTTGAGCACCAGCCCGATGCCGGCCCAGCAGGCCAGCATGGACGAACCTCCGTAGGACATGAAGGGCAGGGGGATCCCGGTGATGGGCATGATGCCCATGGTCATACCGACGTTCTCGAACAGCTGGAACGTGAGCATGGCCAGCACGCCGATGCACAGCAGGCTGCCGGTGGCGTCGCTGGCCAGGGCCGCCGTTCGCCATGTGCGCCACAGGACGAGGGCGAAAAGCACCAGCAGCAGGGCCGAACCGGCGAAGCCCAGTTCTTCGCCCACGGCCGTGAAGATGAAGTCGGTGTGCTGCTCGGGGACGTAGGCCAGGTTGGTCTGGGTGCCCTTGAACAGGCCCTTGCCGGCGATGCCGCCCGAGCCGATGGCGATCTTGGACTGGTTGAGGTTGAAGCCGGGCCCCTGGACCTTCTCCGTCGGGTCGAGGAACACGGTGAGCCGGTCGCGCTGGAAGCGCTTGAGCACGCCGAAGTGGAGTACGGCCGCCACCACCACCACGGCGGTGAGCCCCAGCAGACCCAGGTGGCGGCCCTTGGCCCCGGCCACCACCAGCACCGTGAAGAGCACGGCCCCGAACACCAGGGCCGTTCCCAGATCGGGCTGGAGCATGATGAGCCCCACGGGCAGGCCGGCCAGGACCAGGATTACGAGGAAGCGCCGTAGGTGGAGGTGGCCCACGGCCGAGCGCTCCAAGGCCGAGGAGCGGTCCCCGATGTAGGCGGCCAGGACCAGGATGAGAGCGATCTTGGAGAGCTCGGAGGGCTGCAGCTCGTAGGAGCCGACCTGGAACCAGGCCTGGGCTCCTTTGGAGTTTCGGCCGAGGGGCGATACGACGGCGGCCAGGATGACCAGCATGGCCAGGTACACGACGGCGCTCAGATCGCGCAGGCGGCGGTAGTCGACAGCCGCCACCACCACCATGAGTCCGAGGCCGATGAGGGCGAAGATGAACTGGCGCTCCATGTAGTAGGTCGTGGTGGTACCGCCGCCCAGTCGGTGGCGGGTGGCCGAGAACACCATGAGCACGCCCAGGGCGCAGATGGCCACGGCCGACAGCACCAGGGTCAGGTCGACGTGGCGCCAGGCCGACGCCGGGTCACGACCGGCCTTGGCCATGGCCGAGCGGCCCACGGGGTCGAGGACGTTGGTCATCAGGCCGACGTCCCGCCCGTCTGGAGGCGGACCTGGCCTGGTGCCTGGCCGGCGAGGACCTCGAAGATGCGACGGGCCACGGGTGCGGCCGCGTCCGCGCCGAACCCGGCCTGCTCGAGGATGACCGACACGGTGAACTGGGGCGCGTCCACCGGCCCGAAGGCCACGAACACCGAGGTGTCCTGCTTGCCGGACACCTGAGCCGTGCCCGTCTTGCCGGCGAGGGGGAAGGTGGTCAGCGGGAACCCCTGGAAGGCCCGGTAGGCGGTGCCCGTGGGGTCGCCGACCACGCCCTGCAGTCCCTGCAGGATGGGTTGTCGGACCGTGGGAGGCAGGTCGACGTGGCTCCGCACCGTGGGATTGATGATGGCTTCGGTGGTGCCGTCCGGCGAGCGGACCTTTTTCAGGGCGATGCGGGGCTGGTACACGGTTCCTCCGTTGGCGAAGGTGGCGTACGCGCTGGCCAGCTGGAGCGGCGACACCAACGTCTCGCCCTGGCCGATGGCGAGGTTGGCGTTGTCCCCGGCGAACCAGTTGGCCTCGGGAAAGGCACCGGGATGGGCGGCGTGGTCCTGCTTGCGCCGGTCGGGGTCCGAGACCCGGCCCGGCGCCTCGCCCGACAGCGGGATGCCGGTGCGCTGGTCGAGACCGAACGCCCTGGCCTCGTCCTGGATGGGCATGGTGCCCAACGGGCCCCGCTGCTGCCAGAAGTGGTCGCCGATCCCGTAGAAGTACACGTCGCTCGACTTGGTGATGGCCTGGGGCAGATTGACCCGACCCAGCACCTCGTTCCCCGAGTTGTGCTTCTGGCAGCCCGAGCCCGAGCACTTGCCGCCGATGGTGTACGAGCCCGTGTCGACGATCGTCGTGTCGGGCGTGATGAGGCCTTTCTGGAGGGCGGCCGTGGCCGTGATCAGCTTGAACGTGGACCCGGGTGCGTACTGTCCGGCGATGGCGCGATCCACCAAGGGGTGGTTGGGATCGTTGTTGAGCTGGTCGAAGTCGGTCTGGGAGATGCCGTTGACGAACTTGGCCGGGTCGTAGGTGGGGTACGAGGCCAGAGCCAGGACCGAGCCGTCACGGGGGTCGAGCACCGTCACCGCCCCGGCCGGAGCGGTGAAGCTACGGGGGTCGGAGTTGGAGACCTTGTGCGTCCGGGCCTGGTCAAGACCCTGGACGAGGGATTCCTCGGCCGCTTTCTGCACGTTGGCGTCGAGGGTCAGGTACAGGTCCAGACCGGGGACGGGGTCGGAATGGGACAGGACACGGAGCACGCGCCCTCTCCGGTCGACCTCGAGGCGGTCGACGCCGGGATGGCCCCTCAGGGCCTGGTCGTAGACCTCCTCGACCCCGCCCTTGCCGATACCGTCTCCCAGGCCGTAGTCGGGGCAGGTCGGCGTGGGTACGGCCTGGTCGGTCTGAGGCGCCTTGGGCTGGTGGTCCTTCAGCTCGGCGGCGTTGATCTGGCCCACGTAGCCGAGAAGGTTGGCGGCCCGCGTGCCCATCGGATAGGCCCGTTCGTGCAGGGCCAGGGCCTGGACGCCCGGGAAGTTGTCGGCGTGCTCCATGACGAAGGCGACCTTGTCGAAGGGCACGGCCACCTCGATCGGCACCGGCTTGAACGGGCTGTAGCGGGGATCGGCCAGCTCCCTGCCCACCGCGTCGGTGGTCAGGCCCAGCAGCCCGGCCAGACGGTCGACGACCTCGGGATGGCGGGTTGCGGTCGTCCGGTCCAGCGTGACGGCCTGGCTGACGGCGTTGTCGACCAGGACCACGCCGTTACGGTCGAGGATGCGGCCCCGCGGTGCCGGTTCGCACACCAGGCGGCCCTGGTTCTGGACGGCGGCCCGGACGAACGTAGGCGAGTCGAGGACCTGCAGATACCACAGACGGCCCAGCAGGGCGGCGAACAACGACATCACGACGACGCCCACGATGACCAGCCGCAGCCGGGAGACCTCGTTCACACCATCACCCGCCGGGCCGTGCCCGTTCGGCCTGCCGCCCAGCGGATGACAGGCAGGAAGGGCAGGCTCAGCGTGCCGTCGGCCACGGCCACCACCGCGACCACGGTGGCCACCGTGCGCACGTCCTGGAGCAGACCGCCCTGTCCGACGAGGATGGCCACGGCGACGTACAGCAGTGTGCCGAGTGCGCTGGTGGCCGTGGCCACCGCCGTGCCCAACCACCAAGGGCCCCGTACCAGTGCCTCGGACCCCTGTCCCACGGCGAAGCCCACCATCGTGAGGACCAGGGCGTTGAGCCCGAAGGGCGTCGTGACCGGTTGCAGATCGGCCAGCAGGCCGGCCACGAATCCCCACAGGCCGCCCCGCTCGGCTCCTCCGACGAGCCCGGCGCCGATGGCGAAGAGCAGGAACAGGTCGGCGTGGGCGTGGGCCAACGAGAGGTGGTCGACCACCGGCTGCAGGATCAGCACGCCCACCAGCAACAAAGGCATGCGTAGGCGGGGCCCGAGCCACTGGGTCGACGGGTTCGACATCGGCTTCATGGCAGGTACTGCAGGATCTGGACGTACTGGAGATGGGACAGATCGGCCGTCGGCCGGGCCCTCACGTCCGCGAAGTCGGCCCCGGGAGGGCTGCTGGCCTGCACCACGCGGGCCACCGGGATGCCCTTCGGATAGGCGGCCCCCTGCAGGCCGCTGGTGAACACCTTCTCGTCCTGTCCCGGCTTGGTGCCCTTCGGGACCAAGTTGAGGTCGAGCGGGTTGCCGGGCCCGGCGCCGGCCGTGATGGCGTTGACGTTGGCCTGGGCCAGCGTGACGGCCACGTGGACACCGGGGTCGGTGACGAGGCGGACCACGGCACGACGGCCATCGGTCGACTCCACCCGCCCCACCAGACCGGTGGCCACGACCACCGGCATGTTCTTCACGACGCCGTTGTCGCTGCCCCGGTCCACCACGATGGTGGAGTCGAAGTTGGACGGAGACGTGTCGATGACCTGGGCGGCGACCGTCGGCACATCGGTGGCGAAGTCCAGCCTGAGCTGTTCCTCGAGCACCCGCAGCTGGTTCTGGTAGTCGGGCTGGAGCAGCTGCTGACCCCGCAGTTGCTGGTTCTCCCGACGCAGCCGGGCGTTCTCGGACTGCAGGTCGCCCTGGTGGAAGGTGGAGTAGACGAAGTTGCCGATCGGATGGGTGACCGTGCCGCCCGCCCTCTCGACCGGAGCCAGGAGACCGGCGGCGCTGGAGCGGAACCTGTTCACCACGCCGCCGCCGTTGGCCCTGGAGTCGACGGTGATGAGGGTGAGCGACGTGAGCAGGCACAGCACGACGAGCAGCATGGGGCGGCTGGACCGCCGGTACATCGCCATTACCGGGCGCGCCCGCCCACCGCGGGGAATCGAGAGCTGCGCCGCGAGGCGACCGGGCACCGCACGGGTTAGTGGATGTTGCTCGAGAGGAGGACGTCCTTCAGCACCTCGAACTCCTCGAGGCACTGGCCGCCACCGATGGCCACCGAGTGCAGCGGATTGTCGGCCACGATGATGGGCATGCCGGTCTCCGCGGCCAGGCGCACCTCGAGGCCGTTCAACAGCGCCCCCCCGCCGGTCAGGACGATGCCCTGCTCCATGATGTCGGCGGCCAGCTCGGGCGGCGTCTTGTCGAGGGTGACCTTGACGGCGTCGATGATCGACGACACCGGTTCCTGGATGGCCTCGCGGATCTCCTCGGTGGAGGTGACGATGGTCTTGGGCAGGCCGGTGATGAGGTCGCGCCCGCGGACCTCGGCGTACAGCTCCTCTTCGAGTGGGTAGGCCGAGCCCACCGTGATCTTGATCTCCTCGGCCGTACGCTCACCCAGGGCCAGGCTGTACTCCTTCTTGATGAACTGGATGATGGCCTCGTCCAGCTCGTCGCCGGCGATGCGCACGCTCTGGCTGGTGACGATCCCGCCCAGGGAGATCACGGCCACCTCGGTGGTGCCTCCGCCGATGTCCACGATCATGTTGCCCGTCGGCTCGTGCACCGGGAGCCCGGCGCCGCTGGCCGCGGCCATCGGCTCTTCGATGATGTAGGGCCCCGTCCGGGCGCCGGCGTACTCGGCCGCCTCCTGCACGGCACGCTTCTCGACGCCGGTGACGCCCGACGGGACGCATATGACCATGCGGGGCCGGCTGCCGAACCGCCGGGGGTGCACCTTGTGGATGAAGTAGGCGAGCATCTTCTCGCACACCTCAAAGTCGGCGATGACGCCGTCACGCAGTGGCCGGATGGCGTGGATGTGGTTCGGCGTGCGGCCGATCATGCGCTTGGCCTCGAGACCGACGGCGAGGGGCTTGCCATCCCGGGCGTTTACGGCCACCACCGACGGCTCGTTGAGCACGATGCCACGGCCCCGCACGTACACCAGGGTGTTGGCCGTGCCGAGGTCGACGGCCATATCGCGGCCGAGGACCCCACTCAGGAAACTGTCGGACATGCGGGTGCCACTCTGTAGGGGACGCTCGGGTTCGGGACCATGCCTGGCGGCGCAGCCCAGCCGACGGTCGACCCCTGAGGCTAGAGGATCGCGCTCCCCGTCCGAAAGCGGCCCCCTCACTCGCATCGCTCGCCTTCGGCTCGCTCGCTCCGTTCGGGGGCGGAACCTTGGCGTCTTGGAGCTCGCTGCGCTCGCCACTTTTCTGTTCGCCTTCGGCAGAGCCGGCGGCGAACGTGTGGGGACAAGGCCCCCACGCCCCCGGCCGGCTCCGCCGGCAAACCCAACGGCCCCGGCGGGGCTATGCCAGGTGCGGGAAGAAAAGGAGGATCTCGCGGGTGGCGGCTTCGGGGCTGTCGGAGCCGTGGACGAGGTTCTCGCCAAGCTGGGTGGCGAGGTCGCCGCGGATAGTCCCCGGCGGGGCGGCGGCCGGGTCGGTGGGGCCCATCAGGCAGCGCACGATCTTCCAGGTGTCCGGTGGCCCCTCCACGACGAGCACCATGGCCGGCGACCGGGTGATGAACTGCACCAGGGCGTCGAAGAAAGGCTTACCATCGTGCTCGGCGTAGTGGCGGGCGGCGGTGTCCCGGTCGATGGTGCGCAGTTCGGCCGCCACCAGGCGCAGTCCTTTGCGCTCGAGGCGGCTCATGATCTCGCCGGCGAGGCCCCGCTCCACGGCGTCGGGCTTGGCGATGACCAGCGTGCGGTTCACGAGGAGCGCAGGGTAGCGGGTCAGTGCAGCACAGCCCGGGCCGCCCCGACCACGTACAGGGACCCGGTGACCAGGACCAGGTCGCCTGGGCCGGCCCTACCTCGGGCCGTGGCCACCGCTTCGGCCACCGAGGGTTCCTCGACGGCTTCCAGGCCGAGGCGCCTGGCCGCTCCGGCCACCTCGGCCGCCGGGAGGGTGCGGGGCGACGGGGCCGGGCAGGCGACGACGAGGCTGATCCGCGATGGCTCCAGAGCGGTCAGCATGTGCGCGGGGTCGTGGCCCCGCAACAACCCGAGCACCACCACCTGGTGGCCGGCGGGGGGGCCGAACCCCTCGACCAGCGCCGAGGCGGCGGCTACCGCCCCTGCGGGGTTGTGGGCGCCGTCCAACACCGTGAGCGGGGACTGGGCCACGATCTCGAGCCGCCCGGGCGATGTCACCCCGGCCAGGGCCTCCTGCACGACCTCGGCCTCCAGCGGGCGTCCGAAGAAGGCCTCGGCCGCGGCCAGCGCCAGCACGGCATTCGTGCCCTGGTGGCGGCCGTGAAGGTTGAGGAACACCTCGTGGTACTCAGCGCCCGGCGTCCGCATGTCGAGCAACCGCCCGCCGACAGCGGGCTCGTTGCCCTCGCACTCGAAGTCCCGCCCCGTTATCCACATGGGCTCCGCACCGACGGCTGCGGCCTGGGCTGCGAACACCTCCTGGATGGGCGGGTCGGGCTCGCCCACGACGACGACAGCACCGGGCTTGATGATGCCGGCCTTCTCCCGGGCGATGTCCTGTCGGGTCGGGCCCAGGTATTCCATGTGGTCGAGGCCTACGTTGGTGACCACCGCCACCCGGCCGTCGACGACGTTGGTAGCGTCCCAGAGCCCGCCCAGGCCGACCTCCACCACGGCCGCGTCCACGACCACGTCGGCGAAGTGCCCGAAGGCGGCCGCCGTCACCAGCTCGAACCAGCTGGCCCGGTTGCCTGGGCCCAGCATGGGCTCCAGACTGCGCAGCACGTCGAGCTGATCGGCGAGGTCGTCGTCGCTGATCGGGTCGGCCGCCCCACGGCGCCGCTCCCTGCGGCCCTCGCCTAGCGGCGGCGCCGAGATGCGCTCGTTCAGCCGCTCGAGGTGGGGGCTGGTGTAAGTGCCCACGGCCAGGCCCATGGCATCGAGGAGCGCCGACAGGATGCGGGCCGTCGACGTCTTGCCGTTGGTGCCGGTGACGTGGACCACGGGGTAACCCAGCTGGGGGTCAGCCGTGAGCTCCATGAGCTTCGTGATCCGCTCCAGGGTCGGCTGCCGGGGCGAGGCACCGGGGGCCACGCCGGCCGACTGGGCCTCGAGGGTCCAGTGGCCGTCCAGCCATTCCAGCATGTCGGGCAGCCGTGACCACATCGGTATGGTCACGCCCGCTCCAGGGCACGGCTCGGGCGCAGGTCGCCGACCAGCGGCTGGACGAGAGCCGCCAGGCCTGCCGGGACGCCGTGGTCCACCGGCACCGAGGCCGCACTGGCCACGGCAGCCGCGGGCTGGGCCGCCTCGAGGGCGCCCACGACCGCCTCGGCGATGGCGCCGGGGATCGTCGGGCCCGCCGCCACGGGCGTAGCCAGCATGGCCGCCAGCCGGTCACCGGCATCGCCGCCCAACGCGGCCAGGCGGAGCCGCAACGGGTCGATGACGGCGGGGACGGGTTCGTCGGCCCGGTCCTGATCGACGGGATGGACGGCCACCAGATCGAACGGGATGCGGCCCGTCAGGCGGAGACCCAGAGCGGCCATAGGCAGGGCCCATCGCAGGGCGCCGGCGTTGGTCACCAGCAGGGTGGTGGCCCCGGGGCCCGCAGGGCCCGGGTCGTCCTCTGGCCACCCGCTGGCGTCGAGCGGCCACAACGCCCCGACGAAGCGGGCATCGAGGGTCCCGTCGTCGGGATCGAGCGCGCCCATGCAGGCTTTGCACGACGGTCCGTGGCCCACCTCGACCTGCACGGCCCCGCAGTCCAGGCAACGCGACACGGGGACGGGCTGGCCCGCCCATACCTGGTGGGAGAGGCACCAGTCGCCACCCTGGCCGGCCCTGGCCAGTATCTCGTCGAGGGCGGCGGGAGGTTGGAAGCGCACTTCACCCTGGCGCAGCAGATCGGCGGCGGCCTGCTCGAGGCCGGCCATGGGCAGGAACCAGTGCGTGCCCCGAAGCTCGAACAGCACCGTCCCGCAGCGCCGACAGCGCCGGGCCTTCTCCACTGCCGATGTCCGGTCGGCCACGATCCCCTCGGCCGCCAGCGTGGCCCCAGCCGCGGCCCGGGCGGCATGGCGGGCCAGGCCCACGAGGGCGCCCGTGGCGGCGACGTTGCCGGAGGCATCCAGGACATCAGGCCCGGTGACGCCCAGCCGGGCCGCCAGCAGGCGGTGTTCCTCGTCGTGGGCGGGCACCACAATGGTGGCTTCGGCGACGTCGGCGGCCAGCACCGGCACGGGCCGGAGTGACGGATGGCCCAGCGGGACGACGGCCGTGCGTCCGATGCAGGCATGGCCCTCGGGGACGACCACAGCGGCCGCTCCTGGCAGCAGCTCGGGGGCCATCGTCGCCGCCCGGAGGATCTCAGGGCCGGAGCGGTCGTCTGGTCCGCCGGCAGGACCGCCACCGGTGCCGGCGCCGGTCGCCCCGAAAGTCTCGGGCACCAGGGGAAGACAGAGCAGGAGCCGTTCCGCGTCCAGCTCTACCGGGTCGGCGTCGCCCACGTTCACGACCGTCTCGCATTGCGGGCACGTGGGCACCACCCGCTCGGCCCGATGCAGGAGGCCCGCCTCGAAAAGACGGACGAAGGCCACCCGGGCGGCCCGGTGCGAGGCCGGCTCGTCCAGGCGGTAAGGACGGGCGTCGACCCCCAGCGTGATCAGCAGATCGGTCAGCGCCGCCGCCGCCGCCGTCTCGGCCGCCCGCACCCGCTCCACGAACGCCTCCCGGCCCAGCCCGGCCCGGTCGAGCCCCTCGCGGGCCAGTTCGCGTTCCACGGTCCGCTGGCCGGCCAGGTCACCGGCCAGCACCGGCGGCCGCCACTCCACCTCGTCGCCCCGCAGACGAGCGGCACGGGCGGTGGCGTCGCCGGCCACCAGCAGAGCGAGGTGGGCCGCCCCCAGCGCGGAGGTCCGCACCGGTGCGGTGACAAGGCGGCGACGAACTGGCACAGCCGGCTCAGCGTAGATCCCGCACCGCCCCCCAACCCACCGGCGCAGCCGGCCGGGGGGCGTGGGTCCTTGCCCCCCACAGACCAGCAAGGGTGTGGCTTGCCGCCCCGTGCGGGAGGGGGCGAAGCCCCGCCCCTTAGGAAGCAGCTCGGCGGGGGCGGTCCTGCTTGCCGGTGGCCAGTTCGGACTTGGGCAGCAAGGTGGGCGCCACCTTGTCCAGCACGACCGATCGGTCGATGAGGCACCTGCCGATGTCAGTGCGGCTGGGCAGGTCGTACATGACCTCGAGCAGCACCTCTTCGAGGATGGCCCGCAGCCCGCGGGCCCCGGTGCCCCGCAGCAGGGCCTGCTCGGCCACCGCCTCCAGGGCGTCCTCGTTGAACCCGAGCTCCACGTTGTCCAGCTCGAAGCTCTTCTTGTACTGCTTGACGAGGGCGTTCTTCGGCTCGACCAGGATGCGGACCAACGCCTCTTTGTCCAGGTGCGACACCGCGCCGATGACGGGCAGGCGGCCGACGAACTCCGGGATGAGGCCGAACTTCAGCAGGTCCTCGGGAAGGACGCGGCCCAGCACGTTCTCGCCGCTCTCGCGCTCCTGGGCCCGGGTGATCTCGGCCCGGAAGCCGATGCCCTTGCGGCCGATACGGCTCTCGATGATCTTTTCCAGACCGGCGAAGGCGCCCCCGCAGATGAACAGGATGTTGGTGGTGTCGATCTGGATGAACTCCTGGTGGGGGTGCTTGCGCCCCCCCTGCGGAGGCACCGAGGCGGTGGTGCCCTCCAGGATCTTGAGTAGCGCCTGCTGCACGCCCTCGCCCGACACGTCCCTGGTGATCGACGGGTTCTCGCTCTTGCGGGCGATCTTGTCGATCTCGTCGATGTAGATGATCCCGGTCTCGGCCTTTTTGACGTCGTAGTCAGCGGCCTGGATGAGCTTGAGGAGGATGTTCTCAACGTCCTCGCCGACGTAGCCGGCCTCGGTCAGGGCGGTGGCGTCGGCGATGGCGAACGGCACGTTGAGCATGCGAGCCAGCGTCTGGGCCAACAGCGTCTTGCCACAGCCGGTGGGGCCGAGCAGCAGGATGTTGGACTTGGCCAGCTCGACGTCGGCGTCGTGGCCGGGCTGCTGCACGCGCTTGTAGTGGGAGTAGACGGCCACCGCCAGCTGCTTCTTGGCCTGGTCCTGCCCGATCACGTAGTCGTTCAGGAAATCGTTGATCTCCTTGGGCTTGGGCAACTCGTCGAAGCGCATCTCGGAGGTGTCGGCCAGCTCCTCCTCGATGATGTCGTTGCACAGGTCGATGCACTCGTCGCAGATGTAGACCGACGGACCGGCAATGAGTTTCTTGACCTGCTTCTGCGACTTGCCGCAGAAGCTGCACTTCACCAGGTCGCCGCCCTGCTCACCGAACTTGGCCATCGTGCGTGCTCCCCCGACCCCTCAGGCTACGCCCGCGGCCTGTGGGATGGCAGCGAGCTCACGGGTGGTGATGACCTCGTCGATGATGCCGTATTCGCGCGACTCGTCGGCGCTCATGATGAAGTCGCGGTCGGTGTCCTTGGCCACCCGCTCGATCGACTGGCCGGTGTCGGTGGCCAGCATCAAGGTGAGCAGGTCCCGCATGCGCAGGATCTCCTTGGCCTGGAGCTCGATGTCGGTGGCCTGACCGGCGGCCCCGCCGTAGGGCTGGTGGATGAGGATGCGGGAGTGGGGCAGCGCATAACGCTTGCCCTTGGACCCCCCGGCCAGGAGCACGGCCGAGGCCGACGCCGCCTGTCCATAGCAGAACGTCGAGATGTCGTTCTTCACGAACTTCATGGTGTCGTAGATGGCGAACAGCCCGGTGATGTCGCCGCCAGGGCTGTTGATGTAGATGGAGATGTCCTTGTCGGCGTTCTCGTACTCCAGGAACAGCAGCTGGGCGCAGACCAGGTTGGCGACGGCGTCGTCGATCGGGGTGCCCAGGAAGATGATGTGCTCCTTGAGCATGCGGCTGTACAGGTCGAAGGCCCGCTCGCCCCGGTTGGTGGACTCGACCACCGTGGGCACCAGATAGTTCCTCACCGGTTCCATCATCGCTGGCCTTGGGCTACGTTCACGCCTGCTGCTCCTCGGTGTCTTCGGTGGCGGGTTCCTGCTCGGTTGGATCGGGCTCCGGGGCTGCCAGCAGGGCCCGGTCGATGGGTTGGCCCTCGAGATCGACGAGGTCGACGTGTTCGGTCAGCCACTCGAGTGCCTTGGCCTTCCTGACGTCCGAGCGTACCGCCTGTACCTGGCCGTCGCGCTCGAACTGGAGGCGCAGCTGCTGGGGCGTGCGGCCCAGTCGGGGCGCCAGGCGCTCGATGTGGGCGTCCATGTCCTGCTCGGTGACCTCGAGATCCTCGGCCTCGGCCAGCGCCCGGAGGGCCAGATCGGCCGACACCGCTTGAGCCGCCGTTCCCCGTAGCTGGGCAAACAGGTCCTCGGCGGACTGGCCCGTGCCGGCCAGCCAGCTGTCCAGGTCCAGCCCTTCGTTCTGGACCCGACGGACCAGGTCGCCGACCTGGCGCTCGACCTCGGTGTTGACCATGGCTTCGGGGGGCTCGTCTTCGACGAGGCCGGCGATGACCTCGACGGCCGCATCCCGTATGGCCAGCTGGGCCCGCATCTGGTTGACGACGAGGAGCCTCTTGCGGATGTCGGCCTTCAGGTCGGACAGCGTCTCGAACTCCGACGCCTCCTCCGCCCACTCGTCGGTGGCCGCCGGAAGGACCTTTTCCTGCAGCCGGTTGACCGTGATCCGCAGGTCGACCACCCGCGGGCCCATGTCGGAGGAGAACTCGATGACGTCGCCCACCTTGGCCCCCCGGAGGTGGTCGTGCACCTCGGGCGGAAAGCCGGTCGACGAACCCAGCTCGCAGCTGTACGCGCTCAGCTCGTCGAGCACCTCACCGTCGGCGCTGGCCGTGAAGTCGATCAGCAGCACGTCGCCGTCCTGGGTGGGGCGGTCGACCTCGACCAGGTCGGCGTCGGTGGCCCGCAACCGGTCTATCTGGGCCTCCACCTCTTCCTCGGTCACGACCGGCGACGGGATCGTCACCTCCAAGCTCTGGTAGCCGGGGATGGCGACCACGGGCCGGACCTCGACCACGGCGTCGAAGGCGATGTCGCCGGACTCCTCGCCCGAGGTGATCTGGATCTCCGGTTGGGCGATGGCGTCGGTCTCGGTTTCCTTCAAGGCGGCCACGTAGTACTCGGGCAGGGTGGCCCGCAGCGCCTCGTGGCGGGCAGCCTCGGCCCCGATGCGGGCCTCGATGATCCGTCTGGGCACCTTCCCCGGCCGGAAGCCCGGGATGCGGACCTCCTGGCCGATCTTCTTGAAGGCCGCATTCAATGCGGGTTCGAACTCTGCCTCGTCCACCTCGACGGAGAGCTTGACCTTGTTGCCCTCGAGGGGCTCGATGGTGGACCGCATAAGTTCGAGGGAGTGTACTGGCCCATGCCCGGTCGCCCATGGGTGACAGGCCGGGCCGGCAAGGTCGAGGCCTCCGGTCCGCCGCCCAGGGCCTCGCCGCGCCGGCCGCCCGGACCGCCCGCTCGGGCCCCACGTCCGCCGTCCTCAGTCGCCCCTCCCCCTCACTGGCACACTGGGGCCATGGCCAAGGAATGGGAGAAGCGTCTCGAGCAGATGGGGTCGCCAGCCGGCGCCAAGGCTCGCAGGCGAACCCCTGTGGGCGAGCCCTTGATGGTCGACCGACGCCGCCGGGCCGGCACCGTCGAACCGCCCTCTTCGGCCGCCGCCCCTGGCGGCCCAGGGCCGGCTCTGAAGCCGCTCGTCGTGCTGGCCGCCGTGCAGGGCGTCCTCCTCATGCTGGTCGCGGTGGTCGTGGCCCGCTACGCCGGACTGCTGTGACCCGACAACAGTCCTCGGGTGAAGCTCGGCTCACCTGGGCTCATACCCGGCCCTGTGGCTACGCTCCCGGCCGACATGACCGGTGGGACCGAACTCATCGGGCTGATCCGGGCCTCCAAGTGGTCCGACCCCACGGACGTGCCGGAGATGATCGTGGCGGCCGTGGCCGACCTGGGCGCAGCCGACGTGATCGTCTACGTGGTCGATTTCGAGCACGAGGTACTCGAGCCTCTTCCCGACCGTTCGAGCCACGCCGAGTTGCCGCACCCCGAGGACGTGGGTACGACGATCGCCGGCCGCGCCTTTCTGCAATGCCGGCCGGCCACGGCCGAACGCCCGGACGGCACCCGCGTGTGGGTACCGATCGTGGAAGGCTCAAACCCCACAGGTGTGCTGGCGCTGACCGTACCCGAGGCCGACGACGCAACCGTGGCCACGTGCGAGGACCTGGGCATCCTCACCGGCTACCTGATCGCTGTCCAGTCCCGTGTCACCGATCTCTACAACCTCCACCGGCGTCGCAAGGCGATGAGCCTGGCCGCCAGCATGCAATGGGATCTCCTGCCCCCGCTCACTCTGGCCTCGCGCCGGGTGGTCGCCTCCGGCCTGCTCGAACCGGCTTACGAGGTCGGTGGCGACTGCTTCGACTACTCCCTCAACGGGCCCCAACTCGACGTCGCCGTCATGGATTCCATGGGTCACGGCCTGCATTCGGCGATGCTGGCCGGCCTCGCCGTGGGTTGCTACCGCCATGACCGACGTGAGGGCCGGATGCTGGAGCACATCCACGCCAGCCTGGACGCCGTGATCGCCGCCGAGTGCGGGGGTGAGGGTTTCGTCACCGGGCACATCGGCAGGCTGAATCTCAACACCGGCAGCTTACAGTGGGTCAACGCCGGCCACCCACCGCCGATGCTGGTCCGCCATGGGCGCGTCGTCAGGTCACTCGACGGGCCGCCGGCACGTCCCTGGGGCCTCGGCCCGGCAGACGCCGAGGTCATGACGAGCGGGCTGGAACCGGGCGACAGCATCCTGTTCTACACCGACGGCGTCACCGAGGCCCGGGGCCATCGCCAGGAAGCCTTCGGGGTCAGCCGGCTGGCCGACCTCGTCGGTCAGCACGCATCCGACCAGCTGCCCATCGGCCTCATCGTGCGCCTCCTCACCCGGGCCGTTCTCGACCACCACGGCGGCCAGCTCCACGACGACGCCACCGTGCTCATGGTCAACTGGCCGGGGCCTGTCGACGACCCCGGCTTCACGCCCGGCTGACCTCGGGCCCGGGCGCGGGCACGGCGCCGCAGATAACATCGGGGGCAACGGGGCATGACGGGTCTGCGGACCGACCCAACCGGCCAACTGCTGGGAGAACCTCCCCAAGGGTCCTTCCAAGGGGGCTGACCCGTTGGACTCACAACGACGACGCACCGACGAGAGTGAAAAGCTGGCCCGTAGCCCCGGTGGAGCAGGAAGCCAGCAGGGGCTGCTGACAAGAAACATCACGGGGAGTGGCGCAGCGGTAGCGCTCCTGCTTTGGGGGCAGGCGGTCGGGGGTTCGAATCCCCCCTCCCCGACCGGGGCCGTCCGGCTCGATCGACTGGACCGGGAAGACGTCGCCCGCTGGCTCGATCACCTGGCGACCTCGGGCTCCTTGGGGCATCGCAGCATCCAGGTGTGCCGCAACGTACTGCGGGCCGCTCTGGCCGACGCGGTCGAGGAGGGCCTGCTCCGCCGCAGCCCTGCCGCCCGGGCGCCGATGCCTCGCCGAATCGCCAAGCCCGGCCGCCAAAAAGAGGTCACCGCTCGGGGAACGGCCGATGTGACCATGTTCCTGGACACGACAGCCGAGCACCGCTGGGCGGTCGGATTCCGTCTCGCCGTGCTGTACGGCCTTCGCCGCAGCGAGCTGCTGGCGCTGCGCTGGGACGACCTCGACCTCACGACGGCGACCATGCGTATCGACGAGGGACTCGTTCGGTCACCGGTGGCATCGTTTGGACTGACTCCAAATGCCCGGTCGCGGCGGTTGATCCCGCTGGATGCCGAGACGATTACGTTGCTCCGCCAGCACTGGTCGCGGCCCACGCATGGCCGGCCTTGTGCATGGCCGTGGCCAACTTGTCGGCCCCATAGAGGCTGCGGTTGGCCTTCCACACCTCCAGGGCGGTGTTGGCCATGTGGGCGTCGTCGGAGTCGGACTGGGAGACCGGGGTGGCCTTGTGGGCGTAGTAGGTGCTGGGGGCGATGGGCACGTCGTGCTCGGAGAGCACCCGGCAGATCGGCTCGACCCCGAAGCGGTGCCTGTGAGCGTCGATGTAGGCGACGATCAACTAAGCCGACGGTCGAGATCCGCCGCCGCGAAAACGCACATCCTCACCGCTCGGTCGCGGGTCTCCTGCTCGTACTTCCTGGGTGCTGGCATGGACTCAGTCTCCTTGTGAGATCAGAGCCTCCGACAGTCCCAGGGCGATTCAAGTGCACCCTCAGCGGCACCGCCGCTGGTGGACCCCGGGTGGTCCCATCACTGGCGGAAGGGTGGTCCCATGCCCCTCGCGGAAGTACACGGCAGACGGTCCCATGTCGCTGGCGGGCGACGCTCGGCGCCGGCTCCGACGCAGCGGCTTCGCCCTCGTTGGGACAATCCAGCGGTCGTCAATGCTGGCGACAGGTGCATCCTGGCTCTCCATGTCGTCCTACTCTCGGCCGTCGGCCGAGGTGGCCACCCCGCGGCTCATGACCTGACCGCGCGACCGCGCCGCCCGAACGGTCAACCCGAGCGGTTGGATGCGCTGTCGCAGACGGGTGAGCCGAACCCGCAGCATGTTGGCATTGATGTCGCGGCTGGGCCAGGCGGCACGGAGGAGCTCGTCGTCGCTGACAATCGCGCCGAAGTTGTCGACCAGTGGCCGGACAAGGCATTGCTCGATGGGCGACAGCACCACCCAGTTCCCGAGGAACCGCAGCACCCCGTCATCGGTCATCTCGGGAGTCTGGGGGTGGCGGCAGGCCCTTTTGGACAGCGCGGTCAGGCGGGCGCGGACATCCCGATCGTCGGCCGGCAGGCGCACCCAGTCCTCCTCGCAATAGCCATCGTCAGGAGGGTCGGCCTCAGGAGCGACCAAGAGGAGACGGGGCTGGCCCAGTTGCGCCATCTCGTCGGCTCGGCGCCGCTCCTCGGGCCAGTGGAGGACGACGACGTCTTGGCGTTGGTCGGTGGGACCTTCTGCCAGCATGGTCGTCAGCCGGACCGTTAGCCTGTCTGTGCCACGGCGCTCAACGGCCTGTTCACCAGTGCGACGCGACGGATGTTGCGCCGCACCACCAGTGCCTGACCGGCGGCCGCCAGGACGACGCCCAACGCAATGGGGTGGACCTGCATGGCCGCGCCGAGGGCGAGGACGACTCCGGGCACGAACCACAGCCAGAAGTACCGGGCCCAGGGGCGGCTCCGCTGCCAATCCACGTAGCCCAGGGCCAGTGGCACGTCGGCGACACCCTGCATGGGCGCACCGATTCGGACCAGCCGGCGGATCTTGCGGCGCTCGGCCGGTTCCAGCCCGTTCCATCGGTCGATGAACTCGGCGCGATTGAGAAGGGCCAGCCCCGCAGGGGCCGGCGGTCGCCCGCCGGCCCCCCTCGAGGATGTTCTCATGACACTGGTGCCGTCGATGGGTCGGCGGTGGCCGGCGCCCCATTGCTCGGCTCGGGTTCGGCCGTGAGGTCCACAGGCTGGAGCGGTACCCCGGTGAACTCGGGGTAGGCGAGCACGCCCATCTCAGGAAGGTCGAGACCGGCGATCTCGTCGGCTGGCTCGGAGCGGATCCCGCCCTTGGTCAATGCGTTCTGGATCTTGAAGAAGGCGAGGGCGATCGCGAACATCACGATGCCGATGACGGCCACGCCGATCGCCTGGGCCCCGAGTTGGCCGGCACCCGAGCCACCGTAGAACAGGCCCTGCACGCCGTGCTTGCTGGCGAAGGCGGCGGTGGTGCCGTTCCAACCGCTGCCGTACTGCCCGTCAGCGAACAGCCCCACCGACAGCATGCCCCAGAACCCACAGACGCCGTGGACGGAGATGGCCCCGACGGGGTCGTCGATGTGCAGCTTCTTGTCGATGAACCACACCGACTCGATGACGATGATCCCGGCGACGATGCCGATGACCATCGCCGCCCAGGGCTGCACGAAGGCGCACGGGGCGGTGATGGCCACGAGGCCGGCCAGCATGCCGTTGGCCATCATGCCCGGGTCGGGCTTGTCGGCCCGCCGCATCACCCAGAACATGGCCGCCGTGGCCCCGAAGGCAGCGGCGATGGCGGTGTTGGTGGCGACGAGGGCGAAGCGGTTGTCGAACGCCGCGAAGGTCGAAGCGGCGTTGAACCCGAACCAGCCGAACAGGAGGATGAACGTGCCCAGCATGGCCATCGGGATGTGGTGGCCCGCCAACGTGTTGGAGGACCCGTCCTTGTTGTACTTGCCGAGCCGGGGCCCGAGGACGAGGGCACCGGCCAGACCGGCCACGCCGCCCATGGCGTGCACGACCCCGGAGCCGGCGAAGTCGACGTAGCCGAAGCCGAGATGCAGGGAGTTGCCGAGCTGGGAGAGCCAGCCGCCGCCCCAGGTCCACGCCCCGAACAGCGGGTAGTAGACGGCGCCGCAGAACAGGCCCCAGCCCACGAACGCCTTCCACTTCCAGCGCTCGGCCATGGCCCCGGTGGGGATGGTGGCGGTGGTGTCCATGAAGGCCACCATGTAGAGGAAGAAGGCGGCCACCGACACGTCGTAGGCGTGGCCTTGGAGGAAGAAGCCGCCCTTCCACAGGAACACGGCGTGGCCGCTGCCGATGAGGGCGCCGCCGACGGCCTTGTTCATGCCGAAGTAGCCGACGTTGGGAGCGCCGCCCAGCATGCTCGGGTAGCTGAAGCCGCCGAACATGAAGGCGAAGCCGCAGACGTAATAGGCGCAGAAGCCGAGTCCGAAGATGGCGAAGTTGGTGCTCACCACGTGCGCCGCGTGCTTGGCCCGGCAGAAGCCCGTCTCGACCAGCGCAAAGCCCGCCTGCATGAAGATGACCAGGACCGCACCGATCACGACCCAGAGGAGGTTCAGGCTGATCGCCTCAGCACTGATCGCTCCCTGCCCGCCAGGGCTGGCGGTGCCCTTGCCGGCCCACGCGGCCGTCGGCATGGCCACGACTGCCGCCGTTGTGAGTCCGACGGCGAACCCGGCGAAACGCCGGAAGGATCTTGACAACGTGCCTCCTAGGGTCGGCGCCCGGGCGTGTGACCGGGCACTGTGGACCGTACGGAACGCTTGTTTCGGTGCTGTCGCCTTTGGGTTTCAGGCGCGTGTCGTTTGTGCGCGCCGGCTACGGCGCAGGCGGAGCCAGCCCAGGTGACCGCTTCGGTTGACTGGAGGAGCGCCGGCAAGGGCGGCCTCGACCCGGGCCTTGTCGGCATCGTCAAGCTTGGCATCCGCCCGGCCTGTCAGCTCGAAGTGGTCCCGGGCTTGGTCTCCCGTGGTGAAGGCCCGGAACGAATGGACCCGCACCCCCACGGACGCCAAGGCGCTGGCGATGTCGGCCAGAAGACCGGGGCGATTGGCGCCATGCACCTCGCACCGGGTCGTCCAGGGTGAGCCGTCGTCGTCCCAGCGCAGCTGCACCGCCGCCGGCCGAGGCGTCACCTCCGCCTGCTCGACGGCACGAGCAAGCCGCTCCGCGTCGAGCGGCTCGGCGGCGGTCACCGTGGCGGCGATGACGGTCACACCGTCAGGCCATGCCCCGGCGCCGGCAGCGGAGACGTCCGCGCCGCACGCCGTCAGCGCCGCCGCGACCCGGGCGAGCAGGTCGGGCCCGCGACCCACGACCTCCACCTGGACGCCGCCGCTGACCGTGGCCCTGGGCGGGTCCCCCCGCCGCAGATCGGCGGCCAGCTTGGCCTGACGGACGAGGGCGAGCGATTCCTGGGCCAGGACCCAGGCCCGGGGGAAGGTCTCGATGCGTAGGCGGGCGCCGTCGCGCCCTCGCTCACCGCTGGTCCCAAGGAGGCGGGCCGCCTCCCGGCGGCGCTGTTCCACGAGGTTCCGACTGGCCAGCGACGTGAGCTCGGGATCGGCCAGCGCAACCTGGATGCGACGGTGCAGCTCGCTCAGGCGCGCCTCCACCGGGGGGCTCATGCCGCCGGTGGCCATGCTCGACAGGTACAGCGCCCGCGCCCGCTCGGGCGACTCCAGGTGGGTGGCCAGGGTGAGCACGTATTCCTCCTTGAGCGCGTCTGGACGGCGGGCGGCGGCCCCCAGAAGCCCGTTCTCCCCGACGAGCAGAGCGACCTCCTCCTCCGCCGCCGCACCCAGGTCCAGCCTCTTCACCAGGGCCCGGGCCGTCGTGATCCGGGCGTCGGCGTCGTCACCGGCGTCGACCAGGAGGGCGGCCAGGAGCAGGCGCTCGGGATGGGCCAGCTTGGCATGCTCGTCCCGAAGTGCAGGATCGGTCGTCTGGTCGTGCAACCGCTCGACGAGCGCCCACCGCAGCACGCCGGCCGGGTCGAGCTGGAAGGGGTCGGCCTGGCGGCGGGCCACAACCGCGGCGAGCTCCGGCAGGGCCCGCTCGAGCACGCCGACGGTCTGCAGGAGCCGCCACGACCGGGCCGTGCCCGTGGGCAGGAGGACCAGTAGCTCGGCGGTCGCCTGTGGGTCCCATCGCAGGGCCACATCCGGCCCGAGCCGGCCCAGCCACTCCAACAGTCGCTGCGAGGGACGGGCGTGACCGACCTCGCGAGCGGCCCGCAGGGCGACCAACAGGGCTCGGTGATCGGGGGGCTCGGCGGCGAGGTCGACGACGCCGCCCGAGGTGACGAGCCAGCCGCCGGCGGGCTCGGGGGACGATGGCGGAGGCTTCCGCCGGGAGCGCAGCCTCGTCAGCCGCCATTTCATCAGTGGTGGTGTCACCAGCGTCGTGGCCAGGACGACCAACAGCAGGGCCGCGTACAGGTCGGCGTTCAGCACCCCCTCGCGCAGGCCCAGTCCCGCAAAGATCAACCCGACCTCGCCCCGGGGGATCATGGCCAACCCGATCAGCGGCTTGTCGCCGGGTGCCCCGAGGGCGCCCACCGCAGCCACGATCTTGCCGGCGACGGCCACGACCAGCAGACCGCCGGCGATGGCCAGCACCGACGGGCGCACCATGGCCCCGATGTCGGCGTCGATGCCGATCTGGAGGAAGAAAACGGGCACGAACAGATGACCGACGGGACGGAGCTCCCCACGGATGCGGTCGGCCTGATCGCTGCGGCCCAGCGCCAGGCCGGCGACGAAGGCACCCACGATCGGCGCCAGCCGGGCCAGCTGAGCGAGCTCGGCACAGGCCAGCGTGAACGCCAGTGCCAGTGCCACCAACGTTCCCGGTGTCCGCGCCCACCGTTTGACCATTCCGAACAGCGCGGGAGCGATCCGGACCCCCACGAAGGTCGTGAACACCAGGAAGCCGATGGCCAGCCCCACGGTGGTGGCGATCGTGGCCGCGCTCACCGAGCCGGTGGTCACCAGGCGGACGACGACGGTCAGGATCACCAGACCGAGGACGTCATCAGCCACGGCTGCGCCCAGGACCGTGCGGGCCTCGACCGTGGCCAGGGCCCGCAGATCCCCGAAGACCCTGGCCGTTATACCGACGCTGGTGGCCGTGAGGGCTGCCCCGATGAACACCGCCGTCCTGCCGCCATGGCCGAGGGCGATGCTGACCGCCGTCCCGGACGCGAACGGCACGACGACCCCGATGGTCGCCACCGAGAGCGACGCCCGGCCGACGGCGGCCAGTTCGCCCAGGTCCATCTCGAGGCCGACGTCGAGCAACAGCAGGATGACCCCGATCTCGCCGAGTACCCGCAATACGTCGTCGTCCCGTCCGACGAGGCCCAGGGCGCTCGGCCCGATGACGATCCCTATGAGGATCTCCCCCAGCACGCCAGGTATGCCGATTCGTTCGGCCACCTCCGAAGCCAGCTTGGCCGCCACCAGGACGGCGAGGATGTCGAACAGGACGCGTTCGAGGCTCATGGCCGGGGCGGCGACGGCCGGCGCCCGGTCACGGTCCCACCGGGCGGTTCATCGTCGATCCTGTGGGTTCACAAGTCGAGCGCGGCGGGTTCGAGCACCCAGCCCCGACGTCGTACGGTCCGGACGGCGTCGGTACCCAACACCGATCGGAGCCGGCCGATGACCGAGTCGACCCGCCGGGGTGACCGGTCGACCAGGCCGGCCCGGCGGCTCAGCTCCGTGCGGGACATGACACGCCCGTCGCCGCCGGCCAAGGCCAGCAGGACAGCGACGTCGGCGGCACTCAAGGGGAGGACGCGGTCGTCGATCCCGACGATTCCCCGCTCGGCGTCCACCCAGAGCCCTCGCCCCACGCAGGCAAGTTAGGCACCCGTTGTTTCCGCCTGGTCGCCGTTCTGTGAACGCTCTGTTTCTCGCGGCGCACGACGACCTCCGAGGACGGCTTTGCCGACGGAGTCGCTGCGTGGTGGCGATGCCGTCAACCCGGGGCATGCGGATGTCCATCAGCACGACGTCGGGGTGGGTGGGCGCCACGGCGGCGGGTACAGCGTCGCCATCGGTTGCAGTGCCGACCACTTCGATGCCGTCGGCGCGGGAAACAGGTACCTCCCAAAGTCGGTACAGCCCGGTCGATGGGCGACCGGTCAACCGACTGGCGAACGATGCCGGCCATGCCGGCCACGGTGGATCTTGTGTTCATCCCGCCACACACAAGGAGACATGCCATGACCGACGCCCCCTCAGATCAAAGCCCGAATCGACACCAAACCGTCGTCCGCCGGGCGGTTTCAGTGCTCAGCGGGGGGCCGTCGCCCTCGTCGTGTGGACCATCGTCAGCCCATTGGGGGGAATCCACCTCGCCGTCCATTCGTCGTCCGGCGTCTCAGGCCCTACGGTGGGGCCGACCGACGTCGTGGTCGCCGCCCTTGTGGCGGGGTTGGCCGCCTGGGGCCTGGTCGAGATCCTCGAGCGCCTATCTCGACGGCCGTCGACAGCGTGGCGGCGCGCCGGGCTCGTTTCGGTGATGGTGTACCTACGCGTGCGAGGTGGCCTTCGCCATAGCCGCCCGACGCGATACGGAGATTGATATCGTGCACGTCGTCAGCGGTCCGCAGCACGCCCTGCGCATGGGCGGAGGCGACGCCCTCATGCACGCCGTGCAGATCGGCGAGGACATCGTGGCCAAGAGCGCCGCCCTCGGCCTGGCCTGGGCGTGACCGTCAACACTGACGTCCTAGTGGCCGACCACCCCGAGAGCGCCATCGTGGAACGGGCCGAACGCCGCGCTGATCTCGTCGTTCTGGCCAGTGGCCGCAAGCCGGTCACCCACCCGGCCCCGAGCACAGCCAGCCACAGGGCGAGAAGGCCGTACCCCGGGTAGTCGGTGTCCCGCCTCCCGTGGGCGGCCTCCAACGCCATCCCGACCGCAACCGGAAAGGCCAGCCCGACGGCTCCCGCCAGGAGGACGCCGGCTTCGTCACGGCGGGCCCAGGCGTACGACGCGGCCATGGTGGCGAGCACGGTCCCGGCCAGGATCATGGCTGGCGCGCCGGGCAGCAGATCGGAGAATTGACGGAGCTTGTCGGCCGTGTGCAGCGGCGAGAGGCGGGTGGGGTCGGCCAACCAGAACGGTCCACTGATCACCGCCGCCACTGCGACGGCCAAGGCTGCCATGGCCATGGCCGGACGCCACCCTCGCCTCACCCACAGGTGGGTGACGAGCGGCAGGAGACCAACGCCACATTGGGGCGGGTGGCAAGAGCTACGCCCAGGACTGCGAACCCCCCGACCCAGAAGAGGTTCTGATAGGCGCTGCGGCCGGCGGCCACGAATGGAGCGGCCAGCGCCAGCGAGCCCGGGAGCGGGCTGACCGGGTTGCCGAGGTTTGTCCGGGCGGCGTACGGGTTGTGAAGGTGTGCCAGTCGGCGGACGGCCACGTCGAGGGCGTCATCGCGGTCACTGCCCCTGCCGATGCGTGGGTGTTGGCGTGCGGGTAGACCACCACCAGGACGACGCCCACGACCGCCACGGTGACGATCATCAGCCACCCGGCTGTCCTTTCCGACAGATGTCCTTCAACCCACGGCACCACCCAGCCGAGGCCGGCCACAACAGCCCCGCCGAGTAGGACAAGGTAAGGACCTACGGCGGCGCCCCCCATGAACTTCTCCACCGCAGCCACCGAAGGCAGCCCAAGCGCCATCCACAGGGCCCCGTAGAGTACGAGAGCGCTGCGCCACTCACTCCTCACCGTCACGCGGCGAGCGTGGTACCGGCCGTCACCGGCCCAGGAACACGAATTGCGGGGCGTCGAGGGTGGTTGCGGAGCCGCTGATCGTAGCAATGGGTGCCGCATTTCCGGTCGCCCCGGCCGCAAACTTGAGCACCTGGTTGTGGGTATTGACGACAAAGATGTTCCCCGAGGAATCGATGCTGATCCCGAGGGGCCCGTCGAGGGTCGTGGCCGATCCGGCGATCACCACACCCGGCGTACCGTCTGGGAGCGAGTAACCGGTGATGCTGTTGTTGTCGTTCGAGACGTACAGCGTGGTGCCGTCGATGGCCAAGCCTTCAGGTCCGGCGAGCCCCGTGGAGATGGTGAGGACAGGCGGGGCGTTGTCTGGTGCCGCATAGCTGGAATTTGCCGGCGGGGCGTACGCCGTCACCGTGTTGTTCAGGTTTGCGACGTAGATGTTCCCCGAGGAGTCCACGGCCAGGCCGAAGGGTGCGTCGAGCCCGGTGGCCGAGCCGGCGATGACGGCCACGGGGGCCATGTCGCTGGTCCCCTGGGGGAGGGGCAGGGCGAACACCGCCACCGATGGGGTACCTGGCGCCCCGGGCCCGAACGGACCATTGGCGACGTACAGCTTCGCACCGTGTATGGCCATGCCCTGCGGGTTCGTCAACCCCGAATCCGCTCCCGCCAGCCGGGCCAAAGGCGCAAGATCCTCCCCGTCCGCACCGGGGGGGAAGACGCTCAGCGACTTGATGACCGGCGAGGCCACGTAAAGGTATCCGTCTGCATCCTGCACGATGCCCGAAGCCGTTACCAACGTCGACTGAGTGGCCCCGCCCACCGCCCGGACAGGGGGTACGTCACCACTCGCCCCAGGTGCAAACTCGACCACTCTGGCCGGGACGACCTGTGTCCCGCTGCTTGATACCAGGATCTCGTCCGTCACCCTCGCGACCCTAACCGTGGCCCGAGCGGCTCGCTCGAGCTCGACGCCAGCCGGTCAGCACCAAAGAGGACGTTGTCCCACATACCGCCCCAGCTGCTGTTCCCGGCACCCCGAAGGCCGGTCGGTCACGTCCTCCTCGGCTATGACGAGCAAGGCTGGTGCCCGATGCTGACCGACGACCGGTGCTCCATCTACGAGCACCGCCCACGGACGTGTCGCACCTACGACTGCCGGATCTTCCCGGCAGCGGGGCTCCAGCCCGACGACCAGGACGAGGGCAGGGGTTTGATCGGTCAACGGGCCCGGCGCTGGCGGTTCGAGTTCCCGACCGAGATGGACCAGGCCGAGCACGACGCGGTACGGGCTGCTGCGGGCTTCCTGCGGGTCCACGAGGATCTCCTCACTGCGGGCTTCCCTGGGACAAGCTCGACCCAACTCGCCGTACAAGCCGTCGCTGTCCATGGCGTGTTCCTCGGCCACGATGACGGGACAGGACGCACCACGGTCGTCACCCCGACGCCGACGACGTCCGAGTTGCCCTGACACGCCGAAGGCGGTCCGGTCCATCGACCGATGCCAGCGGGCCCGACGCCGGAGATCAGTGGTAACGAGCTCTCCACCCGCGGAGCGCTCCTTATACTGATCGATTTTGAATGCAACAGCGTGATCTAGAGGGCCCGACATCGGTCCGGAATGAGGGTAGCCATGGGAGGACTCGCCAGAGGTGGCGTGACCAGGAGCCGGATGGGACGGGCCGGGCTGGTGTCGTGCGCCCTGGCGCTCGGTCTGGGTCTGGGTCTGGCTGCTCCCCGGCCGGCTTCCGCCCGAACCAGCGGAGCTGCTCAGCCCGCTCAGGCCGCTCAGCCGGCGTCAGGCCCCCACCAGAGCACGATCGAACAGCAGGTCGAGTCCGCTCGTAACCGGCTGGCGACGACCGCCAAGGCGCCCCATCCCGGCAAGCCTGAGAGCCTCACCCATCCCGACCTGGAGCACGCCGGCACCGGGTCAGCCTCCACGTCAGCCCTGGCGGCCGCCAGCGCCCGTCCCGTGGCTTCCGACGCCTTGGCCCCGGCTGTGGTCCCCTCCGGCCTGCCCGGCCTCGACGTCTCGGGTCATCAAGGCAACGTCGACTGGGGGGCGGTGGCCGGCAACGGCGCTCAGTTCGCCTATGTGAAGGCCACCGAGGGCACCACCTACTTCGACAGCAGCTACTTCTCCCAGCAGTACGACGGGAGCCGGAACGCGGGGCTGGTCAGAGGGCCCTACCACTTCGCCATTCCCGGCAACTCCACCGGAGCCGCCCAGGCCGACTACTTCGTGGCCAACGGAGGGGGATGGTCGGCTGACGGCAAGACACTGCCGGGGATGCTGGACGTCGAGTACAACCCCTATGGACCGGTGTGCTACGGGCTCACCCAATCGCAGATGGTGAGCTGGGTCGCCTCCTTCGACGACGAGTACCGCAGTCTGACCGGGCGGCGGCCCACCCTCTACACGACCACCAACTGGTGGAGCACCTGCACCGGCAACTCGGCGAGCTTCGGTCAGGACAGCCTCTACATCGCCAGGTACTCCGACAGCCCCAACCCACTGCCCAACGGCTGGGCCAACTACACGATCTGGCAGTTCAGCGACCAGGGAACCTTTCCCGGCGACCAGGACGTGTTCAACGGTTCCAGACAGGCCCTTGCCGACTTTGCCATGGGCCCGGCCGACCCGGTCACCGTCTACTACAACCAACTGGGCGGCCGTAGCTCCTACCTCGGCAGCCCGGTTGATGACGCTCATCCGATCGCCGGAGGACAGGCCCGGGACTTCACCGGTGGGTCCATCTACTGGTCGGCCGGCACCGGGGCCCACGCCGTACACGGAGCGATCCTCGCTCACTACCAGAGCCTCGGTGGCCCCACCGGGTTCCTCGGTTACCCGGTGACCGACGAAACCGGCACTCCCGACGGGATCGGGCGCTACAACCACTTCTCCGCCGCCGGGTCCATCTACTGGACGCCCAACACGGGGGCGTGGTCCATCCACGGCGCCATCCGGGCCCATTGGGCGGCGATGGGGTGGGAGCGCGGCCCCGTCGGTTACCCGGTGACCGACGAAACCGGCACCCCCGACGGGATCGGGCGCTACAACCACTTCTCCGGCGACGGGTCCATCTACTGGACGCCCAACACCGGGCCGTGGTCGGTTCACGGGGCCATCCGGGCTCGCTGGGCGTCCATGGGTTGGGAGAACGGCCCCGTCGGCTATCCCACCAGCGACGAATACGCCATCCCCGATGGACGCCAGAGCGACTTCGTCTCCGGGCACATCAGCTGGAATGCCACCTCCGGCGACACCACGGTGACCTCAGGCTGAGCTGAGGACGACCATCGCGGCGTTGTCAGGTTCCCATGACCCGGCCGAGCACATCGCGATGGAGGGCCATATAACGCGGGTCCTGCCGCACGGAGTGGTCCCGGCCGGCTCCGAGGCCCACGTCGAGCACCTCGACGACCTTCGAGGGCCGTACCGACAGCAGGGCCACGCGGTCGCCGAGCAGCAGTGCCTCGTCGACGTCGTGGGTGACCAGCACGGTGGCCACCGGTCGGTCCATCAGCAGTTGACGCAGCCACCCGTGCATGCGCAGGCGCGTCTGGGCGTCCAGCGCGCTGAACGGCTCGTCCAGCAGCAGGACGGGTGGCCGGTTGGCCAGTACCTGGGCGATGGCGGCCCGCTGGCGCATGCCACCCGAGAGCTGGTGGGGCCAGGCGTCGGCGAAGTCGGCCAGCCCCGTCGCCTCCAGTAGCTCCTCGGCCACGGCCGCCGCATCCGGCCGCCGGGCGGCCCGAGGCCCCCACTCGACGTTGGCCCGGAGCCGTCGCCACGGGAACAGTCCTCCGTGCTGGGCCACGAGCCCCCGGGTGGGGGCCGGTCCCTTCACCTCGTCGCCGTCGAGCGTGACCGAACCGGCGTCGGGCGCCTCCAGCCCGGCCAGCACCCGCAGTAGCGTCGTCTTGCCGCACCCGCTGGGCCCGAGAACGGCCAGCACCTCGCCAGGGTCGACGACCAGGTCGACGCCGTCCAGCACCTCGACGGGCCCGAAGCGCTTGGACACGCCCCAGGCCTCGAGGCGCCCTACCTCCGGCTCCACGCCACGAACGGTCGGGCCACCGCCCGCAGGGCGATGTCGGCGTACAGGCCGACCACGGCGAACACGACCATTCCCACCATGATCTGGTCGAGCCGGCCCGTCTCCCGGGCGCCGGCCATCATGGCGCCCACGCCGTCGGAGGCTCCGGTGAGCTCGGCCACGATCACCGTCATCCAACCGAGGGTCAGGCCCAAGCGCAGGCCGGTGACGATGCCCGGGAGTGCTGCCGGCACGTAGACCCGGGCGGCCAACGCCCGCCGGGGCGTCCCCAGCATCCGGGCCGACTCCACCCACGCTCGGGGTACCTGGCGCACTGCGTCGGCGGTGGCGACGGCCACGGGCGCCGAGACGGCCACGAAGACCAGGAACCGGGCCGAGCCCTCACCGATCCCGAACCAGATCACCGACAAGGGGAGCCAGGCGAAGATGGGCACCGAGCGCAGACCCTGGAAGAGGGGATCGAGCAGGTCCTCGGCCCGCCGTGACAGCCCCAGGGCCATGCCCAGAGGCAGGGCCACGCCCACGCCCACCGCCGCGCCGAGGGCCCACCGGTGCAGGCTGGCCACCAGGTCGGGCACGAAGGCGCGATTGAAGGCCACGGTGCCCGGTAGCTGGCGCACCGAAGGCCCGATGACGAAATCATGGGCCGACGTCAGTACGTCGCCGGGCTGGGGCAGCACCAGCGAGCTGACCCATCCGAAGCGGGTGGCCGCCCACCACACCGAGAGCACGGCGGCGGGAACGACGAGGCCCAGCAGGCGACGCGGCCACGATCGCCGCCGGCCGCTCCGCTCGGCCGGGATGGCGGCGACGAGGGCTACATGGCCTGTGCCGGTGGCTTCGGGCCCCTCGGCGGGGGCATGGCTGGTCGGCCCTTCAGGATCAGGCTGACCGGCCTGGTCAGGGTCGGCCACGGCGGTGCTCCTGTCAGGCGCGCCGCGACGGGGCACGGCCACTCCCACTGGACCGGGGCGTCATGGCCTGGTCGGAGATGACGGGCGCAGCCGCAACGGCCTCAGCTCCGGGGCTGGAAGGAGAGGTCCATGACCGCCTCGTAGTCGGGCTCCTTTGTGAGCAGGCCGAGCTTCTTCATCAGCGTCCCGGCCCCACGGATCTGGCCGAGGATCTTTTCGTCCAGCTTCCACCGGGCGCCGATGTTGGGCAGGACGGCCTCGTACACCGGCTCGGAGTAACCGAACTGGGTGACGAGGAGGTCTTTCCATACCGCCGGGTCGTTCTGGCCGCCGGGCGAGAGATGCTCGGAGGCGTCGCGTTGCATCTTGGCCACGGCCCGGGCCACGTCGGGCTTGCCCAGAAGGGCGGGCGACGCCCACATCTGCGCGTTCAGATCGCCCAGGGGCGACGCGTAGGGATCGCCGAGGCGGGCGCCCACGCCCGACAGCACCGACTGGGTGACCAACGGCTCGGTGCCCATGTAGGCGTCCACGTCGCCACGTTGGAGCGCGGCGGGCATGTCGGCGTAGCCCAGCTTGACCAGGGTGACGTCCTTGTCGGTGTTCAGGCCGGCGCTCTCCAGCAGCGACAGCAGGCTCAGGTAGGGCACGCCGAGGGGTGGGATGGCGATCTTCTTCCCCTTCAGGTCGCCCAGCTCCTTCATGTTCTGGTCGGCCTTGGCCACCAGGCCGATGCCGCCCCGGGACGCAGCCACGATCATCTTCGAGCCCAGGCCCTGCTCGTGCTGCTGGAGCCCGTTGACCGGGCCGAACAGGGCCATGTCGAGCTGGCCGGCCTGGAGCTGGTTGTTCATCGTGCTGCCGTCGGTGAGGTAGACGGTCTCGACGGTCACGCCGGGCGGGGCGAACTGCTGCCAGTACAAAGGGGAGCTGGCGTGGTTCTTCACGTACAACGCCACCCGGATCCTGGTGCCCGACAGATCGGGCCCGCCACCCGGGATGGTGGAGGCCGACGCCGCCGACTTCGCCGATGACGATCCCTTGGAACAGGCGGCCAGCACGGCGGCACCGCCGAGGGCAGCGGTGCCGGCCAGAAGAGCACGACGCGACAACGGATGTTCAGCGGTATCGGCCACACCTGCGGCCGCAGATGGTTTCAACATGGGCTGCAACCTAACCCGCGTCATCGACCTATCGTGACAACTCAGTGCCGATCTCAAGGAACCCTGCCGCCTGGGCCAGCTACCTGGCCGCGTACCACGGCGCCCATCCCGGCATCACCGAGGACCTGCTGGCCGCGGCCCGTGACCCCGCCGGTCGCACTGTCTACGACTGGCTGATCGAGGCGGTGCCCGACGGGGGAATGGTGGTCGACCTGGCCTGCGGCAGCGCGCCGGTGCTGCGTTCGCTCGGGGGAGCAAGGGCCGTGAGCGTCGACCGCTCGGCCGGGGAACTGGCCCGAGCCCGACGATCCTGTCCCCGCGGCCTGTTCGTCCGCGCCGACGCCACCGCTCTGCCGCTGGCCGACGGGGTGGCAGATGTGGTCACCTGCTCGATGGCCCTGATGGTCCTGCACCCCGTCGAAGCGGTCCTGGCCGAGGTCGCCCGGCTGCTGCGGCCCGGCGGGGTGTTCGTCGCCACCGTTCCCGAGCGGTCGTCACTCCACGGCGAAGACCCGGTAACCGCCGACTTCACCCGGATCCTGGCCCAACTGGGCGAAGCCGGGTCCGGTTATCCCGACGCTCTCGATCCTCCTTCGGTGGCCGCCAGGTTCGCCTCCGCCGGGCTGGATCTGACCGGAGACACACACGCGCTGTTCAACCGCCGGATCTCGACCGACCTCGATGCCGAACTGGTCGTCCGCTCGTTCTACGCCCCTGACGCCAGCGCCGAGGCGATTGCTGAGGCGGTGGAGATGCTCCGCCGACGAGCGCGGCTGTCGCCCGTGGACATCGCCTACAGGATCCGTCGCCTGGTGGCCGTCAGTGCCGTCCCTGTCCCTGCGGTGTCGGCGGTCCGCAAGCTGTCCATGGCCATCCGGGAACGAGGCGGGGACATCGAGGCGGCGGGGCGGATCCCGCCCGACGTGGTGTCCGACCTTCGAGGGGCGGGGGTGTTCGGCATGTGGATGCCGAGCGAGCTCGGCGGTGCAGAGGCGCCCCCGGAGGACGTCATCGACGTCATCGAGACGCTGGGCGCGGCGGACGGCTCCACCGGTTGGTGCGCCGCCGTGGCCGTGGGCACCGGTGCCTTGGCCGCCTACCTGCCCGAGGCCGGCGCCCGGGAGATATTCGCCACGCCCTCCGTCATCACCGCCGGCTCGTTCAACCCGGCCGGGCGGGCGGTGGCCGTCGAGGCCGGCGTGCGGGTTTCGGGGCGGTGGGGCTTCGCCAGTGGCAGCCAGCATTGCGACTGGCTCTTCGGAGGCTGCCTCGACGCCGACCCGTCGGGGCAGCCCCTCAGCGTCGACGACAGGCCCGTCGCCCGACTGGTGTTCGGCCCGGCCGCCTCCGCCACCATCATCGACACCTGGCAGGTGTGCGGCCTGCGGGCTACTGGTAGCCACGACTTCGAGGTCGACCGTGTCGAGGTCCCGCTTGACCACACCATGGCCTTTGCCTTTTCGCCCTGGCCTGGCGGAGCGATGTGGCGGATGCCGCCCATGTCGCTGTTCTTCGCACCGATGGCCGCCGTGCCTCTGGGTATCGCCCGGGCCGCTATCGACGAGTTGATGGCCCTGGCCCAGGACAAGACCCCGTACCGCAGCAGCCGGCGCCTGGCCGAGCGCGACGTCGTCCAGTCGATGCTGGCGAAGGCCGAGGCGGCGGTGCGTTCGGCCCACGCCTTTCTCCTCGAGGCCATGGCCGAGGTGTGGACCGACGCCAGGTCGGGGGCCGAGATCAGCATCAGACAGCGGGCGTTGGTGCGCCTGGCCATTGTCAACGCGTCGCGCGCCGGCATGGACGCCGTCGACCTCTGCTTCCAGGCCGCCGGGTCGACGGCGTTGTTCGTCGAGAACCCGATGCAGCGCTTCTTCAGGGATGTCCACGCAGCCGGCCAACACGTGGTCCTGGCCTTTCCCGGCTGGGAGACGGTCGGTCGGGTCCTCCTGGGCCTCGACCCCGACACCCCGCTGCTGTAGTGGATGCCCGCCCGGCCCGACCGGCGGCGGTCAGGCCAGCGACCGGGCCGCGCCCGCCAGGTCGGCCACGAAGGCGGTGTAAGCCGAGTCGCGGTCCTCGTCGTTTCCCCGCAGGATGCCCGAGGGGTGCACGGTGGCCGTACACCGCAGGCTCAGGCCCGCCCGCTTGAGGTCGTGCATCTCGCCCCTCTGCTGCGACACCCGGAAATCTTCGCCTAGCAGGGCCTTGGCCGCGGTGGCGCCCAGAGCGACGACCAGCCGGGGCCGGACGGCGGCCAGCTCGCCGTCGAGCCACGGCGCGCACGCCTCCACCTCCCGGGCCGCCGGGTTCTGGTGGATTCGGCGCTTGCCCCTCGGCGTCCACTTGAAGTGCTTCACCGCGTTGGTCACATAGGTGTCGCCACGGTCGATGCCGGCGTCGAACAGAGCCCGGTCGAGCAGTCGGCCGGAGGGCCCGACGAACGGATGACCCTCCCGGTCCTCCCGATCACCGGGCTGCTCGCCCACCAGCATCATCTCGGCCCCGGCCGAGCCCTCACCGAAGACCGTCTGCGTGACCCGCTCGTACAGCGGGCAGGTCGTGCAGCCGGCCGCCGCCTCCCGCACGGCGTCGAGCGAGGGCTCCCGGTCTTCGAACAGGTCGAGCTGGCTCATGCCGCACCCGTACCCAGCGTCATGGGTCGTGGAATCAGCACCGGCGCCTCCGATGCGTCGGCGGCCCTCATCTGACCTGGCCCAGCCAGCGGTCGCGCAGACCGACGAGCACGGCCAGCGAGATGCCGAGCAGCACCAGCGAAAGGGCGATGGCGGTGCCGTCGTGGCCCGACTCCAGCGCCAGGTAGACGGCCAGCGGCATCGTCTGGGTGGAACCGGGCAGGTTGCCGGCGAAGGTGATGGTGGCACCGAACTCGCCCAGCGCCCGCGCCCAGCACACCGCCGACCCGGCGGCCACGGCGGGTGCCACCAACGGCAACGTCACCCGTCGGAACCGGTACGCCGGGGAGGCGCCGAGGGTGGCCGCCGCCTGCTCGTAGCCGCGGTCAAGGGCACGGAAGCCGGCTTCGGCGGTGACCACGAGGAAGGGCATGGAAACGAAGGCCTCGGCCAGGATGGCGCCGCCCGTCGTGAACGGCAGGCGCCACCCGGTCAGCGCGTACAACCCGCGGCCGGCGAAGCCGCGTCGGCCGAAGGCGTACAGGAGCGCGGCCCCCCCGATCACGGGAGGTAGGACCATGGGCAGGGTGACCAGGGCCCTCACGAGTGCCCGCCCGGGGAAGGACGTCCGGGCCAGGAGCCAGGCCAGGGGCAGACCCAGAGCCATCGAGACGGCCAGCGCCCCGAGCGAGCAGACCAGGGACAGGCGCAGCGCGTCCTGCGCCGCCGGGTCACCCAGGTCGGCGCCCAGCATGGACCACGGCGTGCGCAGGAGCAGGCCGACCAGCGGGAGCACCACCAACGCGACGCCCACCAGGGCGGCCACGGCCATCACCATGGCCGGCAGAGACCGCCGCACCGTCAGGGAGCCAGGAATCCGGCGGCCCTCAGCGCCTGCTGGATCTCGCCCGTCGTGGCCGACCGTACGAAGGCCTCGGCGCCGGCCCGGTTCTTGGTGTCCTTGACGACGGCCATGGGGTAGGTGGCGACGACGTTGTCGGCGTCGGGAATGGCGATGCCCTCGACGCTGCTGCCGGCGGCGGAGACGTCGGTCACATAGACCACGGTGGCGTCGGCCTCACCTGAGCTGACCTTGGTGATGGCCGACTTCACGTCGGCTTCGAGCGACCTCGGGTTGACGACGGCGCCCGCAGACACCAGGGCCTGGCGGGTGTAGTCACCGGCGGGTACCCCTGGGGCTTCGAGCACCACGCTGGTACCGGGCCGGCCGAGGTCGCCCAGGGTGCCGATGTGCCTGGGGTTGCCGGGGGCGACCGCAATCTCCAGCCTGTTCCTGGCGAACGTGACCGGAGCGTCGACCCGACCGGCCATGACCAACTTGGCCATGTTCGCCTCGTCGGCTGACGCGAAGACGTCCGCAGGTGCGCCCTGCAGGATCTGCGTGGCCAAGGCGTTCGAGCCGCCGAAGGCGTAGGTGATGCGCAGACCGGGCCGGGTGGTGGTGAGCCAAGCCTTGCCCTTGTTGAACGCCTCGGTGAGCGAGGCGGCGGCGGAAACCACCACCGTCCCCGTCGGAGGGGCGCTGTCGGGCCCGGCCGCCGGTGACGTCGGGGCGCCGGCCGGCGCCGTGCTTGAACCGCCGGAGCAGGCGCCGGCGAAGAGGAGAACCAGGGCAAGCACGGCGACCACGGCGCAGGGCCGCCGGAGGCGTCGGACGGACATGGCAGCCCCTACGACCGTGGTAGCTCGACGACGACGTTGGTAGACTTCACCGAGGCGACGACGGCCACGCCCGGGCGCAGACCGAGCTCCTCGGCCGCCTCGCGGCTCATCAGCGACACCACCCGGAACGGGCCGGCTTGGATATCAACCTGGGCCATGACCGTGTCGCTGGTGACCCTGGTGACGATCCCGGCCAGGCGATTGCGGGCCGACTCGGCCACCACCGGCCGCTCCTCCGGCGGTCGGCCCACGGCCTCGGCCAGCTGGGCCAGCTCCTCGCCGTCGATGTAGAGCCGGTTGTTCGAGCCCCGCTGCAGCCGGGTCCGTCCCGTGTCACCCCACCGGCGCACGGTGTCGTCGCTGACCCCCAGCACCTCGGCCGCCTGGCTGATGCTGAACCGGGCCACATGGCGACATTACCGCATATGCGGCATCATCTGTCCATCGGTGTGGCAGACGCGTCAGCGGACGCGGACGAGACGCAGCGTATCGGTGGCAGGCTCGGGCTCGATGGGCGAACCTGCCAGCACGACCACCACGTCGCCGAGGTGGGCGTAGCCGGCGTGGACGGCGGCCTGGACGGCGAACCACACCACCTGGTCGGTGCTGGTCGCTTCGCCCACCAACAGGGTGTCGACGCCCCAGCTGAGCGACAACTGCCTGACCGTGCGCTCGATGGGGGTGACGGCCACGATGGGCATCGCCGGCCGGAAGCGGGAGATGGCCCGGGCCGTGTTGCCGTTGCGGGTGCAGGCGATGATGGCGGTGGCGTCCTCCTCGACCGCCGCCCGCCATCCCGCCGCCGTCGTGGCCGCGGTGATGCGGGCCGGTGAGGAAGTGCTACCGGCGATCTCCTGTGCCCCCAGGTTCGAGCCCCACCCGATGAAGTCGAAGTCACGTTCCGCTCGCCGGGCGATGCGGGCCATGGTCCTGACCACCCCGACGGGATCGGCTCCGACCGCGCTCTCGGCCGAGAGCATCACCGCACTGGTCCCGTCGAGCACGGCGTTGGCCACGTCGGTCACCTCGGCCCGCGTCGGCACCGAGGCCGACACCATCGACTCGAGCATCTGCGTGGCGGTGATGACCGGCCGCCCGTAGCGGACCCCTGACTTGATGATCCGCTTTTGGATGTGGGGCACATCCTCCATGGCCATGCGGACCCCGAGGTCACCCCTGGCCACCATCACCGCGTCAGCGGTGGCGACGATGGCGTCGAGGTCGGCCACCGCCTCGGGCGTCTCGATCTTCGCCACGATCATGGGCATACCGGAGCCCGCGTGGCGCTTGGCCACCTCACACACGGCCGTGATCTCGGCCGCCGACCGCACGAACGACACGGCGATGAACTCCACTCCCTCGGCCACCATGACCTCGACCCGGGCCAGGTCCTCGGGGGTCGGCGTCACCAGCGGGAAGCGCCCGGTGGGGGCGGTCACCCCCGGCCGGCCCATGAGGCGCCCGCCGCTGGTGACGGTGGCCGCGGCTCCTTCGGCCGTACGGCCGGTCACCACCATGGACACACCACCGTCGCCCAGCGCCACCGGGTCGCCCACTTCCAAGGTGTCCACCAGCAGGCGCAGGGACACACCGATCCGCGACGCCGTGCTCCCGCTCCCTTCAGAACCGACGAAGAGCACCGGGGACCCGGGGGTCAGGGTGACTCCGCCCTCGGGGAAGGGCGCCGTGCGGATCTTGGGTCCGGGCAGGTCGACGAGAATGCCTATCTGGGGAACGATCTGGCGCAGTCGCCGTATGCGCTCGACCGCCTCGTCGGTCGTCCCGTGGGCCAGCGTCACCCTGGCCACGTCCATGCCAGCGGCGGCCATCGCCTCCAACGTCCCAGCCGAGTCCGAGGCCGGGCCGACGGTGGCCACGATCTTGGTCCGACGCCGGGAGCGGTCGAACGGCGCGGCGTGGTCAGGGGACTGGGGCAGCGCCGCCATGTCGAGGGATCCCATGGGCGCCAAGCATGCCCGACGTGCCGATGGGGCAGGTGTCCACCGACTGGGTCCTGATGGTAAGGGATCCGGCCCGGCGGCCCGCCGATCTGGGCATTGCGGTTACGATCCGTTCCATCCCGGCCCCCCGTGGCCGGGATGGAACGAACCGGAGGCGGACATGGCCGAACGAAGCGACTACTCCCCTGGAACACCATCCTGGGTCGACCTCCAGAGCCCCGACATCGACGCGTCCACGTCGTTCTACGGGGGGCTGTTCGGCTGGACGGCTGACCCAATGCCCGACCCGGAGGCCGGTGGCTACACGATGTTCCGGTTGGCCGGCAAGCAGGTGGCCGGAGTCGGGCCGCAGATGAGCCCGGGCCCTCCAGCCTGGGGCACCTACGTCAGCGTGGCTGACGCCGTCGACACCGCGGCCAAGGCCAGGGCGGCCGGCGGCACAGTGCTCATGGAACCGATGGCCGTCTTCGACGCCGGCCACATGGCCGTGTTCGCCGACCCGCAGGGCGCGGTCGTCGCCGTCTGGCAACCCGGGACGAACCGGGGCGCGGAGCTGGTCAACGAGACGGGGACCTTGTCGTGGAACGAGTTGGCCACCCGGGACATCGAAGGGGCCAAGGCCTTCTACGGCCAGGTCTTCGGATGGTCGGGCGAGACCCACACGACGGGCCCGATGGTCTATACCGAGTGGAAGCTCGACGGGAGGTCCGTCGGCGGGATGCTGGAGATGGGGCCGCAGTACCCGCCCCAGGTGCCGCCGCACTGGCTCGTCTATTTCGCGGTGGACGACTGCGATGCCACGGTGGCCAAGGCCCAGGAGCTGGGCGGCTCGGTCACCATGCCGCCGATGGACATCCCCCAGGGCCGTTTCTCCGTGCTCGGCGACGCCCAAGGGGCAATGTTCGCGGTGATCCAGATGTCCGCCGCCACATAGGAGGCGAGACAGCCGACCCGGTGCTCGGGCAGAGGAACCGGACGGGAGGGGTCGGTCCAATCACGGTTGACCCAGGCCTTCTGTCCGAAAGCCCAGGTCGACCGGCGGCGGAGGGGGTGGGATTTGAACCCACGGTGACTTGCGCCACAACGGTTTTCGAGACCGTCCGATTCGGCCGCTCTCGCACCCCTCCTCGACAACGGCCCGGAGGCTATCGCGGCGTCGTCGCCGGACGGCCGACGTTCATGGCTGCACCCGTCTCAGCTACGGCCAAGCGGTTAGGGCGGTCATCCCTGATGGGGGCCGCCCAGCTGCGCTCGCGACCCCTCGATGGCCTGGCGCACGACCGTTTCCACGTGGGCCGGGTCTATGCCGATGGCCTGGCCGATGTGGACCGACCAGATCTCTGAGCGCAGGTTCGTCTCGAAGTCCAACTCACTGCGGATGTCGGCCCGGGCGGCCTGGCGGTTCTGGCTGACCATGACGAAGGTGGAGAGGAAGATGGCCTCGAGGCTGACGATCATGGTGAGCAGCCCGAAGGGAAACTTGTCGAACTTCAAGGAGGCGCCGGCGAAGCCGACATTCAGCAGGACCCACACCGCAAACCAGACGGAGTGGAGGTAGACGAAGTTGAGCGAGCCGGCGAACGCTGTCACCCGGTCGGCTGCCCGGTCCTGGGCCTGTTTCATGGTTTCGAGGATGCGACGCTCGTTCTTCACCCGGGTGTTCAGCACCGGGAACAGGTTGCCGTCCTCAATCCCGTCGGCCTGGTCGATGGTGCGACAGGCCTTGCATTGCGAGGTGGTGTTCTCGGTGTTCGACATGGGCGCAGCTTCGCGCTCAGCCCCAACGGGCGTGGGCCTGGGACCAACGAACGCCGGTAGGACCGTGGGGCCAATCGATCTGAGGGCACCCGAATCGGCCTGACGTGGAGTTCAGCGCCCACCAACGCCGTGGTCCTCGACCTTGGCCCCATGTCGGCAGGGTAGGGCCGGGCCGCGTCGTCGTCGTCAGTCCAGGGGCGTAGCCGGTACTGCGCCCGGCGTGGTAGCGGCCACGGTTCAACGGTCCGTTGGCTTGGCCCGGCGGGCGGCGAAGAACTCGGTGAGGAGCTTGGCCCCCTCGTCGCCCCGGACGCCGGCCACGACGGCGGGCTCGTGGTTGAGACGGGGATCGGCGCACAGGTTGTAGAGCGACCCACAGGCGCCCGCCTTCGGGTCGGCCGGCCCGAAGACGACCCGGGCGACCCTGGCGTTGACCGCTGCTCCCGCGCACATCGGACAGGGTTCGAGGGTGACGACCAAGGTGGCGCCGTCTAGCCGCCAGGTGCCTACGGAGGCGGCGGCATCTCTCAGAGCCAGGATCTCGGCGTGGGCCGTCGGGTCACCGACCTGCTCACGTTCGTTGTGGCGGCGGGACACAACCCGGCCGTCGACCACCACCACCGCCCCGACGGGTACGTCGCCGTGGGCCAGGGCCTTCTGGGCCTCGTCGAGGGCGACGGCCATGGCGTCCTCGTCGCTCAACCTGGCCACGACCGCTGATTCTGCCAGGACCTGTCGCCGCCACGTCGCCGGACGAACGTGGATGTCGGGTCCGGCGTGTCGGCCGACCGAGATCAGTTCTACGAGCCCGGCGGATCTGCGAGGCGATCCATCGGGCGTCGAGGCGCTCCCCGCTGGGATGGGCCCAGTGCGCATCCGGCAGGCCGAGGCAACGGGCGGCCTCTACGGGCGGTCGGCCCGTGGCGTGGGTCGGCCCACCCCGGCCATGCGCCGTCCCCGCTCGTCGGTGAACACCACCTCGTCAGGGCTGCCCCGGGGGGCGTCGGCGTTGCCGGCGATACCCAGGCGGCCCAGGTGGTGAGCTCGATGATGGAAACCGCAGCCGAAGCCCACGTAGCGGCGGGGCCCGGCCTCGGGCGGCTCGGATGCCTCGGACGGCTCGGTGTCGTCGGGCGGCTCGGTGTCCTCGGGCTCGTCGTGGCCGGCCGGCGTGGGCGCCGTTGGTGAGCGGCAGTCCCACCATCCGCCGGGCAATGGCCACCAGGCCCTCGGCCCTGGCCGTCGACACCCCGCACACCTCGGCCATGTCGGCCTCCAGCACCTGTTTTCGATGGGCCCATATGGGGATGAGCGAAGCGCTACAGGCACTGATCACACCCATTTGGGCCCATCCAAACAGAGCGCGTCTGGCGGAGAGGGTGGGATTCGAACCCACGGTCCCGTGAAGGACACACGATTTCCAGTCGTGCCGATTCGGCCGCTCTCGCACCCCTCCAGGCCCGACCAGGATAGGCGGAGGCGGAGCAGCCATCGCCCGGATCCCCTAGCATGGAGGCACTGGATCGGCCCGCCGCCTGCGTGCGGTGGCCGGGTCCTGCGCAAGGTCGTGCCGTGAACCGAGTCAGGGCCGGAAGGCAGCAGCTCTCAGCGGATCACCTCCTGTGCCGCAGATCGCCTGGCCATCGCACACAGCCGGCGGGTCGCTCCTGCGTCGGGCAGATCGGGCCGGGCGGCCACAGCCCGAGCCATCGACAGGTTCAAGGCTGACCCGCCTCCGGCGGCCCCGCTGTCGCAGCCACCCCATAGGATCAGGGGTCGTGTCCGACCTGCCCTACCAGTCGCTCTACCGCCGCTACCGACCGAAGTGCTTGGCCGAGGTGCGTGGCCAGGAGCACGTCGTCAAGGCGGTGCGCAACGCCGTGCGCGACGGCAAGGTGGCGCACGCCTACCTGTTCAGCGGCCCGCGGGGCACGGGCAAGACCTCCACCGCCCGCATCCTGGCCAAGGCCCTCAACTGCACCGACCTGCAGGCCGACGGTGACTGTTGCACGGCGTGCGAGTCGTGCCGGGGCATCGAGCGCGGTGTCAGCTTCGACGTCATCGAGCTCGACGCGGCCAGCAACCGCAAGATCGAGGACGTCAGATCGCTGCTGGAGACGGTGGCCATCGGCACCGGCGGCCAGAAGAAGGTCTACATCGTCGACGAGGTCCATCAGCTCACCACCGACGCGTCCAGCGCGCTGTTGAAGACGCTGGAGGAGCCGCCCGGGCACGTCGTCTTCGTGCTGGCCACCACCGATCCGCAGAAGGTGCTGCCCACCATCCGCAGCCGCACCCAGCACTACGAGTTCAAGCTTCTCAACCCGGAGGTGCTGGGCCACCTGGCGGCCGATGTGGCCGCCGCCGCCGGTCTGGCCCTGTCCGGGCACGACCTCGAGGCGGCCGTGCGGCGGGGCCGGGGCTCGGCTCGCGACACGTTGTCGGTGCTCGACCAGGTGGCCGCCGCCGGTGGGGCGGAGGACGAGGCCGACGTGGCCGGTGGTGTGATCGACGCCCTGGGCCAGCGCGACCCGCTCGGGTGCCTCGCCGCCGTCGCCGCCGGTGCCGCCGCCGGGCGCGATCCCCGACGGTTGACCGTGGAACTGGTCGAGCGCCTCCGCAACGCCTTTCTGTCCACCCAGGCTCCCGACCTCGTCGATCTGCCGGCGGCCGACCTGGCGGCGGTGGCCGACCAGGCCCGGCGGCTGGGGCCGGCTGCCATGGTGCGGGCCATGGAGACACTGGGCGAGGCCCTGGTGGAGATGCACGAGTCGGTCGACACCAGGGTCACACTCGAGGTGGCCCTGGTCCGCCTGGCCAAGCCCGAGCTCGACACGTCCGTCGCCGCCATCGTCGAACGCCTCGAGCGCCTGGAGCGGGCCGCCGCCGGACGCCCCCATGCCACGGGCGGGCCGGCTGGCTTCGGGTCGACCGATGGGGTGTTCGGTACGGGCGTGGAAGCCGGTCCCGGGGCCCCGGATTCGACGGCCGTGGCCGAGCCCGTGGCTGGGGCCGCGGTTGCCGGCCTGGCCGGTCCCGGTGCACCCGATATGGTGCAGCCCACGGCCAAGTCGCCGGTTCCGCCGCCGTCGGCCGCCGCCGCCGGCCTGGCCGGCCCACGCGCTGCGCTGGACGCAGCGCAGGCCGCGGCCAAGCCGCCCCCACCTTCGTCGCCGGGCCGCCGGGCCTCGGGCCCGGTCACGCCCCGGCCGCTCGACGGGGCCACGTCGCCGGCCAAGAGCGCACCGGAACCCAGACCGACGGCCGGGGCCGGCGATCGCGACGACGGGGCCGGCGAGGGCGGCGGCGACGGGCAACCTCCGAGCCGCGAGGCGCTCACCAAAGCGTGGGGCGACGGCCTGTTCGGGCGCCTGTCGCCCAAGACCAAGGCGCTGTGGGGTGCCGGCCGTTGGGTCACCTTGGGTGGCGGCCGCTCCGGCTTCGCCGTCGACAATGCCCACCAGCGCGACCACTGCGACGAGCGGCGGGCCGAGGTCGAGCACGCCCTGCGCGCCCACTTCGGCCGGCCGGTGTCGGTCCGGCTGGTGGTCGACGACGGCGCCGTCGCCGGTCCTGCGCCTGACGACGAGAGCGACGAGCACCTCGATCCGCATGCCTTGGTGGAAGCGGCCGAAGCGGTAGCCTCGCCGGAAGAACGCCTGCTCCAGGCCTTCCCCGGCGCCGAGGAGGTCCCGTGACGTCTACCCCAGAGCCGCCGGAAGATGTGGTCCATCCCGAGGTGGTGGGTACGCCCGAGGTGGTCCAGCCCGAGATGCCCGGCGGGCTCGGCGACCTCGACGTGGGCAATCTCGACCTGGGCGGCATCGACCTGGGTGCCATCAACCTGGGTGGGGTCGACATGGGGGGCCTGCTCGAGCAGGCCCAAGCCATGCAGGCCGGTCTCATGGAGGCCCAGGCCCAGGCGGCCGAGGAGGAGGTCGAGGGGGTTGCCGGTGGCGGCGTGGTCACGATCGAGGCCACCGCCGGTTTGGAGTTCCGGGCCGTGCACATCCGACCTGAGGCCGTCGAGGGCGCCAGCCCCGCCGACCTCGAGATGCTCGAGGATCTGGTGCTGGCTGCCCTGCGCGACGTCGTCAGCCAGGCCAACGAGGTGAGCGCCCAGGCGTTGGGCGGGCTCGGCGGTCTGGGTGGGCTCGGTGGCCTGCTCGGCGGCTAGACCGGCGTGGCCAACGTCTACGCCGGACCCGTCCAGGATCTCATCGACGAGCTCGGGCGACTGCCTGGTATCGGCCCCAAGTCGGCCCAGCGGGTCGCTTACCACCTGCTGAAGCTGCCGGCCGAGGACGCCGGCCGCCTGGCCCGGGCCATCACCACGGTGAAGGAGCGGATCCGCTTCTGCCGCCGCTGCTTCAACGTGGCCGAGGGCATGCCCGGTGGCGACGAGGTCGAGTGCCGGATCTGCCTCGACGCCAAACGTGACCACACCGTGGTGTGTGTGGTCGAGGAGCCCAAGGACATCGTGGCCGTGGAGAAGACCGACGAGTACCGGGGTCGCTACCACGTGCTCCAGGGCGCCATAAACCCCCTCGAGGGCATTGGCCCCGACCGCCTCCGCATCCGTGAGCTGTTCGCCCGCCTCGGTGCCGAGGGCATCGAAGAGGTAATCCTGTGCACCAACCCCAACCTCGAGGGTGAGGCCACGGCCATGTACCTCGCCCGCCAGTTGAAAGCCCTCGACCTCAAGGTCACCCGCATCGCCAGCGGCCTGCCGGTGGGCGGCGACCTCGAGTACGCCGACGAGCTCACCCTGGGCCGGGCCCTGGAAGGCCGCCGCCTGGTCGACTGACGGCCATCGGCCGGTGCCAGAGCGGGTGGTGCACCTTGGCGCCGCCTGCCGTAGCGTTCTCCACCGTGCGGGCTGGAGACGGGAGCGGTGGGCTGTTGACCCGGATCGACCACGTGGCCATCGCCGTCCACGACCTCGACGCAGCCGTGGCCTACTACGCCGAGGTCTTCGGGGCGGGGGTCGAGCACCGTCAACGGGTCGAGTCCGACGGGGTGGAGGAGGCCATGGTGCGGCTGGCCGACTCCTACGTGCAGCTGCTCGCGCCCACCCGGCCCGATTCGCCCGTGTCCAGACATCTGGAGCGGCGGGGCGAGGGGCTCCACCACATCGCCTACCGGGTGGCCGACTGCGCCGCCGCCTTGGAGACTGTCAAGCAGTCCGGCGCCCGGGTCATCGACGAGGCTCCCCGGCCCGGCAGCCGGGGTACGACGGTGGCCTTCATCCGCCCCGCCTTCGGCACCCTCGTCGAGCTCGTTCAGGTGTGACGGCCGTCGGTCCTCCCCGGAGCCTGGCGTGAGAGCGTTCCTCATCGACGGCACCTACGAGCTGTTCCGTCATTTCTTCCCGCTTCCCAGCCACACCACGGCGGACGGCCAGGAGGTGGCGGCGGTCCGGGGCGTGCTGGGCTCGGTCTGCCAACTGCTGGAGCAGGGCGCCACCCATGTGGGGGTGGCCACCGACCACGTCATCGAGAGCTTCCGCAACCGCCTCTTTGCCGGCTACAAGACCGGCGCCGGCGTCCCTCCGCTGCTGCTGAGCCAGTTCGGTCTGCTGGAGCAGGCGTTGATGGCCATGGGAGTCGTGGTATGGGCCATGGTCGAGCTCGAAGCCGACGATGCCCTGGCGTCGGCTGCGGCGGTATGCGCAGACGATCCCCGCTGCGATCAGGTGGTCATCTGCACCCCGGACAAAGACCTGGCTCAGTGCGTCCGGGATGGCCACGTGGTGCAGGTCGACCGTCGGACCGACACGGTCACCGACGAGGCGGGCGTGGAGAAGAAGTACGGGGTGCCGCCCCAGTCCATCCCTGACTGGCTGGCGTTGGTCGGCGACTCGGCCGACGGCTTCCCCGGGCTCAAGGGGTGGGGGGCGAAGTCGGCGGCGGCCGTGCTGCGCCATTACCGCCACCTCGAGGACATCCCCGACGCCGTGGGCCAGTGGGAGGTATCGGTACGGGGTAGCGGCGTGCTGGCGGCCACGCTCGCCGCCCATCGCAGCGATGCCGCCCTGTTCAAGGACCTGGCCACCCTGCGGGTCGACCGCGCCCTGCTGGCCAGCGCCGAAGCCCTGCGCTGGATCGGCCCCACGCCCGAGCTCGCCGGGCTCTGCGCCCGTATCGACGCCCCCGGCGTGCTCCGCCGGGTGGAGGCTCTGGCCCGTCGGGTGTGACGCCGGATCACCGTCACCCTTCCCCGCGGTGCTTCAGGCGAACGCAGGGGGCAGAGGAAGCTCCAAGGCGCGGCGCAGGCGGCGCCGGTACTCCGACCGGGAGACGGCCACCACGCCGAGCGAGCCGAGGTGCTCGGTGCGCCACTGCACGTCCAGCAGCCTGTCGGCGGGTATCCCGTCGGCCGCCGTCATCCGCTCGATCAGACCGACGAGCGCCACCTTGGACGCGTCTGTGGCCCGGTGGAACATCGACTCACCGGCGAACAGACCGGCGACGGCCACACCGTAGAGACCGCCCTCCAGCGTCCCGTGCTCGAGGGACCACGCCTCCACCGAATGGGCCCATCCAAGTCGGTGGAGGCGGACGTAGGCGTCTCGGATGGCGGGGGTGATCCACGCCCCGTCCCGACCGGGGTCGGCGCACGCCGCCGTCACCTCGTCGAAGGCGGTGTCGACCCGGATCTCGAAGCGCCGGCAGGCCTTGCGCAGCGAGCGGCTGACCCGCACGCCCGCCAGCGGCAGGATCCCCCGGGGGTGGGGCGACCACCAGGCGATGGCACCACCGTCCAGCGGCATCGGGAACAGTCCTGCCCGGTAGGCGGACAGGAGGGTGGCCGGCTCCAGGTCCGCCCCGACGCCCACCACCTCGCCGTCAACGGGATCGGCGTCGGCCGGGAACGCCCATCGGCTGGGCGGTGGCTCAAGGGGCACCGGCCCATCCTGCCCACCACCATCGCACCCACGCCCACCCTCCAGGCGCCGGGTACCGGCCTAGGCTCCCGGGCATGTCCGAGCACCCCATGAGCGAGCGGCTCGCGGACCTGAGGCGGCGCAAGGACGAGGCTCTTCACGCCGGCACGCCCCACGCCGTGGAGCGTCAGCACGCCAAGGGAAAGCTGACGGCCCGGGAACGAATCGACCTCCTCTTGGACGACGGCACCTTTCAGGAACTGGACATGCTGGCCCGCCATCGGGCGTCGGGCATGGGCCTGGAGGAGACCCGGCCCTACACCGACGGCGTGGTGTGCGGCTTCGGGGAGATCGCCGGCCGCAAGGTCTGCATCTTCAGCCATGACTTCACCGTTTTCGGTGGCGCCCTGGGCGAGGTGTTCGCCGAGAAGATCCACAAGGTGATGGACCTGGCCACGTCGGTGGGCGTGCCCATGATCGGCATCAACGACGGCGCCGGCGCCCGCATACAAGAGGGCGTCGTCAGCCTCCACGCCTACGGCGGCATCTTCCGCCGAAACGTGCAGGCGTCAGGAGTCATCCCCCAGATCAGCGTCATCCTCGGGCCCTGCGCCGGGGGAGCGGTCTACAGCCCGGCCATGACCGACTTCATCTTCATGGTGCGTGAGATCAGCCACATGTTCATCACCGGGCCGGACGTGGTCAAGACGGTGACAGGCGAGGAGGTCACCCTCGAGCAGCTGGGTGGGGCCATGAGCCACGCCACCAAGTCGGGCGTGGCCACCTTTGTGGCCGGCGACGAGAAGGAGTGCCTGGAGAGCGTCCGTTACCTGCTCTCGTTCCTGCCCTCCAACAACTTGGAGCAGCCGCCCCGCATCGTCACCGAGGACGACGCCGAGCGTCGCTGCCCGGAGCTGGCCGAGCTCATGCCGGCCTCGCCCACCCTGCCCTACGACATGGGCAGGGTCCTCAAGGCGGTGGTGGACGACGGCGACGTCTTCGAGTACTTCCCGCACTGGGCCATGAACCTCATCTGTGGGTTCGCCCGGTTCGACGGCCACGCAGTGGGCATCGTGGCCAACCAGCCCCAGGTCCTGGCGGGCGTGCTCAACATCGACGCCAGCGAGAAGGGTGCCCGTTTCGTGCGCACCTGTGACGCCTTCAACCTGCCCCTGGTCACCTTCGTCGACGTCCCCGGGTTCATGCCCGGCACCGACCAGGAGTACGGCGGCATAATCCGCCACGGGGCCAAGCTGCTCTACTCGTTCTGCGAGTCGACCGTGCCCCGCATCCAGGTCATCACCCGCAAGGCCTACGGCGGCGCCTACGTGGTCATGGACTCCAAGTCCATCGGCTCGGACCTCGCCTTCGCCTGGCCGTCGGCCGAGCTCGCCGTCATGGGCCCGCAGGGCGCGGTCGACGTCGTCTACTCACGAGAGCTGGCCACGGCCAACGACCCCGTGGGCCGCCGGGCCGAGCTGGTCGAGGAGTACACCGAGCGCTACGCCAACCCGTACGTGGCGGCCGAGCGGGGGTACGTCGACGACGTCATCGACCCGGCCGACACGCGGGCGGTGCTCATCAAGAGCCTGGCCATCCTCCGCTCCAAGCGGGAAGACCTGCCCAATCGCAAGCACGGCAACATGCCGCTGTGACACGACCGCCGTCGGGGCCGTCGGGGCCGACCGCCGATGTGACCGGAACGCCGTCGGGGGCAACGGCCGAGGTGGCTGGTTGCGAGCGGCCCTCTGCGGCCGAGGTGGCGGCCATCGTCGCCGCCGTCGAGCTTTTGTGGCCACGCCCCGTCGTGTACCAGCCACCGGTGACCGAGGGGTCGGGGTGGCGGTTCTCCGGACGGTGGTGGGCCAGGCCGGTGCCGGCCCGCCGGCACCGGCCCTGGTGACCGCTCTACTTCTTGTGGGCGACGCTGCTGGGCGGGTCGGTCCGCCCGTCGCCTGCCGCCTTGCCCCGGCACCCGACAACGCCCAGCGAACAGGTGGCCACCAGGGCGACGGCCACCAGCCGGTGCACGACGCGGTGAGCAGGAGCGCAGGGCATGGCCGAGAACCTAGCGGCAGGCGTGGCCGGTGCTCCACGTGGTGAATCCTGATGTTTGCCCACAGGTCACCCTGGGGAAAGGCCGCTGGACGCCCCCACTCAGTATCGCTTGGTGTGAATACTTTGGCGAGCACCCTGCCATCTGCGGTGACGCACGGCTCGGGCCCATTCGGCGGAGGAGTTATCCCACGCCTGTGGACAACCTTGGGGATTGTCATGGTTGACCATCCCCTGTTCGCAGCCGTCTACGACCGGCTCACCGAGCCGCTCGAGCGGGCCGCCCTGGCCGAGCGCCGCCGCCGGCTTCTGGGCACGGCGAGGGGCAAGGTGCTGGAGATCGGCGGCGGCACCGGCCGTTCCCTGGCCCACTACCGGTCCACCCAGGTCGAGCGGGTCGACGTCATCGAGCCCGACGGGGCCATGCGGCGGCGGCTCGTGTCCCGGGCCGCCGCCGCCCCGGTGAGCGTGCGGGCCTACCCGGGCGGCGTCGACGACCCTTTCCCCGAACCGCCCTACGACACCGAGGTCTGCTGCGGCGTACTGTGCACCGTGCCCGACCTCGACCGAGCCGTGGCCCGCCTCTTGAGCGGGTTGGCGCCCGGCGGCCGACTGCTGTTCCTCGAGCACGTGCGCAGCCCTGGCTGGCGCGGCCGGGCCCAGCACGCCGCCACCCCGTTGTGGTCACGGGTCGTGCCCGGCTGCCACCTCGACCGCGACGTGCTCGGCGCCCTGTGGGCCGGGGGCTTCGTGGTCACCGACGGTGACCGGTTCCGCATTCCGCTGTCCGGCGGTGCCCTTTTCGACATGGTGGAGGGCACGGCCATCCGACGCATCCGACCGGAGGCAACGCCATGACGACGACCGAGGGCACCCTGGCACTGGTGGGCGGGGGTGAGTGGCGAGACGGCTGCCGTGCCTTGGACGCCGAGCTGCTCGAAGCCAGCGGTGGCACCGAGGTGTCGGTCCTGCCCACGGCGGCGGCCTACGAGCATCCGGGCAGGGCGGTCGACTGGGCCGCCGCCTACTTCGACAGCCTCGGTGCCACCGTGCGCCCGGTCATGGTCCTCGGTCGCGTCGACGCCGGGGCCGACGAGAACGCCCGGGCCATCCGGTCATCCCGGTTCGTGTACCTGGGCGGCGGCTCCCCGCTCCACCTGCGCTCGGTGCTGAAGGGCTCGCCGGTGTGGGAGGCGCTGGTCGAGGCGTGGCGGGACGGTGCGGTGGTGGCCGGGTCGTCGGCCGGCGCCATGGTGCTGGGCGACCCGATGGTCGACCCGCGCGGCGGGGCGTTCACCCTCGGCCTGGGACTGGTCGAGAACATGGCCGTCCTGCCCCACCACGACGCCGGTTCCGCCGAGCGCGTCCACCGCACCCTGGCCCTGGCCTCCAAGGGAGTGGCCGTGGTCGGGTTACCCGAGCAGACGGGCGTGGTGCTGAGCCCGGGTTCCCCGTGGCGGGCCGTGGGCGACGGCCAGGTCACCGTCTGGGTGGACGGCCAGGAACGCGATCTCAGCGTCCTGCCCTCGTAGAGCACAAGAGGAGGGGCCCGCCGGGGAGGGGCTACGCCCCGCCCCGCGCTACTGCTCCGAGACGGTCACGGACTGGATGACCACGTCCTTCACCGGGCGGTCGCCGCCGGCGGTCTGGACGGCCTGCATCTGGTCGACGACGTCGAGGCCCTTGACGACCTTGCCGAACAGTGAGTACTTGGGGGGCAGGGCCATGCCCGCCTTTCCGCTGACGATGAAGAACTGGCTGCCGTTGGTGTCGGGGCCGGCGTTGGCCATGGCCACCGATCCTTTCTCGTACCGGCCCGCCTTGGGCAGCTCGTCGGCGAAGCGGTAGCCGGGGCCGCCCGATCCCGTGCCGGTGGGGTCTCCGCCCTGGCACATGAAGTCGCGGATGATGCGGTGGAAGATGAGCCCGTCGAAGTAGTGCCACCGCGCCAGGAACACGAAGTTGTTGGTGGTGAGCGGCGCGCCGGCGGCGTCCAGGGCGATCGTCATGGAGCCCAGGTTCGTGGTGAGCTCGGCGCTGTACCGCTTGGCCGCGTCGATGGTCATGGGCGGGATGCCGTCGAAGTGGGTCTTGCGAGGGCTCGACCCGTCCGGTTCGGGGGCTTCGGTGGACATGAAGGTTCCTCTCGTGGTGGCGTGGCTCGTGGGTCGCGTTCGCCGCGGCCGGTTCAGGTGGCGGCGATCGGTTCAGCCGGCGGCAATGGTCACGGTCTTCACGGTGACCACCGGATCGGGGCGACCGCCGAGACAGCCCTGGTCAGACTGGTCCGCCGGGCACGCCGCGCTGGTGGCTTCGACCTTCTGCAGGATGTCCAGGCCGGCGGTCGTGTGGCCGAAGGTCACGTATGTCCCCTGGCTGTCGAGCTGGGAGGCCTTGGGCCCGGTGACGAAGAAGTACTGGGCCGAGGCGCTGTCGGCGTTCTGGCCGCGGGCCATGGTGAGGTCACCTGGGCTGTACGAGAACTTCCCACCCTCGTCCTTGATGTTGTAGCCCGGGCCAGGGTCGGTTATGTCCTGGGTCTGCGGCGACCCGCCCTGGATGATGTCGAGGGTGTCATCCACCCGGTCGAAGGACGTGCCGTCGTAGTAGTGGTAGAGGGACAGGACCACGAAGTTGTTGGTGGTCATCGGCGTGCGCTTGGTGTCCAGGGCGACCTTGACCACGCCGGCCGATGTGTCGAAGGTGGCCGTGTAGGTCTTCTTGGGATCGATGCACATGGGTGGCGCCTTGGCGAAGCCGGTGGTGCGGGGCGACGACCCGTCGGCCTTCGGGCACGGGGTGTCGCCGGTCAGCGTGGCCCCCTTGGCCGCCGGGTCCGCCTTGGGTGGGCTGGGCTGGGTCACCGACGTGGTCGAGTCGCCCGGCCCCGTCGTGCTCGTCTGGTTGGCCGAGACCTTCTTGGAGCTGTTGTGGTGCAGGGCGAGGTAGCCGCCGACGAGGGCGGCGACCACGACCACGGCCACCCCGGCGTACAGTCCCTGGCTCTTGCGCTGCTCGCGCTTGCGCGCCTTGGCCAGCGCGGCGCGGCGCATGGCCTGCCCCTGGCGTTTGCGCGATCGCTTTTCGCTCGGCACGGGCCGACACCATAGGTGCTCGGTGCGAACGGGAGGGCCGGACGGCACGGCGTCCGCGGCCTGAAGATCTACCCTCGTCGGCCGTGGCCCTGGTCGTCCAGAAGTTCGGGGGCACCTCGGTGGCCGACGCCGACCGCATCCGGGCCGTGGCCGACCACATCGGTCGCACCCGTCGGCGGGGCCACGAGGTCGTCGCCGTGGTGAGCGCCATGGGCAAGACCACCGACGAGCTCGAACGCCTGTCGCTGGAGGTCTCCGCCACCCGGCCCGGACGCGAGCTCGACATGCTGCTCAGCTCGGGAGAGCGGATCACCATGGCGCTGTTGTGCATGGCCCTCGCCGACCTCGGGGTGCCCTCGTCCAGCTTCACCGGCAGCCAGGCCGGCATCATCACCGACACCAGCCACACCCGGGCCAAGATCGTGGAGATCAGGGGCGACCGGATCCGGTCCGCCCTGGCCGATGGACAGGTGCCGGTGGTGGCCGGGTTCCAAGGGGTGAGCGTGGCCAAGGACGTCACCACTCTGGGCCGGGGCGGTTCCGACACCACGGCGGTGGCGCTGGCCGCCGTGCTCGACGCGTCCGTGTGCCAGATCTACACCGACGTCACCGGCGTGTTCAGCGCCGACCCCCGCATCGTGCCGTCGGCCTACCGCATCGCCCGGCTCTCGTGGGAGGAGCTGCTGGAGATGTGTGCCGCCGGCTGCCCCAAGCCCGAGGTCCGGGCGGCCGAGTTCGCCCGCACCCACCAGGTGCCCCTCGAGGTGCGGTCATCCTTCACCTGGCAGCCCGGCAGCACCGTCCGTGAGGAGGACCACTCCATGGAGCAGGCCATCGTCAGCTCTGTCGTCCACGAGCCGGGGGAGGCCAAGGTCACCGTGACCGGGGTGCCCGACCGTGTCGGCGTGGCCGGCCAGCTGTTCACCGCGCTCGCCGAACACCATGTGAACGTCGACATGATCGTGCAGAGCATCTCGGTGCACGGCGTCACCGACATCAGCTTCACGGTGCCGTCGAGGGAGCTGGAGGCCAGCCTGGTCGTGGGGCGTTCTCTGCAGGCCGAGGTCGGCGCCACCGACGTCATCGGCGATGCGGCGGTGGCCAAGGTGAGCATCATCGGCGCCGGCATGAAGACCAACCCGGGCGTGGCCGCTACCGTCTTCCGTGCCCTGGCCGCCGGGGGCGTGAACATCGAGATGATCTCCACCTCGCCCATCCGCATCTCCTGCGTGCTTCGCGAGGCCGACTGCGAGCGGGCCGTGCAGCTCCTCCACACCGCCTTCGAGCTGGACGCCGACTAGAGCCGGGCCCATATGGGGGTGGACAAGCCCTGTGGAGCTCTGATCACCCCCGTCTGGGGCCACCCGAACCGGGCGGGAGGTGGAGCAGCTCCAGCACAGAGGCGGCGGCCCCGGCGACGTCGGCCCCGGGCTCCAGGCGTAGGTCTGGGGCGGCCGGGGGCTCGTAGGGGTCGTCGATGCCGGTGAAACCGGACAGCTGGCCCGAGCGGGCCTTGGCGTAGAGACCTTTGGGGTCGCGGCGCTCGCACTCCGCCAACGGCGTGTCCACGAACACCTCGACGAAGGGCAGGGCCGCCGTCTCGTGGGCGGCCCGGACGCGGGCGCGGCCGTCGGCGTAGGGGGAGATGACCGGGGCCAGGGCCACGATGCCGGCATCGGCGAACAGACGCGCCACCTCACCGACGCGGCGCACGTTCTCCTCCCGGCCGGCCCGGTCGAAGCCCAGGTCCCCGTTCAACCCGTGGCGCAGGTTGTCGCCGTCCAGCAGGTAGCAGGGCCGGCCTTGGGCCAGCAGCAGGCGCTCTACTTCGACGGCCACGGTCGACTTGCCCGACGCCGACAGGCCCGTGAACCACACGGTGGCGCCGCCGGGGGAGCCGATGGCGGCCAGCCGGGTGGCCCGCCCGGCGCCCGTGTGCCACACCACGCCGGTATTCGTCGTCATCACAGGATCATGCCTGCGGCCAGGGTGGCGGCGCTGGACTCGTCGATCAGGATGAAGCTGCCGGTGACCCGGTTGCGTTGGTAGGCGTCGTGGAACAGCGGCACCGTCGTGCGCAGGCTCACCCGGCCGATCTCGTTCAGGTCCAGGCGCGCGGCGGTCTCGTCGCGGTGGAGGGTGTTGACGTCGAGTCGGTACTGCAGGTCCTTGACCAGCGCCCGGGCCGTTCGGGTGGTGTGCTTGATGACGACTTTGGTCCCCTCGGTGAGCGACCGGTGGTCGGTCATCCAGCACACCATGGCGTCGATGTCCTGGCCCACCTTGGGCTGGTTGTGGAGCCGGCAGATCATGTCGCCCCGGCTCACGTCCAGGTCGTCGGCCAGGCGGACGGCCACCGACATGGGGGCGAAGGCCTCGGCCACCGGCCCGTCCAAGGCGTCGATGGACTCGATTTTGGACGTCAGGCCCGACGGCAGCACCATCACCTCGTCGCCCGGCTTGAGTACGCCGCCCGCCACCTGGCCGGCGTAGGAGCGGTAGTCGGGCCATTCGGCCGACTGCGGCCGGATGACGTACTGCACGGGCAGGCGGACGTCTATGAGGTTGCGGTCCGAGGCGATGAACACGTCCTCGAGATGGTGCAACAGCGAGGTTCCGTCGTACCACGTCATGTTGGCCGACCGCTCGACGACGTTGTCGCCCTGGAGGGCCGAGACCGGGATGAAGGTCAGGTCGTGTACGTCCAGCTTGGTGGCGAACTGCCGGAACTCGTCCTTCAGCTCCTCGAACCGGCCCTGGTCCCAGCCCACCAGGTCCATCTTGTTGACACATAGGACGAGGTGGGGGACCCGCAGCAGGGCGGCAAGGAAAGCATGCCGGCGGGACTGCTCGACGATGCCGTTGCGGGCGTCGACGAGGATGAGGGCCAGGTTGGCGGTCGACGCCCCTGTCACCATGTTGCGGGTGTACTGGATGTGCCCAGGGGTGTCGGCGATGATGAACTTGCGCCTGGGGGTTGAGAAATAGCGGTAGGCGACGTCGATGGTGATGCCCTGCTCGCGTTCTGCCCTCAACCCGTCGGTCAACAGCGCCAGGTTGGTGGTGTCGTCGCCCCGGCGCTGCGAATAGCGCTCGATGGCCTCGAGCTGGTCCTCGAAGATGCCCTTGGCGTCGTACAGCAGCCGCCCGATGAGCGTCGACTTGCCGTCGTCGACCGAGCCGGCGGTGGCCAGCCGCAGCAGCTCCGTCATGTCCGCGCCCTCGTGCCCGCGGGCATCAGAAGTAACCCTCTTTCTTGCGGTCCTCCATGGCGGCTTCGGAGAACCTGTCGTCGGCCCGGGTGGCGCCCCGTTCGGTGATGCGGGTGGCGGCCACCTCGGCCACGATGTCCGATGCCGCCCGGGCCGCCGACTCCACCGCACCGGTGCAGGTCACGTCGCCCACCGTGCGATAGCGCACGGAGGCCTCGAAGGGTTCCTCGCCGGGCAGGGTTTGGACCGGTCCGCCGACGCCCAGGAGCATGCCGTCACGGCGGACCACCGTGCGACGGTGGGAGTAGTAGATCGACGGCACCTCGATGCCTTCGGCCTCGATGTACTGCCAGATGTCCAGCTCGGTCCAGTTGCTGAGCGGGAACACCCGGAAATGCTCGCCTCGGGCCCGGCGCCCGTTGTACAGCGACCACAGCTCGGGTCGCTGCGCCTTGGGGTCCCACTGCCCGAACTCGTCGCGGACACTGAAGACCCGCTCTTTGGCCCTGGCCTTCTCCTCGTCCCGGCGGGCGCCCCCGAAGACGGCGTCGAAGCCGTGGGTCTCGATGCCATCGAGCAGCGTGGTGGTCTGCAGCCGGTTACGGCTGGCCCGGGGACCGGTCTCTTCGACCACCCGGCCGGTGTCGATCGAGGCCTGGACGCTGGCCACCACCAAGCGGACGCCCAGCTCTGCCACCAGGCGGTCGCGGAGCTCGATCACCTCGTCGAAGTTCTCCCCGGTGTCGACGTGCATCAGCGGGAAGGGCAGGCGTGACGGCCAGAACGCCTTTTGGGCCAGCCGCAGCATGACGATCGAGTCCTTGCCGCCGGAGAAGAGCAGGCCGGGGCGTTCGAGCTCGGCCACCACTTCACGGAAGATGTGGACCGATTCCGCCTCCAGGGCGTCGAGGTGGGACAGCTGGTACGTGGCCATTACGGCCCACACGGTGCCGTACCCAAAGCTGACTCGGCAAGTCGGGATTGCCGGTCCGATAGCCAGGATCATCGCGAGATTGGGTCGGCCCGTGGCCTTCAGCGGCCGTTCCGGCCCCTGAAGGCCACCCCCGGACCCAATATCGGTGGTGGCCTACGCTGGGGGCTATGCGCGTCGGCGTGGTGGGCGCCACTGGCCAGGTCGGTGGCGTCCTGCTCAGGGTCCTGGAGGAGCGGGCGTTCCCCGTCACCGAGCTGCGGGCGTTCGCGTCCGCCCGGTCGGCCGGCAGGGCCGTCGGGTTCCGGGGCGTCGAGGTCATCGTCGAGGACACCGCCACCGCTTCGTTCACCGGGCTCGACGTCGTGCTGATGTCGGCCGGGGCAACCCTGTCACGGGCGGTGGCGCCGACCATCGTCGCCGCTGGCGCCGTCGTCGTCGACAACTCCTCGGCCTGGCGCATGGACCCCGAGGTCCCGCTGGTGGTCCCCGAGGTCAACGCCCGCGACCTGGCCGCCATCCCCAAGGGCATCGTGGCCAACCCCAACTGCACGACGATGGTCTGCATGCCGCCGCTGGGCGCCCTCCATGCCGAGGCCGGCCTGCGCCGGGTGGTGGCCAGCACCTACCAGGCCGTGTCCGGGGCCGGCGGGGCGGGGGTGGCCGAACTGGCCCACCAGGTGGCGGCGGCGGGCGACAAGGCCAGCGAGCTCGCCTTTGCCGGTGACGCCGTCGACCCGGGGACGGCCGTGGTGTTCCCCCAGCCCATCGCCTACAACGTGGTGCCCCACGCCGGCCACTTCGTGGACGACGGATCGGGGGAGACCAACGAGGAGCAGAAGTTCCGCAACGAGAGCCGTCGGATCCTCGGTCTGCCCCGGCTGGCGGTGGCCTGCACATGCGTGCGGGTGCCGGTGTTCACCGGCCACTCGATCTCGTTGGTGGCCGAGTTCGAGCGGGACCTGTCGCCCGAGCGGGCCACCGCCGTCCTGTCCGCCGCCCTGGGAGTGATGATCGACCAGGTGCCCACGCCGCTGCGGTCGGCGGGCGCCGACGCCTGCCTGGTCGGTCGCATCCGGCGGGCTGACGTCCCCCGATCGCTCGCCATGTTCGTCACCGGTGACAACCTTCGCAAGGGGGCGGCGCTCAACACCGTTCAGATCGCCGAGGCGCTGGCAGCCCTGGGCCGGATCGGCTGACGGGAGGGCTCGTGGCCGTCGAGCGCCCGCGGTGGCCGGCCCGTCCCCCGGGAGCGCCAGCCTTCGAGCACATGGATGTGCCGGGGGCGGCACGGCCGGACGTCTGGGCTCAGGCTCCGCCCGGCGGGCCGGCCTCCGGGGTGGTCCTGCCGGCCTGGGTGGTCACGTTGGCCAAGACCCTGACCGTGGGCTGCGTGGCCGCCGCCGTGCTCGCTCCTGTGGCTCTGCTCTTCAACCTGCACGAGGGCGGCTCGGCCTCGGGCCCGGCCGTCCCGTTCTCCACCACCACGTCGACCACCCCACCGCCGACCGGGCTTGTCCGGCCCCTCCGCCCCACTGTCACCCAGCCGGCGCCGACCACCACGACGGTGGTCCCGGGCACCTCGCTCGCCTCGCAGAAGGTGTGCACTCTGGTGCAGGACGCCGAGGCCCAGGCCGTCCTGGGTGCAGTCCCGGCGTCGCGCAACCCGGGCACCACCAGCGGTTTCGGGCCGCCCATGGACGCCTGTGTGATCTCCGTCGGCTCGGCCGGTGACCCGGCCGCCGCCCAGCTCGTCGTGGCCGTGGGGGACGACACCGACTTCCTACTGGCCGAGGCCAACGAGCCCACCGCCTCCGACCTGGGAGTGGGTGACGACTCCTACGTGGCCGTCCGCCCCCGCAGCTCGCCCCGCTCGGTGGCGCTGGGGCTGTTGCAGCAGGACCGGTCGGTGATCCTCGAGATCATCGGCTCCAAGGCGTCCGACGACGGAGTGGCCGCCGCCCGCCAGCTCCTGGTCGCCGTCCGCTCCCGTCTCTAACCGGGCCGCCGGCATTTGATGTGCCGTGAGCTGCGTTACCGCCGGATCCTCCGGCCCGGCCCTCAGCGGACGGCAAGGACCTCGCCGTGCAGGACGGCGAAGAAGCCATCGGCCTGGTCTGCCCACCGCCGCCATGCCGTCGCCATCCGGGCCAGCTCCTGCGGCTCGGACAGCGCAGAGCCGACGGCCTGCTCGGCGAAGGACGAGAGCTCGACCCGCTCGGCCCAGAGGTCGCCCCACCAGCGGCGGCTCTTGGGCTCGGCGAACGTCCACGTGGAGCTGCTCACCCGGACGTCGGTGAAACCTGCGGACTGCACCCATCCCAGGAGCCGGCGGCCGGCGTCGGCGTGGGCCCCGTTGAGGGCGACGATCTGGAGGTAGAGCTCGAGCCAGCGGTCCAGGAGAGGATCAGCCGGGGCCCAGGCGAAGGCCGGGTAGTCGCTGTCGCGCACGGCCAGGACGCCGCCCGGTCGCAGCACCCGACGCATCTGCCCGACGGCGGCGACGGGATCGGTGAGGTGTTGGAGGACCTGGTGGGCATGGACCACGTCGAAGGAGCCATCGTCGAAGTCGAGGCTGTACACGTCTCCGGCCATGAAGCGGGCGTTGCCGACCATCTCACGGCGGCGCAGTTCTTCGGCCCCGGCCACGACGTCGGCCGAGCGGTCGATGCCGGTCACCACGCCCGGCTCGACCAGCTTGGCCAGATCGAGGGTGATGGTCCCGGGGCCGCATCCGACATCGAGCAGCCGCTGGCCCGGCGCCAGGGAGCCCAGTAGGTAGGCGGCGGAGTTCTCGGCGGTCCGCCACCGGTGGCTGCGCAGCACCGACTCGTGGTGCCCGTGGGTGTAGTTGTCCTCCACCGGCCCACTCTGCCAGGCCACCGCCGACCCGCCCGTGTCTTTGCCCGTCACTACGCTGTACCACCGCATGCGGAGCTGTTTCGACAAGGCTTCGGGCGCCTTCGCCACGGTGGTCGGCGCTTTGGGCAGCGACGACTGGGAACGGCCCGCCCTCGGGCAATGGTCGGTACGCGACCTCGTCGGCCACACCAGCCGGGCCCTTTCGACGGTCGAGGCCTATCTGGGCGACCGGCCCCGTCCGAGCGGCGACCACCCGGTCCCCGGCGTCATCGACGACCCGACCGTCTACTGGCTGGCGGCCCGGTCCAGCCTGGCCGACCCGGACGCCGTGGCCCGGCGGGGCCGGGAGGCGGGCGCCGCTCTGGGGGCCGACCCGGCCGCCGCCGTCGCCTCACTCGCCGCCCGGGTGACGGCCCTTGTGGCCCAGACGTCCGACGAGGCGGTCGTGGCCAGTCCGGTGGGGCCGATGACCCTGTCCGCCTACCTGCCGACCCGGATCTTCGAGCTCACCGTGCACAGCCTCGATCTGGCCCGGGCCACCGGGACGGAGGTGCCGGCGGCGCTCGCCGAGCCGATCGGCGCCAGTCTGCTCATGGCGGCGCGAATGGCGCAGGACCGGCCCGATTCGGGCCATCTGCTGTTGGCCCTCACCGGCCGGGGGCCGATACCAGCGGGTTTCAGCGTGGTCTGAGGCTTGGCCGTCAGGTCTGTGCGCCGGCCGACCGGCGGGCGTTGGGTGGCGACGGCTCGTCCCAGATGCCGGCCGCCTTCCACAACAGCTTGGAGGCGGGGTTGACGAGCCCGAGCTCCACCCACAGGCGGCGCGTCTTGGCCACCGAGTCCTTGAGCAGCTGGGACCCTTCGAGCGACCCGAATGCCTGGCGGACGACGGACCGGGGTATCCGGTTGTTGCGCACGAGGTCGGCCGGTGGCCGCAGCATGAGCCGGCTCATGATGCCGAGGACGATGGGGGCTACCGCCGCCAACAGGTGTCGGCGCACGAAGCCCAGCGCGGGAACATCGTGCCTCAGGTGGTGACGGGCGAAGGAGAGGTGGCGCGCCTCCTCGGTGACGTGGATGCGCATGATCCGCTCCACCAGCGGGTGGCGAACGGCTCCGTCTTCGAGCTGACGGCGCTGCAGGTGGTCGATCGGGTCCTCCCCACCCAGGACGAAGACGAAGAACATCGACGGGAACCAGCGGCTGAGGGGCACGATGGTCAGCTCGGCCAGGACCCGCAGCGACCTGGGCATCCCCCGGACCGGGAGCCGGGAGCGGTTCGTGAACTCCTGGAACATCAACGTGTGCTGGGACTCTTCGATGATCTCGTGGTGAAGGTAGCGGAACTCGGGGGCGCCGTTGGGCAGGGTGAAGGCGTACCGCAGCAGCCCCCGTTGGAGCAGGTTCTCGAAGTGCCAGCCCACCTTCATGAAGGCGGCGTAGCGGTACAGCCCGATCCGGGCCCGGACCGCAGCCGGCTGGGAGCGGTACCACTCGCTGGCCCCGAGCGGGTCGTGGCCCGGCAGGTCCAGCCTGGGATCGTCGGGGACGAGGGCCATGTCCGAGCTGTCCCAGGCGACGTCGGTGTAGGCCTCGAAGTGCCTGTCCACCGACAGCCGGCTGAGCCGGTCGAGCATGGTGCGGAACCCGTCGCTGTCGGCGGCGTCTTCGCCGGCCTCCTGGTCGAGGACGTCGCTCATCGGTGCCCCCCTTCGCCGCTGGAATTGGTGGTGGGTGTCAGCGCCGTCGGGACGGCGTCGGTCGACCCATCGCCGTGGGCCTGGGCGATCAGGTCGGCCAGCAGGTCCGGTGCCTCGAACGGCAGCATATGCCCGGCGCCCGGCACCTCGACCAGGCGGGCGCCCGGGATGGCAGCGACGATGGCCTGGCTGAAGCGGACGGGGGTTAGGACGTCGCGGCGCCCGACCACCACGGTGGTGGGCACGGCGACGTCGGCCAGCCCGTCGCGCAGGTCCATGGCCTGCATGGCCTTGAGGTAGGCGAGGCGCACGGCGGATGGCGTCGTCGAGAACCCGCTCTGGGTGATGGCCAGATGCCGGCGGCTGATGCTGCGCCCGGCCGTGGGGCGAACGAGCACCGAGCCGATCCGTCCGGCGACCAGGCGACCCACCAGCTCGTTGCCCACGACCGTGGCGGCGACGTGGCCCAAGTACATCAGACCGGTGAGGCGGCTGGCCGTCGACACCAGCACCAGGGCCCTCACCCGCTGGGCGGTCACATCCGGGTGGTCCACGGCCAGGGCCTGGACGGCCATGCCGCCCATCGAGTGGCCGGCCACGACCGCGTAGCGGGCGTCGACGGCTTCGAGCACGGACCGCAGGTCGTCACCCAGCTGGGCCACCGTGGGCGCCGTGTCGCCCAGCGTCGACGTGCCGTGGCCCCGCTGGTCGTACAGCACGAGCCGGTGACCGGCGTCGAGGAGCCGGCTGGTGACCGGCGACCACACGTCCCTTGTCCCCGTCCAGCAATGTGAGAGCACGACGTCAGGCCCATCGCCGATGACCACCCCGTCGAGAACGGCGCCGTCGTCGGCCTCCACCTTGAAGGACTCACCGGTACCCAGCTGGTCCTCGAGGTCGTCATCCTCGCTGCGCGCCCGTCGCCGGGCCACCTCCGCGCCGACGACCGTGGCCGCCACCGCTCCGGCCGCGCCCCACCCGACGGACCGCTTCACGACAGCCTCCACCGGTCAGTGCCAGTCTGGGGATGCCCGGGCCCGACGCGGCCACGATGTCGCACGGTCTGAACGATGGCACGGGTCGGCGGCCGGGTCCACCGCCGGCCCGCGCCAGCCATGTCCGTCGGCGCCGTCGGCCCTCCGCTGGCCTGGCCGCGGTGGCTCGGGGGCCGTGGTCGGCTTGGATATAGCCGTGGTCCACATCGAGGGTCTCCATCACGCCTACGGCGGGCTCGTCGTCCTCGACGGCCTCGACCTCGACGTGGCGCCGGCCGAGCACGTGGCGTTGTTGGGCCCGTCCGGATCGGGCAAGTCGACCCTGCTGGGCCTCATCGGCGGTCTCGACCCTGTGCAGGGCGGGTCCTTGATGGTGGGCGGCCGCCAGCTGCGAGGATTGTCCGGGCGGGGCCTGGCCGACCACCGCCGGGCCACGGTGGGGTTCGTCTTCCAGCACTTCGGCCTGCTCGACACGCTGACGGCGGCGGAGAACGTCGAGCTGTCGTGCACGCTGGCCGGCCAGGGCCGGTCGGCCCGGCGCCGACGGGCGGCCGAGCTGCTCGACGCCGTGGGCCTGGCCGACCGGTCCACCCACCGGCCGCCGCAGCTGTCGGGGGGCGAGCGCCAGCGGGTGGCGCTGGCCCGGGCGCTGGCCAACCGGCCACCCCTGATCCTGGCCGACGAGCCCACCGGCAACCTCGACGGCGAGTCGGCTCGGCGGGTGGTCGACCTGCTCGCCGCCCTTCCCGCCCAACAGGGGTGCACCGTCATCGTCGTCACCCACGATCCTGTGGTCGCCGTCAGGGCCGACCGCCAGCTGCGACTGGTAGACGGTCGCCTGGTGGGCGGTCTGGCCGATCTCCGCCGGTGAGCGGCACCCGAAGGCCAACCACGCCGATCGCTCGGCGGTCCGTGCCGCCGCACGCGCCATGACCTGGCTCGACGCCTTTTCCCTGGCGGCCAAGAGCCTGGGCCGGCGGGCCGGCCGGGCCGTCCTGACCGTGCTGGCGGTGGGCCTGGGGGCGACGCTCCTCGTCGCCCTGCTGACCATCGCCGGCACGGCCCGTACCCGGGTGCTGTCGGAGCTTTCCAAGGGCGGCCCCCTGGCCGGCGTCAAGGTGGCGGCGGCCGAGCCCGACCCCACCCAGATCGACGAGGACAACGCCAAGCCGGGCGCTCCCAAGGACCTCGACGAACGGGCCCTCGACCAGATCCGGGCCCTGCCGGGCGTCGGCTCGGTGGTGCCGGTGGTGACGGCTCGGATCGTGGTCGTGCCCACGTCGCTGCCGCCGACCGTCACCCTGTCCAACACCGACGTCCCCGGCGGCTTTGCCGAGACGGTCGTCGGCGCCAACCTGGGCCGGATCTCGGCCCTGCCCATCTCCATCCTGGCCGGCCGACTCCCCACCGCCGGGGCGTCGACCGAGGTGGCGGTCACGCCCGGATGGCTCCAGCAGCTGGGTCTGGGGCGCAAGGAGGCGGCGTCGGTCGTCGGCCAGACCATGGTCCTCGCTGCGCCCCGGGGCCGGGGACGGGGCCTGCAGGGGCGGTGGACCAAGGCGACGGTCGTGGGAGTCGTGGCCCAGGAGGCGGCCAGCGGCCAACTGGTCATGGACCAGGGCGCCGTCACCGAGGCTCGGGCGTGGTCGCAGGCCGGTGGGCCGGTGGGCCGGTTCAGCCAGCCCAGCTCTCCCTACGCCGGTCTGTTCGTCGTGGCCCGCCGCCTCGACCAGGTGACCCAGGTACGTCAGGAGATCACCCAGGTGGGCTACTCGACTCAGGCCCCCGAGAACCTCATCGCCTCGGTCCAGCGCTACCTGAGGGTGGTGGAGATCGTCCTCACCGGCATCGGCGCCATCGCCCTGGTCATCGCCTCGCTCGGCATCGCCAACGCCATGTTGGCCGCCGTGCGCGAGCGGCGTCGGGAGATCGGCGTGCTGAAGGCCATCGGCGCCAGCGACGGCGACGTGTTGCGGCTGTTCCTGGTGGAGGCGGCCGTCCTGGGCCTGGTCGGTGGGGCGCTGGGCACCCTGACGGGATGGGCCATTGCGTCCGGCGTCGGCTCGGTGGTCAACACCTATCTGACCGACCAGGGACTCGCCGGGGTGCGCCTGTCGCTGCCGGGCTGGGTGGCCCTCGGCGGCGTACTGGGCTCGATGGTCCTCGCCCTGCTGGCCGGCACCGCGCCGGCCGTGCGGGCCGCCCGCCTGCCGGCCCGGGAGGCGGTGGGAGCGGCATGAGCCGGGCCTGGCGAGGTGGGGTGGCCAGACGGGCTCTGAGCGGCGTGGTCGTCCTCGTCGCGGTGCTCGTGGTGCTGGCCGCCGGGTGCGCCAGCCCGAAGCCGAAGGTGGCGGGGCCGCCGCTGGCGCCGCCGCCAGTCAGGGTCGTGTACGTTGCCGTCGGCGCCAGTGAGACGGTCGGGATCGGAGCCGCCGATCCCCTGAACGAGGCATGGCCCCAGGTGCTGTTCCGCAAGGATCTGCCCCCCGGGACGGTCTTGGAGAACTTCGCCATACCCGGCGCCACCGTGGCCGACGCCCTGCAGCGGGAGGTGCCCGACGCCGTGGCGCAGTCGCCGGCCCTGGCCACGGTGTGGCTCAACGTGAACGACATCAACCGGCTCGTGCCTGTGGCCACCTACAAGCAGCAGTTGGACGACCTGGTCCACCGGCTGCGACGGGGAGGAGCCACCAGGGTGCTGGTGGCCAACACTCCACCGCTCGACCACCTGCCCGGCATCCTGGCCTGCGGTGACCGCCCGCCGCCCGGCGTCCGCTGCCTCGCCAATGGGCCGCTTCCCGGCCTGGCCGCGCTCGACGCCACCGTCGACGCCTACAACGCGGCCGTGGCCCAGGTGGTGCAGTCCGAGGGAGCCGTGCTCGTCGACCTGCACGCCGCCGGCCTGGCGGCCCGGGCCGACGGTAGCGAGGCCTCGCTGGTGGCCTCCGACGGTTTCCATCCGTCGACCGTCGGTCACGCCGCCATCGCCGCCCAGTTCGCCGCCGGGTTGTAGCGAAGGGGTGGGGCGTCGCCCCTCCCCCTCGCGCTCCCCCTCCGCTTTGGGAGCTCGCTTTCGCTTGCCCTCATCTTCCGCAAGGACCGGCAAGCCGGATCCTTGCTCAGTGTGGGGGGCAAGACCCCCCACGCCCCCCGGCCGGCTCCGCCGGCGGGCTGGCACTGATCTCGGAAGGTCGATCCTCGGCTGGGTTTGGCGACGGGGGCTTGCCCTCCGGGGGCGTTGTCCTGCTTCTCATTCGCTGGGCGAACCCCCACGCCACCAGGGCCGTGGCCAGGGCGTAGGAGGCTCGGCCCAGGGCCAGTTGGTGGGGGTGGTCGAGGATCACGGCGAAGAACTCGACTTCGCCGGCCACCGCCACCGCCGCCCACCACGGCATGGCCGCCAGCGTGGCTACGGCCAGCAGGGCCACCGCGTACCAGGGCTGCACCGGCGTGGCCACGAGGAAGAGAACGCCCAGCACGGCCACGGCCCCGACCTCGACGGGGGGCCGCCGCCACGCCACCCACGCCATCACCGCGGCCACGGCCAGCAGGGCCAGAGCGGTGGTGACGTTGCCGGGCAGGCCCAACAGGCCCAGGAGCAGGAACCGCGAGCCGGTGTCGTAGTGCTCCTCGCGCAGGTACGAGGGCAGGTAACCGAGCACCTTGAGGCCGACAGCCAGGACGTGGGGGAGATAGGCCAGGCCGCAGACGGCGGCGAAGGCGCCGGTCACGGTCAACGGCCGGCGGCGCCACAGCGCGGGCAGGATGAGGGCGGGGTACAGCTTGACCATGGCGGCCAGGCCGAGCAGGCCGCCGGCCAGCCACGGCCGTTCGCGGCGGTGGGCCAGTAGGGCCCCGATGAGCAGGGCGATGGCCAGCCCGTCTACGTGGGCGTTGTTGGTGATCTCCAGCACCGCCACCGGGCACAGGGCGTACAGGACCACCAGGCGCTCGTCCCGCCCGAAGGCCCGTAGGGCCGCCACGAGCAGCCCGCACAGGATCAGGTCGACCAGGCCCGCCACCGCCTGCCACCCCCGCTCGTGGCTGGCGATGCCCACCACCGCGTACACCGCCCGGAACCACCCCTGGGCCACCGGCGGGTAGATGGTGCGGGCGTCGGGTCGGTTGATACGGGTGCAGCCGGGCGGCCGGTCGAGGGCTGCGCACTGTCGGGCACCGGGCCACAGCCAGGGTTCGCGTAGCTGGGCCAGCGCCGGCGAGGAAGGTGGGTAGCGGTAGGGGTCGACACCGGCGGCCTGGACCCGGGCCTCCCACGAGTAGCGGTACACATCGTCGGAGGTCGACGGGATACCGGCCAGGGCGGCCACCCGCAGCAGGGCGGCGAACGCCAGGACCACCAGGATCGAGGTCCGGGCCGGCAGGCGCAGGGCACAGCGCACCGCCACCACCCATGCCAGCACCCACACCGCGAGCCGTGCCATCAGCGCCCACCGGTCGCCCAGGATCAGCTGCCGGGCGCAGTCCGCCGAGAGCACGACCCCCGCACAACCACTGACCAGAAGCCCCACCACGGTCCACCGCGAAGGCTTCTCAGTCCCACAAGCATTCTCTTGACCTTCCTGGGCGCCAAGAGTCATGTGGTCGCGGCCAATGGCGACGGTTTCTGGCGGCGGCCGGGGGGCGTGGGGGGCTTCGCCCCCCACATGCAGCAAGGATCCGGCTTGCCGGGCCTTGCGGGAGATGAGGGCGAGCGCAGCGAGCTCCTCAAGGGGAGGGGGCCCGCGCCATCTCGGCCATGCCCTCGTCGAAGCCCACGGCGGCCTGGAAGCCGAGCACGTCCGCAGCCCGGGCGGGCGAGGCGACGACGTGACGGACGTCGCCCAGTCGGTAGCCACCGACGACCTGGGGACGGGGCGCCGTCGGCCCGGTTGCGTCGGCCAGGGCATTGGCCATGTCGAGGACGGTCTTTGGTCGGCCGCTGGCCACGTTGAGGGCCACGAAACCGCTGACATCGGCGACGAGGGCCAGCCGATTGGCCACGGCCACGTCGGCGACGTGCACGAAGTCGCGGGTCTGGCCACCGTCCTCGAACACCTGGGGAGCCCGTCCCGACGCCAGCGCCGACCGGAAGATGGCGGCCACCCCGGCATAGGGCGTGTCGCGGGGCATGCCCGGGCCGTACACGTTGTGGTAGCGAAGGGCCACCACCGACCCGGCTGACTCCCGGGCCCAGCACGCGCACAGGTGCTCCTGGGTCAGCTTGGTGGTGGCGTAGACGTTCCTGGGGTCGACCGGCGCATCCTCGCCCACCAGCTCCCAGGCCAGCGGCGCACCACACGCCTCACAGGGTGGCTCGAAGCGGCCCTGCTCCAGGTCGGCCACCGAACGAGGCCCGGGACGGACGCGGCCGTGGTCCGGGCACCGGTAGCGGCCCTCGCCGTACACGACCATGGACGACGCCAGCACCACCCGGCCCCCGAAGCCGGTGCGCCACAGTGAACCGAGCAGGACGGCGGTACCCATGTCGTTGTTGTGGACGTAGTCCGTGACGTCGCTGAAATCGACGCCCAGGCCGACCTTGGCCGCCTGATGGCACACGGCGTCCGCTCCGACCAGGGCCCGGTCGACGGCGGCCGGGTCGGTGACGTCCTCACCCTCGACGAGGTCGAGCACGCGAACGCTGTAGCCCAGGCGTTGCAGTTCACGGACCACATGCGTCCCGATGAAGCCGGCGCCCCCGGTGACCAGGACCCTCACCGGGCTGGCGCCAACGGCACCCGGACGGTGAAGCGGCAGCCGGGCGCCTCGTTCCTGACCTCAATGCGTCCCCGGTGGGCTTCGACCAGGCCCCGGGCGATGGCCAGGCCGAGCCCGGCGCCCCCGTCGTCGCTGGGGGTCCGGGCCTGGTCGCCCCGGTAGGCAAGATCGAAGACCCGGTCGAGGTCTTCGGTGGGGATGCCACCGCAGGCGTCGCGCACGGAGACGACGGCATCGTCACAGTCCACGTTGGATTCCACGACGATCTGGCCCCCGGCCGGTGTGTGGCGGATCGCGTTGTCGAGGAGGTTGCGCACCACCCGGGCCATCTCGGCGGCGGACAGTTCGACGATGAGCGACGGATCGGCGGGCACGGCGCCGAGCCCGACCCCTTTCTTGGCCGCCCCCGGCGAGGCTCCGGCGATGGCGTCGGAGACCAGATCGCCCAGCGGAACCCGCTGGAGCTCGAGGCGCAGGGCACCGGCGTTGATGCGCGACAACTCGAACAGGTTGTCGACCAGGCCGGCCAGGCGGTCGGCTTCGAGGCGCATGGTGCGGTGGTAGCGGGCCACAGTCTGGGGATCGTCGACGACCCCGTCCTCCAGCGCCTCGACCATGGCCCGGATGCCGGACAACGGTGTGCGCAGGTCGTGGCTCACCCATGCCACCAGCTCGCGTCGGCTCTGCTCGAGCGACTGCTCGCGTGACCGGCTCTCGGCCAGGCGGGCGGCCGTGGTGTCGAGCTGGGCGGCCAACTGGGCCAGCTCGCGGGGGAGGAGCACGCCCGGCACGGCGTCTTGGGACTCGTCGCCCAGGCGTCGGGCCATCTCGCCCACATGGGCGGCGCCCCGGGTGACGCTGCCGGCCAACCGCAGGGCGGCGGCCAGCCCGGTCGAGCTGGCGGCCACGAGGACCACGAGCACGGCCCGCAGGTCGTGGCCCGACACGAACATGAGGCCGGCGCCCCCGCCCACGCCGACCACCGTGGCCGCCACGGGGACCAGCGTCGCCACCACCACCTGGTTGCCGACCTGGCGGGAGCGGCGGGGACCGAGGACCAGGGCCGCCGCGCCCAGGACCAGTCCGGCACCGGTCACGGCGTAGGCGAGGAGGAGAGCCGAGTCCTCGACGGGAAGACCGAGGGCGAGGGCCACGGCCGCGGCCAGGGCCCAACCGAGGCCGAGCACCAGCGCCGCCGGGTGGCGGCCGATGCGTCGCCGTCCGCCGTCGTGGCCCCCGGTGGGCTCCTTGGGACGGGGTCTGGCTGCGGTCACGGCTCGAACCGATAGCCGACGCCCCAGACGGTGACGATGTGGCGGGGATCAGCCGGGTCCGCTTCGATCTTCTCCCTGAGTCGGCGGACATGGACCGTCACCGTCGACGTGTCGCCGTAGGTGTAGCCCCATACCTGGTCGAGCAGCTCTTCGCGGCGAAGGGCCCGTCGCGGGTGGCGCATGAGGAACTCCAGCAGATCGAACTCCCGAGAGGTGAGAGCCACCAGCTGGCCGTCCACCTTGGCCTCGTGGGCCTTGGAGTCGACGCACAGGTCGCCGGCCACCAGCACGGCCGGGACGGCCGCCGCACCCAGCGGCGCGTTGGCCCGCCGTAGCACGGCCTTGACCCGCGCCATCAGCTCACGGGGTGAGAATGGTTTGGTCACATAGTCGTCGGCGCCGAGATCGAGCCCGGCGATGCGGTCGTCCTCGGTGCCCTTGGCCGTGAGCATGATGATCGGGACCAGCAGGGCATCGCGAAGGCGGCGGCACACCTCGAAGCCGTCAAGGCCCGGGATCATCAGGTCGAGCAGCATGACGTCAGGAGGCGCGGCCAGGGCCCGGTCCAGCGCCAACCGGCCGTCAGCCACTGACTCGACGGCGTACCCTTCGCGGACCAGGTAGCGGGCCACCACCTCAGCCACGGTCGGGTCGTCCTCCACGACGAGGACGCGACTGGGCGAGGGCATGGCCGAGATGGTGCCGCCCGGCTCCCGGCTGCGGCAAGTGACGGCCAGAATTTCACGAGACCGTAAGCGCCGGGCGTAGTGGCGTGGGTCCCGGTCTGACTACGGTCGCCGTGTGCCCGACGTCGTGCTCCCCGTCCTTGACGAGGCGGATGCCATCCCGGGTGTCCTCGCCGCCATGCCCAGCGGCTACCGCGCCATCGTGGTCGACAACGGCTCGACTGACGGGTCGGGCACCATCGCCCGCGAGCTGGGAGCGCAGGTTGTCGTGGAGCCCCTCCGCGGGTTCGGGGCCGCATGTTTCGCCGGTCTCCGGGCGGCTACAGACGACGTCGTGTGCTTCATGGACTGCGACGGCTCACTCGACCCGGCCGAGCTCGTGACCGTCGCCGGCCCCGTCATGAGGGGTCAGGCCGACCTCTGCCTGGGTGCCCGGCGCCCCGACCGGCGGGGCACGTGGCCGGCGCACGCCCGGCTGGCCAACCGTTTCCTGACCTGGGAGGTGCGTCGACGGTCGGGGGTGGCCCTCGACGATGTCGGCCCCATGCGGGCCGCTCGCCGCCAACGGCTGCTGGGGCTGGGCCTCGTCGACCGCCGATTCGGATGGCCACTGGAGATGGTGCTGCGGGCGGCCGCGGCCGACTGGCGCATCGTCGAGGTGCCGGTCGTCTACCGGCCCCGGACCGGGCGATCCAAGGTCACCGGGACGGTGCGGGGCACGTCCCGCGCCATCCGGGACATGGCCGGGGTGTTGCGTTGAGCCATGTTCTGGTGATGGCCAAGGCGCCGGTGGCCGGCCTGGTCAAGACCCGCCTCTGTCCTTCCCTCACCTCCGCCGAGGCCGCCGAGGTGGCGGCCGCGGCCCTGGCTGACACCCTCGAGGCGGTGGCGTCGTGCGGGGCCGATCGCCGCATCATCGCTCTGGACGGTGAGCCCGGGCCCTGGCTGCCTCCCGGCTTCACCGTGGTGCCCCAGTGCGGAGGCGGCCTCGACCAGCGGCTGGCGGCAGCGTGGGATCAAGCCGGAGGACCGGGTCTGCAGATCGGCATGGACACCCCCCAGGTGACGCCGGACCTGCTCGACGACGCCTTGGGCCGCCTGGACGGGCCGACCGGCACGAACCGTCTGGGCGGAGAGAAGGGCCGGAGCGGCCACGACAGGCCCGATGCCATGGGCGGTACCGATGCGGTCCTCGGTCTTGCCCCCGATGGCGGCTGGTGGGCCATCGGCCTCCAGCACGCGGACAGCCGGGTCTTCCTAGGCGTCCCCATGTCGACGACCGGGACGGGCAGGGCCCAACTGGGCCGCCTCCGGCGCCTCGGCCTCCGGGTGGAGCTGCTGGACCAGCTGAACGACATCGACACCGTGGCCGATCTGGCCGAAGTGGGCGCCCTTGTCCCGCGTTCCAGGACCGGGTCGCTGGCTGCCCGCCTCGACGTCGCCGCCCGTGGTCCGCGCCGCTGCCACTGCGCCTCCGGGCAGCCGTCCGCCTTGTGCTCCCACCACCGCCCGGTGCTGATGGCCGGGGTGAGCCTGGCCCTGCGAGCCCACGACGGTTCCCTCCTCGACGTCGGCACAGACCGTTGGCACGGACCGCCCACGGCGGAGGACGAGACCGTGCTGGCCGGCCTCACCGGGCCCGTGCTCGACGTGGGCTGTGGCCCCGGTCGAGCGGTCCTGGCCCTGGTCCACCGGGGTGTCATGGCCCTCGGCACCGACTCGTCGCCACGGGCCGTGGCCGTCGCCCGACGGGCCGGTGTCAGCGTCCTGCAACTCTCGGTGTTCGACCGGGTACCCGGCGTCGGCCGGTGGCGCACCGCTCTGCTGCTCGACGGCAACCTCGGCATCGGTGGTGCCCCCGTGCGCCTGCTGCAACGGCTGGGCGACCTGCTGGCGCCCGGAGGCGAGGTGGTGGCCGAGGTCTAAGCGTCGGGTCGGGGCTGCCGATTGCTCAGGGCCCGCCTCGAACGCGACGGCCAGACCACGCGGTGGTTCCCGTGGGCGGTGGTCGGCGCCGATGCCGTCGCCGCGCTGGCGGCCGAGACCGGTCTGCGTCTCGACGGCATCGACACCCATGGGGACCGCCACTTTGCCCGGCTCTCCAACCCATGAGCGTGACGGGAGGGGGGCAGGCCCCCCTCCCGGCCTCCCCCCTCGAGGAGCTCGCTCCGCTCGCCGTCTTCCCGCCAGGACCGGCAAGCCGGACCTGGCTCTATGTGGGGGACAAAGCCCCCCACACCCCCCGGCCGGCTCCGCCGGCGGTGCTCGGAACTGGTCGTCACGCCGGGATCTCGGTCGCCCGAAGCTCTGCTTCCTGCTCCGCGGCGCCCTCAGCCACATCCACCAGAACCCACAGCCCTGGCTCACGCTCCCGTCACGCCCGGCCGGCTTCTATCGCATTACCCAGAGCGTCCATGTGGCTACCGGCATCGCCAGCATCCCGATTCTGCTGGCCGAGCTCGGGACGGTCTGGCCGAGGATCGTGCAGTGGCCGCCGTTCACCTCGGTGGCGTCCGTGATCGAGCGCCTGTCGCTCATTCCTCTGGTCGGTGGAGGCCTGTTCCTGCTCTTCACGGGCACGGCCAACCTGGTGGAGTGGTACCCGTGGTCTTTCGGCTTCCGGGCCGCCCACTTCTGGATGTCGTGGGTGACGATGGGTGCCCTGGTCGCCCACATCGGTGGAAAGTGGACGCTGACCCGCTCCGCCCTCGGCAGGGGCTCGACACCGCTGGCCCAGGCCAACCTAGCCACCCTCGACGTGGCTGAAGCCAAGACCGGGGGGCTGACGAGGCGCGGCTTCCTGGGTACGGTGGCCGCCGCCTCCGGCGTACTGACGGTCGCCACCGTCGGCGAGGCGGTCCGGCCCTTGGCCGCCGTCAGCGTGCTGGCTCCCCGGGACCCGCGGGGCCACAGGGCCTGCCCGTCAACCGCAGCGCCGAGGCGGCCGGAGTCATTCCCGACGCCACCTCGGTCGACTACCGCCTCGTCATCACCGGCCGGGGTGTGGCCGCCGATGTGGCGTTGACGGCGGACCAGGTCCGGACCATGGCCGCCCACCGGGCCACCCTGCCCATCCAGTGCGTCGAGGGTTGGAGCGTGAGCGCCCGCTGGCAGGGAGTCCCGGTGCGTGACCTGCTCATCCTGGCCGGCGCACCGGCGGGCCGGTCGGTGCGCATCGAGTCGATCGAGCACGACGTATACGGATCTTCGATCTTGAACCCTCTGCAGGCCAGCGATCCTGACACGATGCTGGCCACGCATGTGCGCGGTGAGCTCCTGCACATCGAGCACGGGGCCCCGGTGCGGCTGATCGCCCCCAACCGCCCGGGTGTGGAGCAGACCAAATGGGTCACCAGGGTCGTGGTGCTGTGACAGGGGGACAGGCGGCAGCATGGACAGTACGACGACGATATCGGGCTGCCCCCACGACCCGATGGCCGCCAAGGAGGGCGTCGGGCCCGCGTTCTGGATTGGGCCCTCGTCGGTTGGGTGGTGATCGCCTACGGGATCTACGGGATCTTCCACAACCGCGCCGAGACCCGACCGACGTTGAAGCCACGGGAGCTGGGACGCTTTTTCGGCGGGATGCTGGTGGGCCACGACGTCGTCTTCGTGCCCTTGGCGTTGCTGGTCGGTGCGGCCCTGACCCGCCTGGTACCGGCAAGGGTTCGGGCCTTCGTCCAAGGCGCCATGGTGGTAGCGCCACCTCGCCCTGTTCGCCTACCCGGCCATTCGCGGCTTCGGTCGCCACGTCGATCCCGCCAATCACACCCTCGTGCCCCGCAACTACGCCCACGGCCAGGTGTTGGCCGTCGTCCTGGTGTGGGCCGGTGCCCTCGTGCTGGCCACCATCCGCGTGGTGCGGTGGCGGCGTCGCCGCCCGCCGATCTCCCCTGCCTGAACCCCGGACCGGCGGCCTCCAAATTCACCGGGCCCATTCGTGGGCATCTGGTTAGGATAGCACCGCGTGAAGGACATCCTAAAGATCATCCGCTATTCTTGGGTCCTGAAACCGTACTATCTTGCGACGGCCTTCTTCGTTGTTGTCATCGCTCTTCTCAATCAGGTCAACCCCTTCCTCCTCAAGTACCTGGTCGACGCCGTGGTAAAGCGGGGATCGGGCAGGTCCGTCGGCACCGCTTATTTCGGCGTGCTCCTGGCCCTGCTGTTCTCGGGCGGAGTCATGGTGTCGTTGATGAGCAACATCCAGGGCTACATCGGCGATCTGCTGGGAGCCAAGCTCAACACATTGCTGAGCCAGCGCTACTACGACCACCTCCTCGAGCTGCCCCTGGAGTTCTACGACGACGAGATAACCGGCCGGATCACCGGCCGCTTGGACCGGAGCATCGCCACGATCTCAGAGCTGGTGAAGGCGATGGCCAACAACTTCATCGGCTTCTTTCTCACCAGCCTGTTCACCCTGGCCATCCTGGCTCGGTACTCACCGTTCGTCGCGCTGTTGTTGGCCGTCCTGTTCCCGCTGTACATCTGGCTGACCACGCTCACGAGCCGGGGATGGCAGAAGAGGCAGGAGGGCATCAACCAGCAGTCGGACTTCGGGAACGGCCGTTTCATCGAGTCGATCGGCAATATCCGGGTGGTAAAGGCCTTCGTCCACGAACGGGCCGAGAGCCGGATCTTCGCCGGGGCCCGGAGCTCGGTCGAAGGCCAGACCAAGGCACAGTCGAAAGAGTGGCACCGCTACGACGTCATACGGGGCCTGAGCATCAACGTCATCTTCTTCGGCATCTACTCCATCATCATCTGGCAGGCCCTCAACGGGACTTTCGGGCCATTGCAGCACTCGATAGGCACCGTCGTGTTGATGTTGCAGCTCACTCTCCAGGCCCAGTTCCCCCTGTTCGCATCGTCGTTCATCGTCGACCAGATCCAACGGGCGGCGGCCGGTAGCAAGGACCTCTTCGCCATCATGGACCTCGTTCCTGGTATCCAGGACGACGAGGGGGCGGCCGAGCTGGTGGTGAGCGCAGGCCGGGTCGAGTACCGCGACGTGTCTTTTAGCTACAAGGGCGGCCGACGGGTGCTGAGCGATGTCAGCTTCGTCATGGAGCCCGGCACCAAGCTGGCGTTGGTGGGCGAGAGCGGGGAGGGCAAGACCACCCTGGCCAACCTGCTGCTGCGCTTCTACGAGACGACCGAGGGACAGATCACGATCGACGGGACGGACATCCGGACTGTCAGCCAGGCCTCGCTCCGCCGCAGCATCGGGGTGGTCTTCCAGGAGGCGGCGCTGTTCTCGGGCACGGCGGCGGCCAACATCACCTACGGCCAGTCGGGCTTCACCGACGAGCAGGTCGTCGCCGCGGCACGGGCGGCCAACGCCCATGACTTCATCGAGCGGCTGCCGCAGGGATACGACACCGAGATCGGCGAGCGGGGCGTGAAGCTGTCGGGCGGCCAGAAGCAGCGCATCGCCATCGCCCGGGCGCTCATGAAGAACCCGCCGATCCTCGTTCTCGACGAGGCCACGAGCTCACTTGACAGCAAGGCCGAGCGAGAGGTGCAGGACGCGCTCGAGCGTCTGATGCGCGGTCGGACGACGCTCATCATCGCCCATCGTCTCTCGACCATCCAGAACGTCGACGTCATCGTGGGCATCCGTGGCGGCGGCGTGTCCGAAATCGGTCCACCGGCCGAGCTGGCCGCGTCCGACGGCATCTACGCCGAGCTGCTCAACCTACAGGCGCCCACCAAGGCCAACAAGGCGAAGCTCAAGGAGTACGACATCGCCCGGATCTGAGGTGCACGGGCACGACCCGTTCTGCCCGGGCAGCGCGGGTGGACGGCTCAGCGCGGACCCGGCCGGGCCGGGACGCGGCAGGTTCGACGGTTCGTGCCACCATGCCGGCCATGGCCGTGACGCCGGAGCTCGAGGCCGTGCGCCACCAGTTGCGGGCCAAGCGGCGACGTGGCGGGGCCGAGGCCGTGCCGGTCGACGACGACGAGGGCGACGCCGCCGCGTCGAGAGGCGGGCCGGGCCGGCTGGACCGGCTGGACCAACCGGACGATATGGCCATCGAAGTGGTTGAGGTGGCCGGCCGACGGGCGTGCTGGGTGGCGGCCGGGGCAGAGGCGACGGATCGAGCGGTGTTGTACCTACCTGGTTACGCTCAGGTCCCTTCCTCGCCCGCCGCCCATGTGCGGCTGTGCGCCCGACTCTCCCGGGCGATGCCGGCTCGGGTCCTTGTCGCCGCTCGGACCGAGGCGCTCGAGCGCCCGTTCCTGGCTGCGGTCGACGACGCCGTCGCCACGCTCGGCGAGCTGGAGCGCCTGGGTCTCGAACCGGGTCGGACCGTCATCGCCGGCGACGGGGCCGGAGGGGGCGTGGCCCTTGCCGCCATCGTGGCCCTGCGCCAGGGTGGGCATCGGCTGCCGGCGGCGGTCGTGCTCCTGTCGCCGTGGGTCGACCTGGCCGGCAGGGGCGACTCCTACCAGACCCAGGCCGAGCTCGACCTGGTGTGGCGACCGGACGAATTGCGAGCCCTGGCCACGCTGTTGGCCACCGGCACCCAAGTCAGCGATCCCCGGGTCAGCCCCGTCGGTGCCGACCTCACCGGCCTGCCCCCGGTGCTGGTCCAGGTGGGCAGCGACGAGATCCTTCTCGACGACTCCGTCCGGCTCCACGAGCGTTTGCGAGCGGCCGGCGTCGACGCCGTGCTCGAGGTGTGGGACGACATGCCCCATGCCTTCCAGTTCATGGAGACCCTGGCCGAGGCGGCCGAAGCCGTCGACCGCATCGCCGCCTCCGTCCGGCGACATGCGGCGCCCTGAGGCCGGCACCCGGCACCCGGCACCCGACACCGGCACCGCACCCGCCCCCGTACCCGGTACGGCACCCGGCACCCGGGCACCCGGCACCCCTGGCCGACCCTGGTGCTACTGCACCAGGGTGGCGAGCGCCCACACGGCGGCCAACAGTCCGATGGCCATGAACGCCAGGCTGCGACCGAGTGGTGGACGGTCGAGCTCGCCGTCCTTGATTTCGGGCCGGGGCTTGACCAGGGCCAGGCCGGTGCCCAGGACCATCGCCCCGCCCAGGGCCAGCACGATGTACTGCATCAACTGGTCACCCAGGAACAACGGGGGCCTCCAGATGGGAACGGGCGGGTCGGCGCATGCGCGGGCGAGGCTATCTGTGGCCACGGCCGCCCAAGGACGGCCGTGGCAGCCCCGACACCAGGCACGGCGCTGCCCGGCGCACCGCGGCGGGAGAGTGGCGACGTTGTCTCCTCTGACCGTGGGGACGGGCGCGGAGCCAACCCCGGCCTTCCCGTGGCCCGGCCGATCCGCCAAGGTACTCGGGCGCGCCACCATGGACTGGTGACCGCAGCCGCCATTGTCCAGGACCTCCGTGCCAATTTCGATGCCGGCCTCACCCGGCCGCTCTCATGGCGACGGTCGCAGTTGCGCCAGCTCATCCGCCTAATGCAGGAGGGCGAGGACGAGCTGCTGGGCGCCCTCCATGCCGACCTGCGCAAGCCGGCCACGGAGGCCTGGATGTCCGAGCTGGCGGTGACCGTGGCCGAGCTGGAGGGCATGATCGATCATCTGGCCGAGTGGGCCGAGCCCGAGAAGGTCGCCATCCCGTTGTCGATCAGACCGGGCCGTGGGTACGTGCGGCCCGAGCCGCTGGGCGTGGCCCTGGTCATCGCCCCGTGGAACTACCCCGTGGAGCTGGTGATCCTGCCCGTCGCCGCAGCCCTGGCGGCCGGCAACTGCGTGGTGGCAAAGCCCAGCGAGCTGGCGCCGATCACATCGCAGACGCTGGCCCAACTCGTACCCCGGTTCCTGGACGAGCGGGCCGTGGCCATCGTCGAAGGGGGCATCCCCGAGACCACCGAGCTGCTCAGCCAGCGCTGGGACCACATCTTCTACACCGGTAACGGCCGGGTAGGCCGGGTCGTCCTGGAAGCGGCCGCCCGCCATCTCACCCCCGTCACGCTGGAGCTCGGCGGCAAGAGCCCGGCCATCGTCTGCCGGGACGCCAACCTCGACGTGGCCGCCCGCCGCATCGCCTGGGGCAAGTTCTTCAATGCCGGACAGAGCTGCATCGCCCCCGACCACGTACTGGTCGACGACGCCGTACACGACGAACTGGTGGCCAGGGTGACAGCGGCGACGAGATCCCTGTACGGCACCGACCCCCGCCAGTCCAAGGACTACGCCCGCATCGTCAACCGCGCCCACTTCAACCGGCTGGCCGGGCTGATCGACGGCGGTGGCTACAGAGAAATGGTTCTCGGCGGCGAACGCGACGAGGGGTCGCTGTACCTCGCCCCGACCGTGGTGGATGGCATCGAGGACGAGGCCCCGGCCATGGGCCAGGAGATCTTCGGCCCCATCCTGCCCATCCGTGCGGTGGCCGACCTCGACGCCGCCATTGCCCACGTCAACGCCCACGACAAGCCGCTGGCCCTGTATGCATTCACCGAATCCAAGGTCACGACCGACCACATCGTGGAACGCACCTCGTCCGGCGGTGTGGTGGTCAACCACGTCCTGCTGCAGTTCGGGGTGCCCGCTCTACCGTTCGGCGGGGTGGGGCCCAGCGGCACGGGCGCCTACCACGGTCGGGCCGGCTTCGACACCTTCAGCCACCGCAAGGCCGTCCTGGACAAGCCGAGCCGTCCCGACCCCAGGATGATCTACCCGCCGATGAAGGCGTGGAAGCGGCTCCTGCTTCGGCGCCTCATGTAGCCGTGGGCGGTGACGCCGTCGGGTGGTTCAGATCTCGAACTGCGAGGCCACCCGGCTGGCCAGATGAGGGGTGATCAGGGCGTCGATCACGGCGCGGTGGGCGGGATGATCGAGGTAGGCGAGGTAGCCGGCATGGTCGTCGAAGTCGGCCACCACCGCCAGCGAGGCGTTGGCCGGGCCCAGGCCAAGGTCGGGACCGACGGTATAGGCGCGGATCTCAGAGATCACGGCAGGCAGGCGGGCCAGCTCCCCGGCCACGAAAGCGGCATGGCCCGCATCGGTGTCGGTGGTGAAGGTGATCAGGGCACAGTGGCGGATCATGTCCTGATCGACCATAGGCGCCGAAGCCACCGAAGCCACCGAAGCGGCCGAAGCCACCGAAGCGGCCGAAGCCACCGAAGCGGCCGAAGCGGCCGAAGCCACCGAAGCCGCCGAAGCCGCCGGCCGGCCATGATGTGGGCCGTGCTGGCTGACTTCAGCCGTCGAGTGGTCGCCGTCGTGCGGGGTCTGGCGGTGGGCGAGGTGGTGAGCTATGGAGACGTGGCCGCCCAGGCCGGCTACCCCGGAGCGTCCCGGGGCGTGGGCGCGGTGCTGGCCCACAGCCGCGAGCCACTGCCATGGTGGCGGGTCGTGACCAGCACGGGTCGGCTGGTCCCGGGCAAGGAGGCACGACAGGGCGACCTTCTCCGGGCCGAGGGCGTCACCGTCGAGGGCGGACGGGTCGTCCGCCCGCTGTGACCGACGAGCCGCCCACCACGAGCGGGCTCCGTGGCGGTGGCGGTGGCGCTGCATCGCCCGGACAGGGGCGTCTGGTGCGTCCTCAGGCCGATCTGTCGGGTGGAGGACCGGCGGCTTGGCTCACCAGGAAGTCGACCTCGAGGCGGACCGACCCCTCCAAGGTCAACCGATGCGGCACGGCGGGGGGCAGGCCCTGCGTGGTGCCGGCTGTCAGTCGGAGCCTGACCGGGGGATCGGTGGCCATGGATACGATCACCGATCCCTCGATGACCCGCAGGGCCCCCCAGTTGCCGTCGGCCACCCGGTGCTCTCGGCGAAGCCCGGCGGGCAGGCTGTCAGCGTCGAAGGGCCCCGCCGTCCGGGCCAGTCGGAGCCCAGGAGGCAGTTCAGCACGGTCGCAGAGCGGGCAGTCGATGTCCGAGCCGATCTTGGCGGCGCGCCCCGAATCGGTCAGCACCCAGGGGCGCTCCTGGAACGGTGGCCGATGGCGGATGTGCTGACCATGAAGGCAGGACAGCCGAGCGACCCAGTCGCCCGCTTCATCCTGGGCGAAGCCCACGATCGTGCGTATCACGGTCGGGCCGGGAAGCGGTCCAAGGCGGCACCGATGGAGCCCCCGGCCTGGCGGGCGAGGTGCTTCGCCCGCGCCGCGGTGGGGCCGACGAAGCATTCGTCGACCGTCTCGTCGAACAGATCGAGCCAGCGGACGAGGTGGTCAGGACCGAACGGGGCCCTGGCCAAGATGGCCATATGGGCACGCACGACATTGCCGTGATAGTCCGAGCCGCCCAGAAGCCGCTGTTCCCAGAAGGCGCACAGAAGCGGGACATGGGTCGACCAGTCGACGTCGGCGGCACGGAAGACCGGGCCGAGACCCGAGATTGGGTCGTGGGGTGGCCTTCAGGGTCTGATTTGGCCCGGGAAGGCCACGTGGCGACCCAATCTCGCGGCGGTCGTTCACTGGATACGATGGGAGGCAATGTTGGATGCCGCCGACGAGCTGAACGTGTCCGAGCTGGACGATGCCTACCTCAAGATCCTCCTGCTGCTCGCAGGCCGTCGGGCGGAGGGGTCAGAGCCCCGTCGCGCCGGCTTCTGGCACGGCCTGGCCGGCATCTTGAGCGCCGAGCAGGAGAAGCGCCAAGGTGCCGCTTTCCTCGGCCACCAAGGGCCGACACCGCTTCGGGCTGACGAGATCAACGAGCTTGAGGCGGTCCTTGACGAACTGCGTCGCGACGTGGCGACACTCGGATCGGAGTACCGGGCGTCCTACGGACAGGTACCGCCAGCAGGGGAGTGACTGGATGCCATAGCTGACGATCGGTTGCCGTCGCGCTAATCTACTATCTGCATGCCTGCGCAGAGGGAACGTAAACGGGCTCTGTCCGAGCCCACCGACGAGCAGGTCTCTCTGGCCGTGGGCACGCTCAAATTGCTGGCTGATCCCACCCGGCTGCGGATAATCTGGGCCCTGCTGCACGGCGAGCACTCCGTCAACGAGCTCGCCGACCACGTCGGCGGTCAAGCCGCGTCCGTGTCCCAACACCTGGCCAAGCTGCGTCTGGCCCGGCTGGTCAAGACCCGTCGGGATGGGACCCGCATCTTCTATGAGACCCAGGACATCCATGTCCGTCAACTCATGGAAGAGGCGCTCTTCCACGCCGATCACGTCGGCCGTCAGATGCAGGACCACGGGCCGGACCGCCCGGCACCCGTCGGCAGGCACGGCGCAGAGCCGTCCGGGGCCGCGAAGGGCCCCGGCGCCGTGGGCCGTCCGCCCAAGGGCGGCAGGTCGGCGTGAACGACGAACGAGCGCCCCAGCACGAAGGGCACGCCCACGAAGGCCACGCCCACGAAGGCCACGCCCACGAAGGCCACGCCCACGAAGGCCACGCCCACGAAGGCCACGCCCACGAAGGCCACGCCCACGAAGGGCATCCAAGGGGCGTCCGGGGACTGATCGCCTCCCTCTTCGCCCCGCACAGCCACGACGCCGCCGATTCCATCGACACCGCTCTCCAGACCAGCGCCGACGGCATCCGGGCACTGAAGATCTCCCTCGCCGCCCTTGCCGTCACTGCGGGGATTCAGCTGGTCGTAGTGATGCTCAGTGGGTCGGTGGCTCTCCTGGCCGACACCGTCCACAACTTTGCCGACGCACTGACCGCCCTCCCGCTCGGACTGGCCTTCTGGCTCGGTCGCCGACCGCCGACCCGACGGTACACCTATGGCTACGGCCGGTCCGAGGATCTGGCCGGCATCTTCATCGTGGCGATGATCGCGCTGTCTTCGGCGGTTGCGGCATGGGAGGCAGTGCAGCGACTGGTCCATCCCCATCCGGTCGGACACGTCGGATGGGTCATCGTCGCCGGCGTCGTGGGCGCCGCCGGCAACGAACTGGTGGCCGGCTACCGCATACGGGTCGGCCGCAGGATCGGCTCGGCCGCGTTGGTGGCCGACGGGATCCACGCCCGTACGGATGGACTGACCTCATTGGCGGTCGTCGCCGGAGCCATCGGTGTTGCCCTCGGTTACCAGCTCGCCGATCCCATCGTCGGGCTCGTCATCACGCTGGCCATCCTGCTGGTGCTGAAGAACGCGGCCCGCGGCATCTACCGGCGCCTGATGGACAGCGTCGATCCGGGTCTTGTCGAGCACATCGAAGAGGTGCTGTCCAAGGTGGCCGGAGTCCAGGCTGTCGAAGCCGTCCGGGTCCGTTGGGTGGGCCATGAGCTGCGGGCCGAGGCCGAGATGGTGTCCGACGCCGATCTCTCTCTGGCCGATGCGCACGCCATCGCCGAGGAGGCGCGCCACGAGCTCCTGCACCGGATCGCTCGCCTGGCTGAGGTGACCATCCATACGAACCCCTGCACCCACGGTGGTCGTGACCACCACGCCGCCACGCATCACCACTTCCCCGGCCGCAGCCGCTGAGACAATGTTGCATCCTGCGATCGCCGCAGCCGTCTTCCCGCTGGTCTTCGTCGGCGAGCTTCCCGACAAGACCATGTTCGCCTCTCTGGTCATGGCCACGCGGGGCAGACCGGCCTCGGTATGGCTGGGCGCGGCCTTGGCCTTCGTGCTCCACGTGGTCATCGCCACCACCATCGGAGTGGGCCTTTTCCATCTGCTGCCCCCTCGCGCCCTCGACGCCGTGGTCGCGTTTCTGTTCCTCGGTGGTGCCATCTACGCCTTCGTCGAAGCCGGCAAAGCCGAGCCTGAGCCCGCACAGGACGAAGTGGCCAGCCACCGCCGCGTGGTCACGACCGCCTTCGTGGTCATCTTCGTGGCCGAATGGGGTGATCTGACCCAGATCCTCACCGCCAACCTGGCCGCCCACTACCACGACGCCCTTTCCGTCGGAGTCGGCGCCACCGCCGCGCTGTGGGCCGTGGCGGCCGTGGCCGTCATCGGCGGCCAGGGCCTGTTGCGGTTGGTCGACATCGCCATGGTCCGCAGGGTCACCGGCGTCGTCCTTGTGGTCCTCGCCGCCGTGGCCGCAACGGCCGCGGTGCGGGGCTGAAGTCAGCCCTCGCCGGCCTGGACGGGACGGTCCCGTCGGTACTCCATGCGTCCCGCCAGCCGGTCGGCGAGGTCCCTGCCGGAGAACCGTTCAACGAGCCACAGCGCCAGGTCGATGCCGGCTGTCACCCCACCACTGGTGACGAGCTCCCGTCATCGACGACGCGCTCTGAGACCACTTGGGCGCCGGTGGCGGCGAGGTCGTCCAAGGCAGCATGGTGGGTGGTGGCCCGCCGGCTGCCGACGACCCCGGCGTGAGCCAGGAGCATCGTGCCCGTGCACACCCCGGCCATGATGCCGCCCTGGCCGGCGGCGTCGGCCAGCAGCGGCAGCAGGGCGCCGTCCTGCGCTTCAGCCCACGCTCCCACCGCGGCTCGGGCGGCCCATCCTCCTCCGGGGACCAGGACAACGTCGGCACCTGATTCGTAAACCGCGTCTGGGCGAAAGCGAAGCCCGAACGCGCCGACGACCTCGCCCACCGGGATCCTCGTCACGAGGCGGGCGGTCATGTCCGCGCCAGCGGCTTGGGCGCTGCGGAGAACCTCCAGCGGCCCGAGCGCGTCCATCTCATCCAAGCCGTCGTAGACCACGATGTCGAACCTCACGAGCACAGCCTCGCCGGCCTGGGCGCCGGTGCCAACGCGACTTCAGGACCCGCCCGCTCAAGCTCCACGCCTGGGAGATCCCTGTCCCGCCGTGAGGCGGAGCGCAGCCCAGGAGGAGCCCGTGGAGCGGCCGGGTTACGCTCGGACGGGCCCATGACCGCGACCTGCCGGGTGCTGCTCATCTCAGGGAGCCTGCGGAGCAGGTCGACGAACACCGCCGTGTTGCGCACGGCGGCCGACGTGGCGCCCGACGGCATCGAGGCGGTCCTCTACGGGCACCTAGCCGACCTTCCGCATTTCAACCCCGACGACGACGTGGAACCGCTCCACCCCGCCGCCGGTGAGCTGAGACGCCAATTCCGTGGCGCGGACGCCGTGCTGTTCTCGACGCCCGAGTACGCGGGCGCACTTCCGGGGTCGTTCAAGAACCTTCTGGACTGGACGGTGGGTGACGACCAAGCCGGTTCCATCTACGACAAGCCCGTGGCGTGGATCAACGCGTCAACCCGCGGGGCGGTCGACGCCCATGGCTCGCTGCGTAGGGTCCTGGGCTACGCCAAGGCGGCCGTCGTCGAAGCTGCGTGCGCAGACATAGCGGTATCGGGGGCCATGCTCGGCGATGACGGGCTGATCGTCGAGCCCTCGGTCCGCCACCGGATCGCCCGTGCCTTGACGACGCTCGCCGATCATGGCTGCCGCCTCCCGGACCGACGGAGGGAATTGTGACCGATCCTGAGACGATCTTCCGCCGCCGGTGGGCGATCCTCGCCGTTCTCAGCCTGAGCGTCTTCCTGGCCGTCGTCGACAACACGATCGTCAACGTGGCCCTGCCCAGCATCAGCGAGCAGATCAACGCCTCGACCAGCCAGCTCCAGTGGATCGTCGACGGCTACTCCCTGGTCTTTGCCGTGCTCCTGCTCGTGGGGGGCAGCCTCGGCGACCGGTACGGGCGGAGGGGCGCGCTTCAACTCGGCATTGCCGCCTTCGCCGGGTTCTCGGCCTTCGCCGGTCTCTCGGGCTCGACCCATCTGCTGATCTTCGCCCGCTGCCTCATGGGCATGGCCGCCGCGCTGATCTTCCCGGCGACCCTTGCCATCCTCACCAACACGTTCACGAACGCCAAGGAGAGGGCGGCGGCGATCGGGGTTTGGACGGGCGTCGTAGGGCTGGCCGTGGCCCTCGGCCCACTCACCGGCGGGGTTCTCCTCCAGCACTTCTGGTGGGGGTCGATCTTCTTCGTCAACCTGCCCGTCGCCGCTGTCGCCCTCGGGCTCGGGGCGTGGGTACTGCCGACGAGCCGTGACCCGGCCGCCCCTCGGCTCGACTCTCTCGGCTTCGTCCTGTCCGGCGTCGGGATCGGCGCGCTCATCTACACCACGATCGAGGCCCCGGGGCGGGGCTGGATGACCCCGCTCACGATCGGGGGCTACGTCGTCGGCCTGGCGGTGATCGCCACCTTCGCCATCTGGGAGCATCGCACTTCAGACCCGATGCTCGACATCGGCCTCTTCAACAACATCCGGTTCAGCGCGGCCAGCTTCTCGATCACCGTGTCCTTCTTCGGACTGTTCGGGTTCATCTTCCTCATCACCCAGTACTTCCAGCTGGTGCGCGGGTACGACACCCTGTCCGCCGGTGTCCACACTCTGCCGTTCGCCATCGCCACAGGCGCCGTGGCACCAGTGGCACCACTTCTGGCTGGCAGGATCGGCACCAAGATCGTCGTCCCTTCGGGCCTGGTGATCATGGGAGCGGGGTTCCTGGTCGCCACCGGGCTCAGGGTCGACACCCCGTACTTCGGCGCCGTGATCGGGTCCATGCTCCTCATCGCCACCGGCCTCGGGCTGGTTGCCGCTCCGTCCACCGATGCCATCCTGGCCGTGCTGCCACCGGCCAAAGCCGGCGTCGGCTCGGCCGTCAACGACGTCACCCGGGAGCTGGGCGGAGCGTTCGGGGTGGCCGTCGTGGGTGCCGCCTTCTCGTCCGTCTACGGCACCGCCCTGGCCCGGCGCCTCGATGCCCTGCCCATCCCTCCGTCCGCCCTTACCGCGGCCCGGTCGTCGACGGCAGCCGCCCTGGCGGTCGCCCAGCGCGCACCCGTCGGGGCCCGAGGCGCCATCGTGGACGCGGCGCGCACGTCGTTCGTCGATGGTCTCGGACGTGGCTCGGCCGTCTGTGCCGGGGTGGTCCTGGTGGGGGCGGTGTTCGCCTTCGTGGTGCTCCCCCGCCGCCTCCCCTCGGTGGGCCACGCCGTCGGTACGGATGACGACGTCATGAGCAGCGCCGGCATCGAAGACCTTGAGCCCGACGTCGTCGGGTGACCCCACCGGGGCGCGGCGGACGACGAGTCTCCCGATGGGTACGGCCTCAGGCTGGGCCGGGCCCGGTCGGTCGTGGGTGCCGTATGGACGCCGTCCGGCGGACGTGGAGGGCCCACAGGACCAAAGGGATCTGTATGGGCAACCGTGCGTACCCGATCAGGGGGTCGAGGCCGGAGCGATGACGCCAGTCGGCCGCCATCTGGATGTTGGCGGGGAAGACGGCGACGAAGAGGACGGCGGTGACGGTGGCGCCGGCTCGGCGCGTCGCAGGATGGGCGACCAGGCCGGCGCAGGCCAGCTCGGCCATGCCGCTGGCCACCGTCCAGCCGACTCGGGAGCCGGGCAGCACGCGGGGGACGATGTCCTCGTAGACACCGGGCGCGGCTAGGTGGGTCAGGCCGGCGCCGGCCAGGATGGCCGACAGGGCAAGGGCCCAGCCGTCGGGTCTGGTCACGGAGCGAGGCCGATCGTCTTCACTTCCGACACCTTCGCACCCAGCGATCCAACCAGACCAGCCTGAGCAGGTCCCGAAGGGTCATGGAGGGCTGGCCGAGACACCGGCGCCCGCCACGCGCCGGGATACGGCGCCAGCGCTGGCGATGGCTCTGATGTCTTCGGACATGCTGAGGGCGAGCGCGACGCGCTTCGCCGGGGAGAGCCGGCGGTAGACCGAGATCTGGACCGCCCGAGCGGCCGGCGTCGTAGCGGCCGGCCACCGGCCACGACCTCGTTCCTCCATCGGTCGGGCTGCCCGGATTTGAACCGGGGACCTCTGCGTCCCGAACGCAGCGCGCTAACCAAGCTGCGCTACAGCCCGTCGGTTGCGGCCATGGAGCCTAGCGGAGACCGGGGCGTTCCCCGTCCGGTCGGGCCTGGACGCACAGGTCGTCAACCTCGGGTGACGACCACGGTCTCGGGGCGGTCGGTGGCGTCGAAATAGGTGCCACCGGCCAGCAGGGCCTCGACGGCCTTGCGCAACCGGATCGGATCGAGTGGCTTCACCAGCCAGCCGTCGGCGTTGGAACGCCGGGCCAGGAAGACGTCGGCCCGCCGGTCGAGCAGCATCAGCACTGGGACGGGGGGCAGGCGACCGGCACCCTCTTCGAGGTGGAGGTCGGCGCACATGGCCACGGCGCCCATGTTGCCCATCTGGAAGTCGAGCACCGCCAGGTCGGGCGGCCTGTCCCGAACGGCCCGGAGCAGGTCCGTCCCGACGGTCGACTCCTGCACCGAGTGGTGGCCCCGGCTGAGCACCTGGCGGACCTCGTCCCTGACCCAGTCGGCGTCGCTGGCGACGAGGACGTGGGCCATGTCGGGCGAGCGTAGGCCAGCCGGCATCGCCGTCGCCGCCCGGCGTCCCCGGTCCGGTCCGGCGGTCGGCTGGCAGCGGTTGTGGGGCGCTGGCCGTGGGGCCGTCCCAGTCTGGGTACGATGCCGCGCCAACTGCCCCCGGGAGTGAGGAGCCGCATGCTGGAGATCCAGCTTGACGAGGTGCAGGGCCTGAAGGTCTGTCGTCCCATAGGTGAGCTCGACGCCTTCACCGTCAGCCAGTTCCGCCAGTCTCTGGCCGAGTTGGCCTCGACGCCCCGTCTGCTGATCGACATGTCTGGCGTGCCGTTCGTCGACTCCGCCGGCCTGGGGGCACTGATCGGCGGCATCCGGCGAGCCCGTGAGCTAGGGGGTGACGTGGCCGTCGCCTGCAACCGGCCGGCGCTCACGCGGCTGTTGCGCACGACCGGCTTCGACCGCATCGTCACCGTCGCCGAGACGCTCGAGGAGGCGGCCGCCGCCCTCGAGCCGCCCCCGCCCGCCGACGTCTGACCTGGCGGCCGGCCGCCGTTGTGGCCTGGCCCAGGACGTGCCCCACCGGGTGTGGCCGACGGGCGGTCCGGGCCATTCGGCCCGGGCGGGTCAGGCGCGGCCGAACAGGTGGGCGGCCACCAGCTCCAGGCCGCCGAGGTCGTGGACGTCGTCGGCCAGGAACGGCACGCGGGTCACTGGGGCAGGGGCCACCTGCTCGACCAGCTCCACCAGGTGGGCGGCCTCGCGGCTGGCAACGGCGTCGAGCTCGGCCAGGTTGCGCTCGAGCACGGCGAGGGCCGAGCCGTCCGGGGCCGGAGGGATCGGAGGTAGGCCCAGCCCGAAGGCCGGATGGACGCGGTTCACCACCAGGGCGGCGACTTTGATGCCGCCGTCGGCGAGCCTGCCGGCGAAGTACAGCGCCTCTTCGACCGTGTCGCGTCGGGCGGAGGCCACCAGCACGAACGCGGTGGTGGGGTCCTTCAGCAGGTCCAGGACGGCCTGGGCCCGCTCCCGGAAGCCCTGCTCCATGCCTTCGAAGGCGTCGAAGAAGGCAAGTGTGTCGGCCACCACCTCGCCTCCCACAACCTTGGTGACGGTCCGCAAAAAGGCCTGGGTGGCCATCGACACAGCCCTCAGATAGGCCCGCGTCGGCATCAGGAGCAGGCGGAAGACCCGGTTGTCCAGGAAACGGGTGAGGCGGCGGGGGGCGTCGAGGAAGTCCAGGGCGTTGCGGGTGGGCGGAGTGTCCACCACGACGATGTCGTACGTCTGATCACCGCTGCCCGACCACAGCTCGTACAGCTTCTCCATGGCCATGTACTCCTGGGTGCCCGACAGCGCCCCAGCGATGTTGCGGTACATGCGGTTGGCGAGGATGGCTTCAGCCTGTCGCTCGTCGGCCGCGTAGCGACGCACCACCGTGTCGAAGGTCGACCTGGTGTCCAGCATCACGGCCCACAGCTCGCCCGGCCCGACGCCGGCCACCCGAGATGGCGTGTCGGAGAGGGTGTCCAGACCGAGGGCATCGGCCAGGCGCTTGGCCGGGTCGATGGTGACCACGCAGGCCACCCGGCCCTTCTTCGCCGCCTCGACGGCGACCGCGGCGGCCACTGTCGTCTTGCCCACGCCGCCCGACCCGCAGCACACGACGACGCCCCGTTCCCCGGCCAGGTCGGCCAGGTCCACCGAGGCCGGGGGCCCGGCAGGCTGTTGTGAGCTCATCTCGGGGTTCCGGTGGGGGCCACGGGCGCGTGGGGTCCGCGCCTCAACCGGACGTGACGGGGTCGGGCAGTGACCGGATGGACCGGGCCAGGGCGGTGGCCAGGTCGGCGAGCTGCGCCGGACCGATCTCGTGGCCGAACACGAAGGGCATCCGCAACTGCGACAAGGGCAGGGCGTGGCGCAGACGCTGCACCTGCTCCTCGTGGAGGGCCTGGCGCTGGCGGCGAAACGACGCCGCTCGGGTCAGCGCCTCGGCCTGGCCTTCCACCAGCTCCAGGCCGGCCTGGGCGGCGGCCTCCACCGGGCCCACCTCCAGCCCGTCGAGGTGGTCGTACACGCCGTTCACCACCACCGGCGCCAGGCTCACCCCAACGCGGTCCTCGAGGGCGAAGGCCGTCTCCACCACCTCGTTGACAGGGGTCTCCTCGGCCAGGGTCACCAGCAGCACCTGGCACCGGCGGCCGTCGGACAGCAGTTCGAGCACCTCCTCGGCCTGGGCCCGGATGGGGCCGACGGTGACGGCGTCGAGCAGTCCGGAGGCGCTTGTCAGGAACGTCACCGCGTGCCCGGCGGCGGGAGCGTCGAGGACGATGAGGTCTATCTCCGGTGCCCGTTCCAGTTGCTTCACCTTGCCCAGCACGAGGATGTCCTTGATTCCCGGCGCAGCCGTCGCCACGATGTCGATGGCCCCGCTGTTCACCAGCCGCTTGGACAGGCGGCGTAGGCCGTGGCCCTGGAGGTACTCCACCAGGGCGTCGTCCGGCGTGATCATCCGGGCCCGGACATCGGCCCGGCCGTCAGCTCCGCCGCCCGACAGGACTACCTCGTCATAGGTAAGCGGTCCGGTCCGGCCGAAGGCCGAACCGATGCCCGACTTGCCCTCCACCTCGACGATCAGGGTGGTCAGCCCGTAGTTGGCGGCCATACGGGCGAGGGTGGCGCTCACCGTCGTTTTGCCCACACCGCCCTTCCCGGCGACGATGAGCAGCCGTGTCTGTGAGCAGAACGCGGCAGGGTCCACTCAGAGTGAGGTTACTGCCCGGTGTCCCGGCCTTTGGTGCCGCCGTCGCCGTCGCCGTCGCCGTCGGCGTCGGCGTGGTGGCGATGGGTGGCCCCGCCGTGGCGGCCGCCGCCCCCGGCCCGGTGCCGGCCGCCCGTCATGTCGACGTCGTGCAGCTGGGCGGCATCTTCGATCCGGTCAACGCCCGGCTGTTGCGTTCGTCCGTCCGTACCGCCACCGCCGACGGCGCCTCAATCCTCGTCGTCCAGCTGGATTCCACCAGCAGCACCGTCTCGGCCGGCGAGGCGTGTGCCGCGGCTGGCGCGGCACGGGCCGGCGTCCAGACCGTGCCGGTGGCCGTCTGGGTCGGCCCTGCCGGGCGGGGCCGTGCCTATGGCTCCGCCTACAGGGTCTTCGAGGAGGCCGACGTGCAGGGCGTGGCCCCGGGGGCCCGCATCGGCGAGGCGCCCCCGGCCTGCCGCACCGCGGCCGTCGACCCGTTGGCCGGCCACACGCTGACCGGCCAGGCGGCCACCGACGTGGGCCTGGCCGACATCGTGGCCCCGACGCTGTCCAACTTCATCGGCCAGCTCGACGGCGTGAAGGTCGACAGGACCGGTGAGGTGCTGTCCACCCTCGCCCCGGCCGACCAGGTGCCCGCCGGGCAGGGCCGGGGCCTGGCCCGCGACCTCGATGTCCGCTTCGTCAAAGCCGGCCTCATGGACCGCCTGCTTCACGGCCTGGGCAGCCCGACCGCCACCTACCTCCTGCTCGTCACCGGCCTGCTGTTCGTGCTGTTCGAGTTCTTCACCGCCGGCGTCGGCATCGCCTCGGGCGCCGCCGCCGTCGCCCTGGCCCTGTCCGCCTACGGCCTGGGCACGCTTCCCCTGCGACCGTGGGCCCTGGTGCTAATCGTGGTCGCCATGGTTGGCTACGGCATAGACGTGCAGTCGGGGGTTCCCCGATCGTGGACGGTCATCGCCACGGTCTGCCTCATCGGGGGGAGCCTCGAGCTGTTCGGGGGCGGACGCCTGCCGCTCATCAGCATCGCACTGGTGCTGGCGACCACACTGGTCGTGATCCTCGCCGCCATGCCATCGGTGGTGCGGTCCCGCTTCGCCACGCCCACGATCGGGCGGGAGACCATGATCGGGGAGATGGGCACCGCCCTGGCCGCGGTCGACCCTGACGGCACCGTGGTCGTCCGAGGGGCGCCGTGGCGGGCCCGCACCAACCGGGCCACCCCCATCGAGGCGGGTGGGGCCGTGCGGGTCGTGGCTATCGACGGCCTCCTCCTGGAGGTGGAGCCTGAGACCGGTGGGGCCAAGGAAGCACACCATTGACCGGCGACCCGCCCGTCGAGGCAACGGAAACCGCTGGTCAAAGACGGCGCTCGCGATAGTTGCCTCTTGTGCCGGCGCCCGCTGGCGGATACCGTCCGCGTCGTAGCCATGGAGGGAGGCCCGCAGGTGTCCATGCCTCGTTTGGACGACGGCTGGCAGGCGAAAGCGGCGTGCCGCGGGCCACAAGCCGCCGTGTTCTTCTCACCGCCCACCTTCGAGCGAAAAGACGAGAAGGAGGAGCGGGAGGGCCGGGCCAAGGCCATCTGTGCCTCCTGCTCGGTGCGCGGCCCGTGCCTCGAGTACGCCCTGCGCATGCGGGAGCCCCACGGCATCTGGGGCGGTCTCAACGAGGCCGAGCGCAAGCAGCTGCTCGCCCGCCCGGCCGTCTGACCACCCCGGGGGCCACTGAAACGGGTCCCACCCGCTGACATGGGAGACTACCGGGCGACATGCCCGGACTGGCTCGCATCATCGGGCGGGTGGCCGTTCTGCTGGTCACCTGCACCGTCGTCATCCCCGTCGTCGTGGCCGGCATCATCCTGGGCTCGTTGCTGTTCCTGCCCCTGCCGGCCACGCTGCCCCAGGCCAGGCCCATCAGCACCAGCCAGGAGAGCCACGTCTACGACGCCGCCGGCAACGAGATCGCCACTTTCCACGCCTTCGACCAGAACATCCCGGTCAAGGCCGAGGACATCCCGGTGGTCCTGAAGCAGGCCGTGGTGTCGGCCGAGGACCGCTCATTCTTCAGCCGAGGGGGCGGCGTCGACCTCCGGGGCTCGATCCGTGCCTTCGTCAACGATCTGCAGGGCGGCGCCACCCAAGGTGGGTCCACCATCACCCAGCAGTACGTGAAGCTCACCTACACCGGCGGGCAGCGGACCCTCAACCGCAAGGTGCGAGAGGCCATCCTGGCCAGCCAGTTGGCCAGGAAGGTGTCCAAGGACGAAATCCTCTACAAGTACCTGTCGACCATCTACCTGGGCGACGGGGCCTATGGGGTGGGCGCGGCGGCCCAGAGCTACTTCCACAAGCCGGTGAACCAGTTGAACCTCTCCGAGTCGGCCGCCCTGGCCGGTCTCATCCCCGCCCCCAGTCGGCTGGCGCCCCGCGAGAACGTGAGCGGAGCCGAGGACAAGCGCCGCACCGTGCTGCAGGAGATGCTCGACCAGCACTACATCGACGACGCCGCCTACGCCGACGCGCTGTCCCAGGTGCTGGTCCTTGGTACCGCTCCGCTGCTTCCCGGCCAGACGGGCACCGTCGTGTACCCGGCGAGCGAGGACAAGAACAGGTACCCGTACTTCGTCGACTACGTAAAGAAGTACCTCATCGGCAGGTACGGTGCCGACACGGTCTTCCAGGGCGGCCTACAGGTCCAGACGACGCTCGACCCGGCGATGCAGGCCAAGGCCGATCAGGCGGTGGCCGCCACCCTCAAGGGCACGGCCGCCGACCTGGACATGAGCCTCGTCTCGGTCGAACCCGGCTCCGGTTTCGTCAAGGCCCTGGTGGGCGGCCGGGACTTCTACGACCCGAGCCGGGGACAGGTCAACCTGGCCCTTGGCGGCTGCCCGGCCAAGCCCGTCAACCCCAGGACGCAGATCGTGGTGGCCGCCAGTTGCTGGAACGACACCAGCGTCACCGGTGGTGGCTCGGGCCGTCAACCAGGCTCGTCCTTCAAGCCCTTCACCCTGGCCGCGGCGTTCGAACAGGGCATCTCGCCGGAGACGTCCATCCCCGCCCCCGTCGTGTACACCATCCCCAACTGCCGGCCCACCCCCAAATCCGACTGCACCATCCACAACGCCGCCGACGGCGAGGGCGGCGGCAGCCTCTCCATCCGCCAGGCCACGGCCAAGTCGGTCAACACCGCCTTCGCCGGGCTCCAGGCCCGGGTCGGCGGCCCGACCACCGTGGCCGCCGAAGCCGAGAAGCTGGGCATCTCCTCCGCCTGGTTCAGTCCTCAGGTGCAGGGTTACGGAGCCAACCTGACGCTGGGCGTGGAGGAGGTGTCGCCCCTCGACATGGCCTCGGCCTACTCGGTGTTCGCCAACCGTGGCATGCGTAACACCCCCACGCCGGTCTTCAAGATCACGAGCCCGGACGGGAAGGTGGTCGAGGACAATTCGACGCCCCATCCCACCCAGGTGGTGCCCCAGAACGTCGCCGACACCGTCAACGACGTGCTCCAAGGCCCCCTTGGGCCGGGGGGCACGGCCGGCGGCAAGGCGCTCGACCGACCGGCGGCGGGCAAGACGGGCACGACCAGCGACTACAAGGACGCCTGGTTCGTCGGCTATACCCCCGACCTGGCCACCGCCGTCTCACTGGGGTACGACTCGCCCAAGCCCTTGAAGGGCGTCAAGGGTGTGGGCATCGTCTTCGGGGGCACGATCCCGGCCCAGACATGGCACGACTACATGATCCAGGCGTTGGCCGGCCGGCCCCCGGCACCGTTCAACCAGCCTGCGCCCATCCAGCAGATCCAGGACCAGCTCAACCGGGACAAGCGCGGTGGCATCGACCCCGGTGACCAACAGCCCGCCATTCCCACCCCGGTCGGCGGCCCCTACGTGCTGAGCGGCCCGAATCCCCAGGCCACGCCGCCCCGGGCCTCCACTACGACATCGTCGACCACCACGCCGCTACCGACGTCCACAACCAGGCCCCCCTTTCCCCTGGCCCCACCGTAGGAGCGCTGAACGCTTCGGTGTCTTACGGCTTGGAGCCCTGGGAAGCACCCGCCGGGTCGCCGTTGGGGCACTTCAGGACCTTTTCGCAGGCGGCCCTCGTGGGGATGCCGAACCACACTCCGTCGGTGGTGAAGCCGAGCGGCGCATACTGCCGGCTGGCGACGGCGACCACCTGACCCTGGTCGTTGACCAGCGGGCCGCCCTGGAAGGCCTGACCGATGGGCACGTCGTGTTGGATGCCGTTGGCGGACACGTCGGCCACGAAACCCTGGGTGATGGCGTTGCCGGAGCCGCCCACGCCGGAGACCGAAAAAATGCGCTGACCGATGGCCAACGGCGGGCTCGTCGGCGCAAATGCGAGCTTGGGTTGGTTGCTCTTCTGGATGATGAGCAGGGCCAGGTCACGTTCGGGCTGCCAGGTCCACAGCGTGGCCTTTTCCTGGTCCGAACCCCGGGTCACCGTGATCTGGGGCCCGGGTTGGCGGGTGGCCGCCGTCACCGTGGCGAAGGAGCACAGCAGGAGAGTGGTGGAGTTGTCGGAGGCGACGACGAAGGCGGAGCCCACCGAGGGCTGGCCGGCGTTGTCCTGGGTCTGCACGAACCAGACAGACGGCCCCACGTTCTTCTGGAGGCCGGTGAGCACGTCGCCTCCGGCGGCCAGCTGACGCAGAGGTTGGAGCTCCTTCTGGATGTCCGACCGGGCATTCTGACCGTCAGCCTGGATGGTCTTGGTGGCGTTGTCGAAAGACTTGGAGAAGTCGCTCGCCAACTGCTTGTTGACGGTGTCGGTCTGGTCCAGACGATGTGCGTAGTAGGCGTAGAGGATAACGCCCGACAGAGCGGCTCCGATCGAGGCGGCGAGCAGGACGGTGGCTATGCCCAGGGCCGTTCGGGGCACGAGGCGGTCCCGCAGGACGGGCGGTCGACGCGACGACGTCGGGCTCCGCGGCGGCGGCGGCCGCCTGGTCGGTAGAGGCGACGGGTCCTGCGGCTCCTCCTGGGCACGGTTGTCTTCCAGGCCGAAGGAGCGACGGGCAAATGCACGCCAGGAGTTCGGGTCATATGAGGCCATTGCCGCCAACGGTACCTGGAGACAGGGCCGAGCCCATGAGTGCCCGCCGCGCCGGCCCGAAGTGGTCAGGGCCGGCGCGTGGTGGCCAGGGCCTTGAGCATGCCCATGGCGGTGCACTCGGCCATCTCCACCACGGGGATGGCCTCGGTGACGATGTGCTGGGCCAAGGCGACGAAGGCGTGGGCGGCGGCACCCTCCGGCTGGGCCAGCACTGCGGGCCGGCCCGCGTCACCACCGGTGGCCACGGCTGGTTCGAGCGGGATGGAGCCCAACAGCGGCACACCGATCTCGGCGGCCAGGCGCCGGCCTCCACCCGAACCGAACAACGGGTAGAGCGCACCGTGCTCACACTCGAAGGCGCTCATGTTCTCGATGACGCCGGCCACCCGGAGGTAGCCCTTGCGAGCCATGTCCGCCGCCCGTGAAGCCACTTTCTGGGCGGCCAGCGCCGGCGTCGTGACGACGATCATCTCGGCCCGGGGCAGCATCCGGGCCAGGCCCATCTGGATGTCGCCGGTGCCGGGAGGCATGTCGACCAGCAGGTAGTCGAGGTCACCCCAGGAGACATTCTCGATGAAGTGCTGCAGCGCCCGGTTGAGGAGCAGGCCCCGCCACATGATGGCGTCCTGCTCCTCGGCCAGAAAGCCCATGGACACCACCTTGAGGCGGCCGCCACGGTCACCGACCGGGACCTCGAGCGGGCGGATACGCCAGTCCTCGCGGGTTCCGTCGGCCTCGAGCTGGCCCTCGAGCCCGAGCATGCGGGGTATGGAAAACCCCCAGATGTCGGCGTCAAGCACGCCCACGGTAAGGCCCCGATCGGCCAGGGCAGCGGCCAGGTTGGCCGTGACGGACGACTTGCCGACGCCGCCCTTGCCCGACGCGATGGCCACGATGCGGCACGTGGGCGGGATGTCGGTGGCCGGCGCCCCCTCGCGGGCCTTCCACCGGGCCCGGGCCATGAGGGCCGACTTCTCCTCGGCGTTGAGCTCGCCGTAGTGGACCTTCACGGCGGTGACCCCGGGCAGGGAGCCGACCCGGGCCTGGGTGTCGTTCTTCAGCTGACCCCGTAGAGGACAGCTCGCCGTCGTGAGCGCGATGGTGACGCCGACCTGGCCGTCGGGGGCGATCTCGACGGCCTTGACCATGCCCAGGTCGACGATGTTGTCGCCCAGCTCCGGGTCGATCACGCCCAGAAGGGCGGCACGGACGGCCTCTTCGGCCACGGGCAGCAGGGCGTTTGCCATCACGTGCATTCTAACGGTGGCGGCCGGGGATATTCTTGCCGATGTGGATCGCCTCCAGGTCTTCAAGGCGTTGGGTGACAACACGCGCTACGCCGTGTACCTCGAGTTGGCCCGCTCGCCTTCGCCCTTGTCGACCAGCGACGTGGCCGATGCATTGGGCCTGCACCCCAACACGGTGCGGCCCCACCTGGAGCGGATGCGCGAGGTGGGCCTGCTCGACGTCGAGGTCGACAGCCGGGGCACGGTGGGACGGCCCCAGCACCGCTACTGCGTGGCCGACGATGCCCCCACCCTGGGCCTCGAGCCGTCTTCGTTCCGCCTGTTGGCCACCCTGCTGGCCGGCGTGGCGGCTGCCCATCAGCCGGGTCCCGAGCAGGTGGCCGGGGTGGGCCGCCAGCGTGGCCGGCTGGCCGCCGCCGAGCTTGGCGACCAGGGGCTGACGGGGACAGGTGAAGCGACGGCAGTACCGGAGGGGGGCTCCGCCGGTGTGCCCCGCACATCGGCCTCGGCCTGTGTGCGGGGCCTCGTGGCCGAACTGGCGGAGTTGGGTTTCGACCCTGTCACCTCTGAGGACGCGGGCACGACCACCGTGGCCTTCACCCGTTGTCCGTTCATCGAGTTGGCCACGGTGTTCCCCGACCTCGTCTGCCACCTCCATCGAGGCATCGTCGAAGGCTTCGTGGCCCAGGCCGGCGGCGCCGAGGTCGCTCATTTCGCCACCATCGCCGATCGTGACCCCTGCCGGGTCGATCTCAACGGGATTGGCGTGCCGACCCGGTAGGCTGTGGTCAGACCGAACCTGGAGGCCGCCATGAGCATCACCCAGACCGAGACCTTCCACATCACCGACGCGGCCACGGCCAAGGTCGCCGAGTTGCTCGCCCAGGAGGGTGACGACAACCTCGCCCTGCGGGTGGCGGTATGTCCCGGGGGTTGCTCGGGCTTCTCCTACGAGATGTTCTTCGACGCCGACATCGGACCCGACGACGTCAAGTTCGGGGCCGGACATGTCAAGGTCGTCATCGACCCCGCCTCTGTCCCGCTGCTGCAGGGCGCCAGCCTCGACTACAAGGACGGGCTGCAGGGCGCCGGGTTCAGCATCAACAACCCCAACGCGTCGCGCACCTGCGGGTGCGGCAACAGCTTCAGCTGAGTCCCCGCCGGCCGGAGCCCGGTTCAGGTCCGGCGCTCCGGCTCACTGTTTGACGAGGCTGCTGATGGCCGTCGTCGCTTCTTCGGCGCCGAACAGCCCTTCGATCCGGTCGTGGACGGTGCCGTTGGGGTTGACGAGGAACAACGACGGCTCGCTCTGCAGCTTGAAGGCCGTCACCGTCGGAGCCAGCGTCAGGCTGGAGATGGCGGCGTCGGGGGTGGGCCTGGCGTAGATTTCGACGTGGATGAAATGGGCCCGGTCATGGGCCGCGCCTCGGGCGGCCAGGATGGTGTCGAGCACCGGGCCGCAGGTCTCCGACTGGCAGTACCGAGGTGTGGCGAACGCCAGCACCACCGGCATGCCGTCAGCCACCGCCGCGTTCAGCGACAACTGGTGCAGGCCGCAGGGCGGGTCGTGGGTGCAGATCGGGTCGACGCCCTGCGCATCGGCCACCGTCGGCGTCGGCACCAGGGGGACCGGGTCGCCCACTCCGGGCCCGGGCAGATGGTCGACCACGCTGACCGGAGCACTCGCCTGGCCCCCGTTGGCCTTCACCGTGGCCCACAACGTGCCCGTCTGGGGGAAGTCCCGCTGAACCGTGATGTAGGCCGGCACTCCAGGAGAGTCGGTGTGCACGGCGGCCGGGACCACCGCCCCTTGGACCTTGCCCTGCTGGGGGCCGAAGCCCACCAGCACCGGGCCGGAGGGGACTACGAAGTCACCGGCATCGTTCTTCAGCAGCCAGGCCACCCGCCGGCCCGTGCCGACCGGGACGTCCCCTGACGGCGACAGCAGGTTGAGCCCCCCGCCTGTGCGTCCCGGCCGGCTGGTGACGGTTATGTCGGCGTCCGTCGAGGACCTGCTGCAGGCAGCCAGCAGGGCGCCGCCCAGGCCGAGGGAGGCTCCTCCCAGGAACAGTTGGCGGCGGCTGAGCAGGCGGTCCACGGACCCAACGTAGTCTTGGCCCATGTCGGGTTGGCTTCGGGTCGACGGCCGGGCCGTCGCCTTGGAGACCGGCGACGAAGCCACGTCGCTGCTGGACGTACTGCGCCGGCGGGCGGGGACGACGAGCGTGAAGGACGGCTGCTCACCCCAGGGTCAGTGCGGTTGTTGCACGGTTCTGGTCGACGGTGCGGCGCGGGTGGCGTGCGTGACCCAGACCCGGCGGGTCGTGGGCCGCGACATCACGACGGTCGACGGCCTGGAGCCGGCCGTGCGGGACGCATGGGTGCGGGGTTTCTGCCGGACCGGGGCGAGCCAGTGCGGCTTCTGCACCCCGGGCATCATCGTGCGGCTGGCGGCGACGGCCGGGCGGGTACCGGTCGAGGACGCCCTGCTCGCCCATCTCTGCCGCTGCACCGGGTGGCGGACGATCCTCGAAGCCGCCCATCTGGTGGCCGACGGCGGGGCGACAGACGCCGTGGCCGGTGACGACCGTGACTGGGCGGGAGCCGCCCGCCGAGCCGCGATCGAGGGCCACACCTCCCAGGCGGTCGGCCCCGAGGTGGCGTTGGGCCGGGGTGGCTTCGCCGACGACACCGCTCCTGTCGACGCTCTGGTGGCCGTGCCCGACGGTCGCGGTGGTTGGGTCGTCGGCCCGACGGTGACCGAGGCGCGGGCCGCAGCCGGCCGTGTGCAGGGCCGCAACACCACCTTGGCGCCCACATGGCCGGTGGCGCTGCCGCCCGGAGACTGGGATGTCACACTGCGCACCACCTGGGTGGAGCCTGCCTACCTCGAGCCCGATGCCTCGTGGTGCCGGCCCGGCGGTGAACCGGTATCCCCTCTGGCCAATGGTGGCGCTTTCGGCGCCAAGGTGGCGTCGGTGGCGCCGGCCACGGCCCGGAGATTGGCCGATGAGCACGGCTGTGCGGTGCGTGTGGTGCTGGCCCGCGAGGACGTCGTCCGGCTCGGCCCAAAACGCCCGCCACTGGCCGGCGGTGTGCGGCGGGACGGAACCGGCGTTTTGCGGGTGGTGCGCACGTCCGGCATCGCCCGAGCCATCGCTGCGGTGGCGCCCGGCCTCGTCGTGGAAGAGGTCGACGTGCCCGGCCCGCCCACTTCGGCGGCCATACGGGGCGCCGGTTGGGCGGAGGCCGCCGTGATGCTGGCCGCAGCTGCCGGGCGCACCACGGTCACGTCGCCGGCCGGCGCCACCGCTTCAGCGTACGTCGGCCTGGATGACGGCCTACGGGTGCAGGTGGCGTGCGGCCGGCCCCTCGATCCGGTTGTGCTGCGTTCGTACTGCGTGGGGGCGGCCCACATGGCGCTCGGATGGGTGCGCAGCGAGGCCATCGCCGTGGACGACGACGGCAGCCCCCTCGATCTCACCATCCGATCGTTCGGCGTCCTGCGGGCCAGGGACACACCCGCCATCGACGTGGAGATCGACGACGGCGATGGCCGCGACCCGGTGAACGGCTCGGACGCCGTGTTCGCCGCTGTGGCCGCCGCCGTCTGGCAGGCCGACGGCCTCCCGGACCGTTGGCCCGACCGATGTGCCGGCTCCCTTGACGGCCGCCAGCACCCGCCCGGCGCCTCGGGATACCTACGATCGATCCCATGAGCACACCCGTCGGTCCCTACGCACCCGTCGTCCGTGCCGGTGACTGGTTGATCTGCTCAGGCCAGCTGGGCCTGGAGGCCGGTGGTGCGCTGGCGGCCGGCGGCGTGGGCGCTCAGACCACGCAGGCCCTCGCCAACGCCTCGGCCGTGTTGGCGGAGCACGGCGCCATCCTCGACGACGTGGTCAAGACGCTTGTATTCCTGGCTGACATCGGCGGCTACCCGGCCATGAACGAGGCGTACCTGGTGGCCTTCGGGGATCATCGGCCGGCGCGCTCGGCCGTGGCCGTCGGGGCCCTGCCCCGTGCCGCCGAAGTCGAGATCGAATGCTGGGCCTTCAAACCGCAATAGCCTGACTTCCGATGGTCGGAGTCGTGCTCGTCGTGTTGGTCCTGCTGGCCCTGATCCCGCTGTTCCTAATAGGGGCCGGCGTGGTGAGCGCCACGCTGGCCCAGCTCCTGAAGCGCGGTGCGGAGGCCGAGCACGAAGCCAGTCCCTGACGGACTGCCGGTCCATGCGGAAGATGAGGGCGAGCGAAAGCGAGCGCCAAACAAGGGGAGGGGGCCTTCGCTATATCGCCCATCTTGGTTGACCGAAGCGGTAGCCGACGGAGCGGACGGTGGAGATCAGACTGGCGTGGTCCTCGCCCAGCTTGGCCCGCAGCCGCCGGATGTGGACGTCCACCGTGCGGGCCCCGCCGTAGTACTCGTAGCCCCACACCCGGGACAGCAGCACCTCGCGGGTGAAGACCTTGCCCGGGTGGGTGGCCAGGAACTTGAGCAGCTCGTACTCCATGTAGGTGAGATCGAGAGGGCGGCTGGCGATGACTGCCTGGTAGGTCTCGAGGTTGAGGACGAGCGGCCCGTACTCGATCAGCTCGGGCCGGGTGCCGCGCCCGGTGCGCCAGAACAGGTGCTTGAGGCGGGCGTCCAGCTCGGCCGGCTGCACCGGGGCGAGGCAGAAGTCGTTGAACAGGTCCTCTCGAAGCTCCAGGTCCTTCACTTGGCCGGCGCTCACCACCACGAGCAACGGCTCGACGGGTGTGTCCCGCTTGCGCAGGGCGCGGCACAGTCCGAAGGCGCCCTCGGCGTCAGCGTCGGCGCAGACGATGGCGCCGGCCCAACCATCGTCGGGCTCGACGCGTCCGGCAGCATCGGCGGTCGGGACGGCGAGCCATGGGTAACCGGCCAGGTCGAGGGCGTGGCTCACCTGCGCCGGCGGCGGATCGGGGTAGAGCAGCAGCGGTTCCATGAAAGCTGGCTCTTCGACTACAGCCGGGCGAAGTAGCGGTCCATCTCGAACTGGGAGATGGCGGTCTTGTAGGCGATCCATTCCTCGCGCTTGTTGCGGATGAACCACTCGAAGACGTGTTCGCCCAACGTCTCGGCCACGAGCTCGGACCTCTCCATGATCTCGATGGCCTCGGCCAGCGACCCTGGGAGCTGGCCGATGCCCTCGGCGGCCCGCTCTTCGGGGGTGAGGTCGTACAGGTTGACGGCCGTCCCTGTGGGCAGGGGATAGCCCTCGTCGATGCCCTTGAGGCCGGCGGCGAGGACCAGCGCGAAGGCCAGATAGGGATTGCAGGCCGGATCGGGCGCCCGGTACTCGATCCTGGTCGACTCGGCCCGCTTGGCGTGGGGCACGTTGACCACCACCGAGCGGTTGTTGCCGGCCCAGGCCACGTACATGGGCGCTTCGAAGCCGACCACCAGGCGCTTGTAGGAGTTGACCCACTGGTTGGTGACGGCCGTGATCTCCGACGCATGGCGCAGGATCCCGGCGATGAAGTGGCGGGCCACCTTCGACAGCCGGTCCGGGTCGCCGGCATCGAAGAAGGCGTTGGTGTCGCCCTCGAACAGCGAAAAATGGGTGTGCATACCCGAGCCCTGCACCCCGGCCAGCGGCTTGGGCATGAAGGTGGCGTACAGGCCCTTCTCGCTGGCCACCTCTTTGACGACCTGGCGCACGGTCATGACCGTGTCGGCCATCGTGAGGGCGTCGGTGTAGCGCAGATCGATCTCGTGCTGGCTGGGGGCGTCCTCGTGGTGGCTGTACTCCACCGGGATCCCCATGTCCTCGAGAGTGAGCACCGTGCGCTTGCGCAGCCCCCATCCCGTGTCGGCCACGGTCAGGTCGAAGTACGAGCCGGCGTCAACCGCCTTGGGCGCGACGGTCGGATCGTCGTCGGAGAAGTAGAAGTACTCCATGTCGGAGGCGGCGAAGAACGAAAAGCCCCGCTCCCGCGCCTGGTCGAGCGCCCCCTTCAGCACCCGGCGCGGATCCCCGGCGAACGGTGTGCCGTCGAGGTGGCAGACGTCGCAGAACACCCGGGCCACCGCCGTGTCGTCCACCTTCCAGGGCAGCAGTTGGAACGTCATGGGGTCTGGCTTGGCCAGCACGTCCGATTCCTGGACGCGGCTGAAGCCGTCGACGGCCGAGCCGTCGAAGCTCATTCCCTCTTCCAGGGCGTTCTCGAGCTCGGCCGGAGTGATGTCGAAGACCTTGGGCACACCCAGCACGTCGGTGAACCACAGTTGGATGGTGCGGACGTTGCGTTCCTCGACGGTGCGCAGCACGTAGTCCTGTTGTCGTTCCATGACAGCCGTAGTCTCGCAGCCCGTTCCGGCCCGCACCCCATCCGCGGCCCCCCCGAACCGGTCGTTTACACGAGGTTCACGCGTGGGCAACGGCCTCGAAACCGCGGGGCTTGCCCCTGGGTCGTCCGGCTCCTACGGTTCGGCAGCCTCAATCTGGGCGCAGACCGCCCTCACCTCCAAGGAGCCGCTGGTGCAGCCTCGTACCCCCGACGACGTCCTCAAGCTCATCAAGGATGAGGGGGTCCAGATTGTCGACGTCCGTTTCTGCGACCTGCCGGGCCTGATGCAGCATTTCTCCGTGCCCGCCCATGCCTTCGGCGAGGACATCTTCACCGACGGGTTCGGGTTCGACGGATCGTCGATCCGGGGGTTCCAGGAGATCCAGGAATCCGACATGCTCCTGCTGCCGGACCCCGACACCGCCGTCATCGACCCGTTCCGCCAGCACAAGACCATGAACATCAACATGTTCGTGCACGATCCCGTGACCGGTGAGCCTTACAGCCGCGATCCCCGCTACGTGGCCAAGAAGGCGGAGGCGTACCTGGGCACCACCGGCATCGCCGACACCATCTACTTCGGCCCCGAGGCGGAGTTCTTCATCTTCAACGACGTGAAGTTCGCCCAGGACGGCCACTCGGCCATGTACGCCGTCGACTCGGTCGAAGGGATCTGGAACTCCGCCAGGGACGAGGACCCGAACCTGGGTTTCAAGATCCGGAGCAAGGAGGGTTACTTCCCCGTCCCGCCCATGGACCACTTCCAGGACCTGCGCTCGGAGATGATCCTGGTCATGGAAGCGCTGGGTATCGAGATCGAGGTCCAGCACCACGAGGTGGGCACCGCCGGCCAGGCCGAGATCGACATGCGTTTCGACACCCTGCTGCGCATGGCCGACAAGCTCATGCTCTACAAGTACGTGGTCAAGAACGTGGCCCGTAACCACGGCCTGACGGCCACGTTCATGCCCAAGCCTCTGTTCGAGGACAACGGCTCGGGCATGCACTGTCACCAGTCACTGTGGAACGGCAGCGACCCGCTGTTCTACTCCGAGACCGGCTACGCCGGTTTGTCGGACATGGGCCGCTGGTACATCGGTGGCCTCCTCAAGCACGCCGCCGCCGTCCTGGCCTTTGCCGCCCCCACCACGAACTCCTACAAGCGGCTGGTGCCCGGCTACGAAGCGCCCGTCAACCTCGTATACAGCCAGCGCAACCGATCGGCCTCGTGCCGTATCCCCATCTACTCCAAGAGCCCCAAGGCCAAGCGGGTCGAGTTCCGTTGCCCCGACCCGTCCTGCAACCCGTACCTGGCCTTCGCGGCCATGCTCATGGCCGGTCTCGACGGGGTGCAGAACCGCATCGAGCCTCCCGCCCCCGTCGACAAGGACCTCTACGACCTGCCGCCCGAAGAGCTGGCCAAGGTCCCGACCGTGCCCGGTTCACTCGAGGAGGCCTTGGCCGCCCTCGAGGCGGATCACGACTTCCTGCTGGCCGGCGGTGTGTTCACCCAGGACGTCATCGACACCCACATCGCCTACAAGCGGGCCAAAGAGATCGACCCGGTCCGCCTGCGCCCGCACCCCTGGGAGTTCCACCTCTACTACGACATCTGACAAGAAAGCCCAGGTCAGAGGCCCTTTACGTCTCGAAAAGACGCCTCCGTGACACAACCGTGACACGGGACGAGAAACCACCCCGGACCTTCGCTCACAACCCGACGACCCCCATGCCGCTGCCGACATCGGCGAAGGCGGCATCGAGGGCGGCCCTGGTGCGGTCCTCCTCGTCGGGGAACAGGTGCCCGTACACGTCCAAGGTCGTCTTGGCCGATGAGTGCCCGAGTCGGCTTTGGATCACCTTCACCGACGCCCCCGAGCGGATAAGGGTCGAGGCGTAGAAGTGCCGCAGGTCGTGTGGCGTGGCCCACCTCGGCAAGCCGGCCCGCCTGCACGCCGCCTCGAACACCGCGGCGTAGGGATGCTGCTGGACGGGGCCGCCCTGCTCGTTCGTGAACACCACCCCGAGCCCGCCGTGCGCCGGCCAGGCCGACAGGTGGGCAGCGAGCGCCTTCCCGGTGACGCTGGGCAGCGGAACGATCCGGTAGGACGATGGCGTCTTGAGCGGTGACAGGCCGACCCCTCGGCCACGCTCCCGCGTCAGCCGCCGGTCAACCCGAATCTGCCGGTGCAGGAACTCGACCTTGGGGAGAGTCAACCCAGCCAGCTCCCCCGGTCGAAGGCCGGTCGATCCCCCGGTGACGACGAGGGTTCGGTACCTGGGCGGCATCGCAACGCGGTCATGACCGTGTTGACCTCCACCGCCGTGGCCCTCACCGGCGACCAGCAAGGCCAGGCCCGCCGGCTCCTCGCCGTCGAGCTACGCGCGGTGGGGGAGACTTGAGCTGGTCCGACGCGCCGGCGGACCACCTCGCCCTTGGTGGCCGGTCAGGCGCCGACTGCCACCGTCCGCACGCCACCCCTGGTCGGATACCGGGGATACTCGTCGTGTTCGCGCCGCTCGCCGCGCGCCGCTACCGGCGAGGTTGACCGCTGGCGTCAGCCGAGTCCGGCGAGGCCCTTCTGGAGGTCGTCGCCATTCATGACAGGCGCAAGCTGCACATCGGCGTTGAGCCCAATGAAGAACGGCTCGGCGAACACCGGGATGCCCGACGAGTCATCCATGTCGAAAACCATGAACGAGGTGCGCCTCCCGTCGAAGGTAGTGAAGTACATCGCCTCCGGCTTCCACCGCTCCGCTGCTTGCTGCATCAGCTTCGGAAGTTCTCCGCTCTGGATGCCGCTATTTCCAGACTCGACCGGGATCGAGATCCTTGCCATAACCCGCATCGTGTTGCCTCCTTGTTAGCCCTACAGCCGGGACAGTACACCACCGCCGACGTTCTCGACGGGCTGGACGGCCTCGTCGGCTCCATCCCTGAACAGCCCCGGCGACAGGACCAGCCCGTCGGGCGCGCAGGGCCCCGTTGATGCCTGGCCAGGGCCGTCAGCAGTTGGCGCCGGTCGTCAAGAGTCAGTTCAGCGACGAACACCGGGCATCGCCCTCGGACGTTCACGACGCGACCCGCTCAGACAGGTCAGCCGATCGGAGGAGGGGGGCGGTGGCTGGCCGCATCCATCCAGAGCATCCGATCGTCAGCGAACTGCCGGATTACGTCAGCGGTTGCCATTTCCAAAATCACCGTGGCGGGGGGGTGGGGGGATGGCTTCGACGATGGTTGAGGCCCAACGTGACACAGACGTGACACAGGAGGACGCAAAACAGCGGAAGACGACGACAACGGTTGCGAGACGAATCCCCAGGTCAGCGGCACTCTACGGCATCGTCGCAGGTCAGCGAATCGCCCTAAATAGTTCCACCTCTACTACGACATCTAGATCCCGAGGGTCCTGCGTCATGGGGCCGTGAGAACCATCGGTCTACGCCCCCCTGGAAGTCCGCCCCGTATGCGTTGGGCATTGCCCAGGACGAGCCCACGGACGTCGACGCCGACGCAGCCGAGGTCCTTGGGGAGATCCGAGCGCACGGCGAGCGTTGACGGCGATCGTGCTCGACGCCTCGGCTGGCGTCGAGCACGATCGCTTGCGCCGGTGTCCAGGTCCGGCGGTCGCCGCCGCCGGCTCAGCGGGGACGGCGGCGGGCGCGGACCGGGGGGCCCGATGGGCGCCCCGTGCGTGCCGGGCGCCTCGGCGGCTGCTGAGTTGCGACCGGGGCGATGTTGACGAAGCGGGGCGGGGCCGCCGGGCCGGTGAGGGCGATCGTGCGCGGGTCGCCGGGGGACACCCGTGCCGCGGTGGGCCGGATGCCGGCCTGGCGCACAAGCGACCGCACCTCACCCTCCTCGGCCGGGGTCACGACGGTGACCACGACGCCGGCCGCTCCGGCCCGGGCGGTGCGGCCTGAGCGGTGCAGGTAGGCCTTGTGTTCCGACGGAGGATCGACGTGGACCACCAGTGCGATGTCGTCGACGTGGATGCCCCGGGCGGCGATGTCGGTGGCCACCAGCACCCGCACCGAGCCGTCGGCGAACGCGGCCAGGTTGCGCTGGCGTTGGGCCTGGGACAAGTTGCCGTGCAGGTCCACGGCGGGGACGCCGTTGTCGGCCAGCTGCCGGGCCAACTTGCGGGCGCCGTGCTTGGTCCTGGTGAACAACAGGCTCCGCTCGACGCCGGAGGCCAGCTCCCGCACCACCGCCGCCTTGTGGCCTGGCTCGACGGTGAAGGCGTGGTGCTCGAGCATCGGCGGAGGGGCGTCCAGATGGTCGACGGAGTGGGTGACGGGATCGCGTAGGTACTGGCGGACCAACGCACCGATGCTGCCGTCGAGGGTGGCGGAGAACAGCAGCCTCTGGCCGCCCGCCGGCGTCCGATCGAGCAGCTTCTTCACCACCGGCAGGAACCCGAGGTCGGCCAGGTGGTCGGCTTCGTCCAGAACACAGACCTCGATGGCGTCGAGGCGGCAGTGACGCTGGCCGATCAGGTCCTCGAGGCGGCCGGGGCAGGCCACCACGATGTCCACGCCCCGGCGTAGGGCGGCGACCTGCGGTCCCTGGCTGACGCCGCCGTAGATGGTCGCCACCCGCTGGCCCATGGCCGAGGCCAGCGGCTGCACCACGGTGGCCACCTGTGCGGCCAGCTCCCGGGTGGGCACCAGGATCAGGGCGCGGGGCAGGCCGGACCGGGCCGGCCGCCCAGAGGCGGCGAGGGCGGCCACCGTCGGCGCCGCGAAGGCAACTGTCTTGCCGCTACCTGTCCGGCCCCGGCCGAGCACGTCTCGACCCGACAGCGAGTTGCGCAGGGTGGCCGCCTGGATCGGGAACGGGGTGACCACGCCCAGGCCGGCCAGAGCGAGGACGATAGGGGCGGGAAGGCCGAGTTCGGCGAAGGTCGTGGTCAGCGGTACTTCGATGACTTCCACGCCGCCCGCCGGACGGGTATCGGGCGGCGGCGGTGGCCGTCGAGGGTTGCGCTGGGCGTTACGTCGGGCGTCGGTTTGGGCCGGCCGCGATGGCCGGCGACGGCCCTGGCGCGACGGGGCGCCATCGGGATGGTTGAAGGTCATGTTGGGTTCCTTGTTCTCGTGGTTGGGCGGCCGTGGATGCTGCGGCCACACGCTCCTAGAGCGGAAACCCTGCGCCAGAGGCGCTGCACTCGACCGTGACGGCACCGAGCGGCGCCATCACCGGAATCCATCGTAGCCGACCCGGTGTGGCCGACCACGCCTGGCATAGGATTCGGCAGATCGTGATGGCAAAATGGCGTCGGTGAGCGATGAGTGGAAGGCGCCGGTCACGAGCTCACCAGACGATGAGGTCAGTTTCGTGCTGGGCCTGCTGGCTTTCACCACCGCAGATCCGGACCGCCTGAACCCGGCCACCCAGGCGAAGACAGCCGAGTGGCTCCTCAAGTTGGCGGTGCTGGGCGCAGACCGCGACTGCGCCGCGTACCTCGCTCCGGCGGGGGAGTCATCGGTCACCTTCGAAGTGCGGGTCGTCGACGAATCCGGTCGGGGCCACACCCAGGCGGGATTGGGTGCCGGGGCGGCCCTGCGGGCTGCCGCCGAGGCGATCACGAAGTCGGCGGAGCGGGCGGAAGTGGTGGTTCGGGGCGGAGCCACGGACGGGAGAGTCGTATTGGCGTCCGCTGCGGGGAGCACCGTCTTTGTCGACCCGCGGTCGGAACGGACTGCGCCGCCGGTGGGTACCGACGAGCACCAGGGTCTCGACGACAATGGCGACGGGTCGTATCGGAGCTACGGACACCACGACGATGCGTCGGCACCCACGCACGAGGGGACTCGCCTCTTGGCGCCGCAGGAGTCGGTGGCGGACGAAGGTGCGACCGACGAGGAGCCCGGGCCGCCCCAGCCGCGGCCCGGCGCCGTGGGCAGGCGCTGGGCGAGGGCTGATCGGTTGGCCAGATCGGCTGGAGGGGGTTTGATCGGCTCTCACCCTCCGTCGGTCGAGGGGATGGCGGGTGAGGTCGTCGACAGGCCTGTGAGCGGGGGGGCTTCGGTGGCGCAGGGGCTCCAGGACCTGCGTGCCGGCGCAGTCGGTTTCCAGGCCGCCCTGTCGGAAACCCGAGCCGAAGCCGAGGCCCAGATGACGCGTTTGCGCGAGGAGTCGGCCGCCGCCGTCGTGGCCCTTCGGGTGGCCGTGGTCGAGACGGGTGAGCAGATGGCGCGCCTGCGTGACGAGATGGCCGCTGAGGTAGCCGATTTCCGTGGGGGTCTGGAGGAGGGCGGGGCGCAGGGGAGGTTCCGGCCAGAGATGTCGACGGCGGAGGTCGGCGATATCCGGGCGGCTCTGGACGAGTCGCGAGGCGACATGGAAGTCCTGTTGGCCACGATGATGGACGAACGGGCCGCTGATGTGGACGCCGTACAGGCCGCACTGGTGGAGTTCCGTGGCTATATCGACGACCAGATGAGGCGGATGCTCCAGGAGTTCCGGTCGGGCGGGGCCACGGTCCAGGACGCCCTCGTCGAGTTTCGAGACGATGCGGGGACGAATGCGGAAGGGATCATCGAGGAGGTCCGCGCCCGTGCCCGGGTCGCAGAGGCCCAGGCGCAGGGCCAGGCCGAGGCATTGGGGGCGGTGCTGGAAGACCTCGGAACCGGCCTGGCCCGCGTCGACGGTGCTGGGCTGGAGTCGCGCCAACGCTTCGATCTCATCGACGCCGAGCTCTCCGCTTCGGTCGGTTACCAGAGGCTGGCGGCGGATGAGTTCTCGGCGTTACGCGAGGACGTGGCCCTCGTGGCCGAGATGCGAGGTGAGCTGGATTCGTTACGGGCCGAGCTGGTCGTCGTCAAAGACCAACTGGCCCGACAGCTCGGCGCCCCCGCCGCGGATCTGAAGCCTGAGCAGCTCGACGGCATCGCCGATGCCATCGCCGCACGGCTGCTCGAGTCGGTCGGGTTCGAACCCGGGCCGCCGATCGAGAACCGGCCCTGATACCCCGTGGGTGACGAGGCCGCCGAGCTGGGGGACGAGGTCAGTGCGCTCTGCCTCTTTCCACGCGCTCGTGCGCCGGGCCCGGAGGCGGCTTGCTGCGGGCCGGGGTGCCGGTGAGCGACAAGCCCTTCGACGTCTTGATGGCGTCCCTCGACGCGCCGATGGCGATCGTCACCGCCGCCGCCGGCACCGAGCGGGCCGGCTGCCTCATCGGCTTCCACACCCAGTGCAGCATCCACCCCGCCCGCATCGCCGTGTGGCTGTCCAAGGCCAACCACACCAACCGGGTGGCGCTGATGTCGTCGCACCTCGGCATTCACCTGCTCACCGAGGACGACCGGGATCTCGCCTGCCTGTTCGGAACCCTGAGCGGCGACGACGTCGACAAGTTTGAACACTGCCAATCCGACGTGGGTCCCGAGGGCGTGCCCATCCTGCGTCGCTGTCCCAATCGGCTGGTCGTGCGTCGCACCGCTCTCCTGGACGAGGGCGGTGACCACGTCTGCGTGGTCACCGAGCCGATCCAAGCGGCCGCCGCCGGACCGTTCCGACCGTTGCGCCTCTCCCACGTGAACGACCTCGAGCCGGGCCACACCGTCGACGAACGCCCGAGCCCCACGACCGAACGGGCAGAGAGCTGAGCCGGCTTGATGGCGGATGACGGTGTGGTCGTCGAGGCGTCCGGGCGCGAGCTCCTCGTTACCCATCCGGACAAGGTTTTCTTCGCCGAGCGGGGCGAGACCAAGCTCGACCTCGTGCGGTTCTACCAGTCGGTGGCCGAGCCGCTGCTGGGCGCCATGGGCGGCCGGCCCGTGCTGCTCCAACGCTTCCCCCACGGAGCCACCGGGCAGTCGTTCTTCCAGAAGCGGGTCCCCGACTCGCGGCCTGACTGGCTGGAGACGACCATCGTCAGCACCCCGAACGGGACCACCTCGCGGGCAATGGTGGCGGCCGACCTGGCCCATGTGCTGTGGGCGGTCAACCTTGCCTGCCTCGGCTTCCACGTGTGGCCCACCAAGGCGGCTGATCCGGAGCACGCCGACGAGCTGCGCATCGACCTCGACCCCACCACAGGGGTGACGTTCGCCATGTTGCGCGAAGCCGCGCTGGAGGTCCACGCCCTCCTGGACGAGATGGCCGTCATAGGCCTGCCCAAGACGACCGGGAACCGCGGCATCCACGTCTACGTGCGGTTGGAACCGCGGTGGTCGTCCTACGACGTGCGGGCAGCCGCCGTGGCCGTGGCCCGCGAGCTTGAGCGCCGCCGCCCCGACCTCATGACCGCGGCCTGGTGGAAAGAGGAGCGGGGCCGACGCGTCTTCGTCGACTTCAACCAGAACGCCCCGCACAAGACCATCTTCGGCGCGTGGTCGGTGCGGGCCCGCCCGGGTGCCCAGGTGTCCACGCCTTTTGACTGGGACGAGATGGCCACCATCGAGCCCGACGACCTCACGATCGCCACCGTGCCCGCACGGGTGGCGGAGCGCGGTGATCCGTGGGCCACGATGACCGACCTGCCGCAATCGCTGGAACCGCTGCTGGCGTTGCACCGGCGCGACCGGGCCTCCGGACTGGCCGATGCCCCATGGCCGCCCGTCTACCCCAAGATGCCGGGCGAGCCGCCGAGGGTGGCCCCCAGCCGGGCCCGCAGGCCGCCGTCGTGACGCGCAGGGCTCGCGGGCCCTGACCCGGGAGGCTCAGACGGCCCGGTCGACGAACTGGTGGGCACCGGTGTCCAGCACCCAGTCGTGACCGGCTCGGACGGCTGGCCGGGCCACGAAGGCCACCAGTCGGAATCCCCGACCGGTGGGCGACAGCGCCGAGACGAGGCGAACCTCGCATCCGGTCGTGCTTTCCTCGAGCTCGAGCCGGGCCACACCGGACACGTCACCGGCGATGGTGGCGACCACCAAGGTCGGAGGTACGACCTCGTCCAGGGAGATGGTGAAGCGCAGTGCGTAGGGGAGCGGCGGCTGGACGACGCAGCGCCAGATGGCCCCGGCCACGAGCCCCTGACCGTCGAAGCTGCGCAGCCAGGGCCACCACCGCTGGTAGTCGTCCACGGCGGCGATGGCGGTCCACAACGTTGGCGCGTCGACGTCGAAGCGGAAGCGCCGGTCGGAGCGGAGTTCCACACTCCCAGGGTCCCACCTTTTGGGTCAGACGGGCCCACGATGACCGGTCACCAGGTGGAGGGAGCTGGCTACGAGAGGACGCGCCTCTTGAAACCACGCACGCCGAGCCACAGGAACAGCCCGCAGAAGGCCAGCATCACCGGATAGATCACGTACAGGTGCATGTGGGCCGAGCTGGTGAGCGCGGCGCGGAACCCCTCGGTGACGTAGATCAGCGGGTTGACCAGGACCAGCGTCTGCAGCCACGAGAAGCCGCCGACCTTCACCGCTTCGAGCGTCGTCCACGGGTAGTAGGTACCGCCCAGGAAGGTCATGGGCAGGATCACCACACCGAACAACATGGGCACCGTGCGGGGATCGAACGCCGTCCCAAAAGTGAGGCCCATGGCCGAGCAGGTGACACAGGCCAGTGGGATCAAGGTCACTAGCACGAACCAGTGGACCGACAGGTGGATGTCGATCTGGTGGGCGTGCACCACCGAGGCGACGGGGAACACGATGAGCGCGGCGACCAGGCCCTGTATGGCTCCGGTGGTGACCTTGGCCAGTGCCACCATGGCGACCGGCAGGGGGGCGAGGACGCGGTCCTCGATCTCCTTGGTGTAACCGAACTCCTGGACCATGGGCAGGGCCACGGCCTGGATTCCCTGGAACATGATTGACAGGCCGACGACGCCCGCCACCAGAA
>JBBSHS010000002.1:0-61315 GCA_038232515.1 Acidimicrobiales bacterium
CCGGCACTCGCGTCCCCGCTGCTCGCCATGGCCGCCTTCGTTGGCTTCTCGCGGGTGCACACCGGGTTGCACTACCCCTCCGATGTGGTCGCTGGCGCGCTCATCGGCGTGGGGGTCGGTCTGGTCGGGCGCCGGATCGGGGCCCTTGGCGGCGGGACCTCCGTCGAGGCGCCATCGTGAGCCGCGCGGCTGTTCGACCCAGGATCGGCGCTTGGGCGTTTCGGTGGCCGTCATGCTTCTCGCCGCGGTAATGGCGGGCGGCGGCGGCGGACAAGCCACCATTGCTACCCCTCTGCCCACCGCGCCCGAGCCGGCGGTATCGCCGCCGTCGAGTGACCGGCTTCCGGGCACGGTGCTGCCCCTGGCAGGCACGCCGGAGGGTGTCGCCGTGATCCGCTCGGGGGCGGCGGCGGTAAGCGTGCGCGATCCGAACGCGCTCGTGCTGTTCGACCGGCCAACCCGACCGCCCAGCGGACCCTCCCGATGAGCGGATCGGCCCGTCACCTGTTCCTCGGAGGGCCGGATGGGCCTGCTCGTCCCCCAGGAGTCCGACGATCGGTTCGTCGCCGTGGATCTGCCCAGCGGCCGCATCCTCGCCTCGGTCCCCGTCGGCCGCCAGCCCCACGATTCCATCCAGGTCGGGCCGGACACCGTGTTCGTGGCCGACGAGCTGGCTGACACCATCCACATCGTGCGCGATGGCGTCGTCACCAAGGTGGTGGGTGCCCCCATCCAGCCCGGCGGGATGGCGTCGTCGCCGGACGGCTCTGTCATGGTCACCGTCGCGGTCCGGGGCCGGCGGATCACCGCCTACCGCAACGACGGGTCGATCATCGGCAGCGCCAACTGCGGGGCCGGCCCGACCCATGCCGTCACCGGTGCCGGCGGCCTGTACTGGGTGGTCGACACCAACGGAGGGGCGATCCTCGGCTTCAAGGTCGACGGGCAAGGGCCCCGCCAGGTGGCCCGTATCCCGGTCGGGGCCAAGCCCTATGGCATCGCCCATGACGACAGCCGCTCGACGCTGTGGATCACGCTGACCCCCACCAACCAACTGGTCGGCCTGCACCTGAAGGGCACGTCGATCACGTCGCGCACCCGTCGAGCAGAAGAACTGGACCCATGTCCGACAGCTGGTCGGCTACCTCCGCTTCGACACTCCCGACGAACTCGCCGTTCTCAACGGGATCTGGGAGCTCGACATGGGCTCCACCAACCTGCTCTTGGCCCAGCAGAAGCTGGTCTCCAAGCAACAACGGCGCCAAGGTCACCAACGGTACGACCGAGCAGCCACCCCCTGTCAGCGAATCCTCGACCACCAGGCCAGCACGGAGCCCTGTCGATCTCAGCTGCGAACGGCCATGGTCGGCGTCCATCCCGGGAACCTCTGCCGCCAGGTCCAGGCGCTCACCAGCCAGCTCGAACGCCTGGCGCTGACCAAGATCCCCGCACCTGCCAAGCCCCGTGTCAACATCGCCTTCAACCACCGCTCCCAGCCGGAGGTTCTACCTGAGGCAACGACTCAGCCTTCCCGGAGGATTTGACGTGAGGCAACAGGGAGGTGCGGCGGGGAGTGAACGGCCCGCCGTTGTCCGCCGCGATGTCAACTCTGTCTGGCGGAAGGGCATATGAGGTGGGCGGCCAGGTGAGGGTGACTTCGTGGTAACCACGGCCCATACCGTCAGATCAGATCGCTAAGCCATATGGCTCGGCGCTGCCTGTTGAGTGATCGCTGAGTGGCCCCGCCAGCATGCAACAATCCCGGCTGTGACTCTCCTCGAACCTGGCGCAAACCTTGACTCCGTAGGGTTGGACCATCGTGGAGCGTGATCAGGAGGTACTCACCCGTCGCCAACTGCTGCTGGGCGTGGCCGGTGCGGGTGCCCTGGCGGCCGGCTGCTCGGGGGGCGGAGGCCACGCTTCGGCGCCCACGACCACAGCCCCGGGCGCTCCGGGTGGTGGGGCGTTGCCCACGGTCACCACCATGGCCAGCGCCGCCGGCGCCGGCGCGGTCGACGGGGTGGCCGCCTACGTCTCCAACGGCCCGGCGACCGGTCGGTCGGTGGCTCTGACATTCCACGGTTCGGGGGAGGTGGCCCTCGTCGAGAGGCTTCTCGACGAGGCCAAGCAGGAGCAATGCCCGATCACAGTGTTCGTCGTCGGCCAGTGGTTGATGGCCAACCCGGCGGCCGGACGACGCATGGTGGCCGACGGTCATGAACTGGCCAACCACACCTTCACCCACCCCAGTCTGTCCAGGCTGGGTGCGGCCGCCGTCGCCACGGAGATCACCGGCTGCCGCGACGCCCTGGGCCACGTCCTCGGATCGCCGGGCCGCTGGTTCCGTCCATCGGGCGTCGAGACCCGGCCCAGCGATCTCATCTTGAGCCAGTCGGTGGCGGCGGGCTACCCCACGGTCATCGGGTTCGATGTCGATCCCATGGACTACAAGGACCCGGGGGCCGACGCCGTGGCCAGTCGGACCATCGCCGGGCTACACGGCGGCGCCATCGTCAGCCTCCACACCGGCCACGCCGGCACCGTGGCCGCGTTGCCCCGCATCGTCGCCGCCGTGCGCAGCCGGGGCCTCGAACCGGTCACGGTGAGTGACCTGCTCGGTCCTCCCCACCCGTGAACAACAGACGCAGCCTGGTCGTGGTCGCCGCCGCTCTGCTGGTGGGTGCCGCCTGCTCGTCCGGCAGGGCCACCAGCGCGCAGTCGAACGGTGGGGGCCGGGATCGGGCCGGGAACGGCGGCTCGGCGGTCGGCCCTCCGGGTCGGATCGAGAGCGGGATGCCCCTGATCACCGCGCCCAAAGGCCCGACCGACGTGTACGACCACACCCGGCCAGGCCAGCTGAGCCCGGCTGTGGACGGCGTCCCCAGTCGTGTCTACGTGCCCAACAGCGAGTCGAACACTGTGGACGTCATAGACCCAGCCACCTTTTCCGTCGTCGACCACTTCCCGGTGGGGGTGCTGCCCCAGCACGTGACCCCGTCGTGGGACCTCAAGACGCTCTACGTCGACAACGACTCCGGCAACAGCTTGACGCCCATCGACCCGGCGACGGGACGTCCCGGATCGCCCATACCGGTCGAGGACCCTTACAACCTCTACTTCACGCCCGACGGGAAAAGAGCCGTCGTCGTGGCCGAGAAACTGCGTCGCCTGGACTTCCGCGACCCCCATACGTTCCAGGTGGTCAAGAGCCTGCAGGTGCCGTGCCAGGGGGTCGACCACGCCGACTTCACCGCTGACGGGTCCATCATGATCGTCAGCTGCGAGTTCTCCGGCGAGCTGCTCGAGATCGACCTCGACGCCATGGCGTTGCGGGGCGTGCTCCACGTCGGTGCCATGCCCCAGGACGTCAAGCTGAGCCCGGACGGCCGGGTCGTGTACGTGGCCGACGGCAGGAACGGGGTGGATGTGATCGACCCGGTGCAACTGCGCCAGATCGGCTTCATCCCCACGGGGAAGAATGCCCACGGGTTGTACATCAGCCGCGACTCCAAGGTCATGTACGTCTCCAACCGGGGGGCCAAGGGCGCTCGTGAGGGCACCGTGTCGGTGGTCGACCTGCCCAGCCGGACGGTGTCGGCCACGTGGCCGATCGGAGGAAGTCCCGACATGGGTGGAGTCTCTGCCGACGGCACCCAGCTTTGGCTGAGCGGCCGCTACGACGAGGCGGTCTACGTCATCGACACGAGCAGCGGGGCCCTACTCCACACCATCAAGGTGGGCAAGGGCCCGCACGGCCTCTGTGTCTTCCCCCAGCCCGGGCGCTACTCCATCGGCCACACCGGCGTCTTCCGTTAGCGCCTCGTCTCGGAGGTCGCCGCAGGAGAGGCCCGGCCCGCAAGCCGAGGTGGATCGGTAACGTCGTCCCCATGTGTGGGCGCTACGTTGCCGCCACCCCGCCGGCCGAGCTGGCTGCCCAGCTGGGAGTCACCGAAGTCAGGGCTGACGATCTCGGGCCCCGCTACAACGTCGCGCCCACGCTGCCGGTGTATGCGGTTGCCGAATCACACGGCATCCGGGCGCTGGGGACCTTCCGGTGGGGCTTGGTTCCCAGCTGGGCCAAAGACGCATCCATCGGCAGCAAGCTCATCAACGCGCGAGCCGAATCGGTGGCCGACAAACCTGCCTTCCGCAACGCCCTGGGCCGGCGTCGTTGCCTCATACCGGCCGACGGTTTCTACGAATGGCAACGCTTAGGGTCCAAACCGAAACAGCCTTTCTATCTGCGGGCGGCAGACGGGAAGCCACTCGTGTTCGCCGGACTGTGGGAGGTGTGGCGTGACCCGCAGGGCCCCGACGCCGATCCTTTGCGGACGTGCACGATCATCACCACTGGCGCCAACGCCGAGGCCGGTCGGGTCCACGACCGTATGCCGGTGCTGCTGCCCCCGCCGACGTGGGACGCGTGGCTCGACCGGGACAACCACGACGTGGCCTCCCTCCACGGCCTGCTGGTCCCGGCTCCTGACGGTGCCCTGGCAGTGCAGCCGGTGTCCAACACCGTGAACGACGTGCGTCACGAGGGTGCCGACCTGCTCGACGCCCCTGAGGAGCAGGAGCAACAGCAGTCGCTCTGACAGTGGGGGCATCAGAGCCTGTGCTCTGCACGAGCCGTCACCGGCTGTCCTTCGCAGCAGAGAATGGAGATCCAATCAGCCGGCGCCAATGCGGACCGTGGTTGGCCGACGAGCCCGAGGGGGGCCGGGCCCTCAGGTCAGGGGATCGCGCAGGGCGGCGAGGATGGTGGCGGCCACGCCTTCGCCGTCGAGACCCAGGCGGGCGAGGATGGCCGCCACCTTGGCGTGGGGGATGTACTCCGACGGCGTACCGAGCACGAGGACGGAGGGCTCCTGGGCCAGTGAGGCGACGTGGTCGGCGATGGCCTGTTGGATGAAGGCGCCGGCACCACCCACGCGCATCCCGTCCTCGACGGTTACGACGAGACGATGGCGGCCGGCGTCGGCGATCATGCGTGGGTCGAGGGGCCGCACCACCCGTACGTCCCATACGGTGGCCGACACGCCATCGGCAGCCAGCTTGTCGGCTGCGTCTTCGGCGGCCTCGACCATCTTGCCCACAGCCAGGATGCAGACATCGGCCGGCTCATCGCTGTCGGCACCCCGCAACTGTTGGGCCGACAGGCCGTGGCCCACCCGATCCGGCGGGACCTGACGAGCGGCGCCATTGGGGAAGCGCAGCACCGCCGGACCGTCCATGCTCAGGGCCTCGGTGAGCATGGTCGGTACTTCTTGGGCCGATGATGGGGCGAAGACGGCCATGGTGGGGATCTTGAGGCACAGGCCCAGGTCGAGCACACCATGGTGACTGGCACCGTTGTCGCCCGTGATGCCGGCTCTGTCCAAGGCGAACACGACCGGCAGGCGGTGCATGCCGACGTCGAGATTGGCCTGGTCGAAGCACCGGCTGAAGAAGGTCGAGTAGACCGCCACCACGGGTTTCAGGCCACCCATGGCCATGCCTGCGGCCAGGGTGGCGGCGTGCTGCTCGGCGATGCCCACATCATGGAAGCGGTCGGCAAAGTGGGCCTGGAAGGGCAGTAGCCCGGTGGGACCGGGCATGGCTGCGGTGATGGCGTGGATGGTGTGGTCGGCCGTCGCCGCGGCCAGGAGTGCGTCGCTGAAGGCCTGGGTGTACCCCTTGGGCGACGCCCACCCCACGGGTGGGCCGAGCTCGGGATCGAAGACGGGAGCGTCGTGCAGGCATTTCTCGTCGTCGTCCTCGGCCGGTGCGTAGCCACGGCCCTTCTGGGTGACGGCGTGGACGACGACGGGGCCGTCGTGGGCGGCGGCCGAGCGCAGGGCCAGCTCGAGAGCCTCGACGTCATGGCCGTCGACGGGCCCGAGGTAGCGGACCCCCAGAGCCTCGAAGAAGTCGTCGGGCTCGATGACCTCGCGCAGGGCGGCCCGGACGGCCTCCAGGCCGGCCGAGGCGTAGCGGCCCACGGCCGGGAAGGACTTGAGCATCCGGTGGGCCCGGTCCCGGTGGCGCACATAGGAGGGGCGCATGCGCAACTTGATCAGCGGCGTCGTCAGGCGGCTCACCGTGGGGGCATAGGAACGGCCGTTGTCGTTGAGCAGGATCACCACCCGGGTGCCGGAGTGGCCGATGTTGTTGAGGGCCTCGTAGGCCATGCCACCGGTCATGGAGCCGTCGCCGATGACCGCCACCACGCGACGGTCGGTGGCCCTGGTGGCCACCGCCAGTCCGTGGGCGTAGCTCAGGATGGTGGAGGCGTGGGAGTTCTCGACCCAGTCGTGCTCGCTCTCGGCCCGGTTGGGATAGCCGGACAGACCGCCCTCTTGGCGCAGAGTGTCGAACAGGTCCCTTCGCCCGGTGACGATCTTGTGGGGATAGGCCTGATGGCCGGTGTCCCACAGCAGGATGTCGTGCGGGGAGTCGAACACCCGGTGGGCGGCCAGGGTCAGCTCCACGGCACCGAGGTTGGACCCCAGGTGCCCGCCGGTGAGGCTGACGGCCCGGACGATGAACGTACGCATCTCCTTGGCCAGCTGGTCGAGCTGCCGGATGCTGAGGCAGCGGAGGTCTGCTGGGCTCGAGACCGTCTCCAAGAGCATGCACCGGCCACCCTATAGGCCGGCGGCCCGGTAGGTTCGGCGGAGATGGCGCCCCGTCCGGTGTACTGATCCGGCGTGGCCGTCGACCGCTACCAGTATCTCCTGCTCCTGGCCCTGTGCCTGGTGGTGACCCTGCCCCTCGAGGTGCTGCTGGGAGTGCGGGTGTGGCGAGAGCCCCGCCGGCTGCTGGCGGCGGTGGCGCCGGCCACGGTCGCCTTCTCGATCTGGGACGTCGTGGCCATCAGGGGCCGCTTGTGGTCGTATTCGCCCCGGTACACCACCGGGTGGACCGTGGGGTTCGGGCTACCCGTCGAGGAGCTCGCCTTCTTCGTCGTGATCCCGGTGTGCGGGGTGCTGACCCTCGAAGCGGTCCGCGTCCGCCTACGGCGGCGGTAGGACGGCGCCTGTGCACGCCTACACCCTCGGGGCGGTGGGATCGGTGATGGCGGTGGTGGCGCTCGAGCTGGCCTGGCTGCGCACCGGGCTTCTGGGCCGGCGCACGTACTGGATCGCCATGGCCATCGTCGTGTTCTTCCAGTGCCTGGCCGACGGGTGGCTGACCAAGCTGTCAGCGCCCATCGTCATCTATGCCGGAGGCCATTTCTCGGGCCTGCGGCTACCGTGGGACATCCCGGTGGAGGACTTCGCCTTCGGTTGGGCCCTCGTCACGCTGAGCCTGGTGCTGTGGGAGCGCCAGTCGACCCCGGCCGACGCGACCCCGGCACCCGACCCGTTGGTGCGTAGGCTCTGAGGCATGTCGACGCTGAACGTGGCGCTGATTTTCGTCGGTGCGTTCTGCGTGATGGAGCCGGTCACCTACCTGGCCCACCGCTTCGTCATGCACGGCATCGGCTGGGCGCTGCACCGCTCCCACCACGCCGCCGCCGCCGGCCGCTTCGAGGCCAACGACGCCTTCCCCCTCGTCTTCGGCTCGTTGACCGTGCTGGCCATGGCCGTCGGGTTCAATGTGTCGTCGTTGCGGTTCCTCGTGGCCCTGACGGCCGGCATCACGCTGTACGGCGCTGCCTACGGCTTCGTGCACGACGTCTACATCCACGGCCGTCTCGGCCTGTGGCCCCGCCTGCCCGGCAGTCCGGTGCTCGAGCGCCTGCGCTGGGCCCACGGCCTGCACCACCGCTACGGCGGCGAGCCGTACGGCATGCTCGTGCCGATCGTGCCGCGGGCGCTCCGCTCCCGCGCCGCTGGCGCCGTCCTCGGCGGCCATCGCTCCGCTCGGCCGCCTGCGGCGGGGAAGGCCCGAGCCTAAAGGCATTTTGGAGCTCGCTGCGCTCGCCCTCATCTCCGTTCGCCTTCGGCGGAGCCGGCGGCGAACCTGTGGGGGCAAGGCCCCCACGCCCCCATCGGGGGCTGCGCCCCCGAAACACCCAGAACCGGCAAGGCCAAGGCAAGGGCCCCCACGCCCCCTTCGGGACTTGGCCTCTATGGGCGGAGGGCTCCTGCGCCTATGGCCACCTTTTTCCAGGTCGGCACCCGGAGGCGGGTGGAGAAGACGTCGTAGTCTTCGTCCTCCACCCGGTCGAGTATGCCGCCGTAGAGGGTGCGGGCGGCTTGGACGCAGCGGGCCGAGCGGCCGGTCAGCAGGGCGATGCCCTGATCGCCGGACCGGTAGTAGGTGCGGGTGCGCCCGATCTCGAAGCGGAGCAGATCGGCGAAACCGGGCGTCACCCGGCGCTGGCTCAGCGCTTCTTCGGCCCCGAAGCGGCGGACGTCCTCCTCGGGCAGGTAGACGCGGCCCCGGTCCAGGTCCTCGTCGATGTCCCGGATGAAGTTGGTGAGCTGGAAGCCGATGCCGAGGTCGCGGGCGTGGTCGAAGGCGGCCGGCGAGGAGGGTGCCAGTACAGGCAGCATCATCTCGCCGATGACGGCAGCCGACCCGTCCATGTAGTCGAGCAGGTCGGCGAACGTCTCGTACCGGCACACGGACAGATCCATGGCCATGGAGCCCAGGAAGCGCCGGAAGCACTCCGGCTCGAGCTCGAAGACGCCGATGGTGTGGACGACCGCTTTGAGCACCGGGTGGTCGGAGTCTCCCCGCTCCAGGTCTTCGAAGAGGCGTTGAGACAGAGCCGCCAGCCCACGGGCCCGGGCCTCGACCGGTGCCGGGCCGAGGTCGTCGACGATGTCGTCGGCGTGCCGGCAGAAGCCGTACAGGGCGTGGACATAGGGCCGTTTGGGCTTGGGCAGCAGCGCCGTCGCCCAGTAGTAGCTCGTGCCGTAGGCCCGGTGTAGTTGCCGGCAGTGCTCGAAGCTCTGCTGCAGCGTCACCGCTTCGGCCGGGGAAGGCTCGGCCGGGGTGCCGCCAGCGGAGCCCCGGCGCTTCACCTCCACCCGCGCTCCACCCGCTCGGCCGCCAGCCGGCCGGAGAGCAGGACGATGGGCACCCCCACACCGGGCACCGTGCCCGAGCCCACGAACACCAGGCCCGGAACCCGCCGGTCGACGTTGCCGGGCCGGAACGGACCGGTCTGGAAGAAGGTGTGGGAAAGGGCGAAGGGTGCGCCCCGCTCCATGCCCTGGGCCTCCCAGTCGGTCGGGTCAACGAACCGCTCCTCCAGCACCTCCACCGGGTAGCCGAAGGCCTCGACCCGTTGGCGCAGGGCGGCCCGGAGTCGGTCCCGCTCGTGCGACCAGTCGACCTGGCCGTCGAGGTTGGGTGTCGGCTCCAGCACGTACAGCGCGGTGCAGCCGGGTGGGGCCAACGCCGCGTCGGTGTGGTTCTGGATGGTCACGAGGATGGAAGGGTCCGGCTGAAGGGCCCCACGTTGGATGAGGGCCTCGAAGCTCTCTTCGTAATCCCCCCCGAAATGGATGTTGTGGTGGGCCGCGTGCTCCGGTGCCCGGCCCCGCACGGCGGCCAACCACAGGGCGCAGCTGGGGGAGTAGCGGCCCCGCCGAGCAGCGCGGGGCATGGGCACCTCCGGGACCAGGCTGCGGTAGGCGACCGGCAGGTCGGGGTTGAGCACCACGGCGTCGGCCTGGATGCGTTCACCCGTGGCCAGCCGCACACCGGTCACCGGACCGCTCGTGCCGTGACGGCGCTGCACCCGTTCCACCGTGGCGCCGAAGGTGAACGTGGCCCCTGCCTTCCCGGCGGCGGCGGCCAGCCCGGCCGCCACAGCGTGGATGCCGCCCTCGGGAAAGTAGACGCCTTCGACGGTGTCCATGTAGGTGATGACGCAGTAGAGGGCCAGGGCTTCGAAGGGAGAGACGCCGGCGTACATGGCCTGGAAGCTGAACAGCTGGCGGAGCCGGGGGTCGTCGAAGTAGCCGTTCACGGCCGTGGCCAACCGGCGGAAGCCACCCAGCCGCAGCAGCTCGATGGCCGGCTTGAGGGGCCAGGCCAGGTCGAGCGGCGAGTCGAAGTTCCGGTCGATGAAGTTGGGTACCTCGTTGCGGTACAGACGGGTCAGCCAGTCGCAGAACCGGACGAAGGCGTCGGCCTCCTTGGGGCCGCAGGTGGCCCGGACCTCCTCGGTCATGGCCTCACGGCCATGGCGCACGTGGACCGCTTCGCGGTCCGGCCACGTGGCCCGGTACATTGGGTCGACCGGGCGCAGGGTGACGTGGTCGCCCATGTCCGCCCCGGCGGCCGCGAAAACCTGGCTGAGGATGCCGGTCATGGTCAGCACCGAAGGGCCGGTGTCGAGATGGAAGCGCCCAGCGGGCGTGTCCGGCTCCCACACGCCGGCCCGGCCGCCGGGCCCCGCCTCCCTTTCCAACACGACCACCTCGTGGCCGGCGCCCACCAGGTGGCAGGCGGCAGACAGACCACCGAGCCCGGCTCCCACGACGATGACCCGCACCGGTCCATCGTCTACGACCTTGGCTGTGTGCGCAACGCTCACGGCCTTCGGCGTCTGCGGCGGCGGCGGCGCCGGTTGTCCCACGAGGTCGCCTTGACGGGCGAAGGCGGCCGCTCAGCGGTCCCGGTCAGCCACGTAGCGGGCCAGATCTGCCAGCCCGGCCCGGGCATCAGCCGTGAGCGGAGCGGCCTCGGCCGCGGCCAGGGCGACGTCGGTCATGCGCTCGACGGTCGCCTCCACCTCGCTCCTGGCCCCCGTCGACTCCAACACCGACTGGATGGCGGCCACCTCGTCGACGGCGAGGTCCCGGGCGCCCACCCGCTCAGCCAGCAGCACCCGGTCGGCCCCCGTGGCCCGTTCCAGGGCGATGGCCACCAGTCGGGTGGGTTTGCCCTCCCTGAGATCGTCGCCCACCGGCTTGCCCAGGACGCCGGCGTCACCGAACGCCCCGAGGAGATCGTCCACCAGCTGAAAGGCCTCCCCCAGCGGCATCCCGTAAGCCGTGAGGGCGGCAGCCCTCGTCGGCGTCAGCCCTCCGGCGAGGGCCGAGCCGAGGTGCAGGGGCCGTTCGATCGTGTACTTGCCGCTCTTGTACTGGCAGATGCGGCTGGCGGCGCCGACCGTCGGCGTGCCCCGGGCCGTGCCCAGCAGGTCCAGGTACTGGCCGACGTTCACCTCGATCCGCAGCTCGGTCCACACGTCGAGCACTTGGCGGTCGGCACCGGCCAGGAGCCGGTCGGCGTACACAAAGGCGAGATCGCCGACCAGGATGGCGACTCCCTCGCCGAAGCGGCGGCCCTCGCCCCGCCTCGCCGCCGCACTGTGGGCCCGCTCGAACTGCACGTGGACGGCGTCGAGCCCATGGCGGCGCAGGGAGCCGTCCATGACGTCGTCGTGTACGAGTGCGAAAGTGTGGAGCAGCTCGAGGGCGGCTCCGGCGTCGACGATGGCCGGGTCGGCCGGGTCACCTCCTGTTCCGACGAACGCCCAGTGACTGAACGCCGGCCGCAGGCGCTTGCCGCCGGCGAGGATGATGCCGCGCAGCGACTCCAGAGGCAGGCCCAGTTCGGGGTCCAAGGTGGACCAGCGGGCGATCTCGTCGTCGAGCAGGGCGGCGATGCGGGCCTCGACAGCCTTGGCCACATCGCCCAGCCACGGGGGTGGCTGCACCCGTCGAGGCGCGCTCATGGGGACCGAGGCTAGGGCGGGGCCTGTTCTGAGCGTCGGCCGTCGGTCAGGCGGTGACCTGGGTGTTGGTCGTGTCGACGACGACGTGGCGACGGCGGTAGAACCCATTGAGCTGCCGGCTGACGGCCACACCCAGCAGGTACCCCAGTGCGAACACCAGCGCTCCTGCGACCGCGTCGAGGAAGTAGTGGTTGGCCGTCACGACGATGGCGAAGAGCGTGAGCAACGGGTACAGGGCCCACGCCATCTTGGCCCATCGCCGGCGCACGGCCCCTGAGGCGGCGCAGGCGCACCACGAGGACCAGGCGAAGTGCAGGCTCGGCATGGCCGCGAACTGGTTGGATACCCTCGCCACCGGTCCCGATTCGAAGGTCCACAGGCTGCCGAAGCAGTCGATGGTGTCGACGAAGGCCCGGCGGCACTGGTTGACGGCGTCGGGGAGGAGGCGGGGCGGGGCCAGCGGGTACGTGAAGAAGCCGACGAGGGCCAGGGCAGTGGAGAAGGCCAAGACCCAACGCCATCGGCGGTACTGCTCGGGGTGGCGCAGGAACAGCCACAACAGCACGAGGAGGGTGGCGACGAAATGGACGAGGCCGTAGTACAGGTTCCAGAACTTCAGGAAGACATGCCAGCCCAGGAACCACGACTGAATGGTCCGTTCGTGGAAGATGTGGAGCGCACGCTCCAGCTTGATGAGGCTGCCGGCGTGGCGCCGGGCCTCGGCCAGCTCGTGGACGTTCTTGACCGTGCTGTCCCGTCCCTGGATGCTCCGGGTGAAGGAGTAGACGGCGTAGAACCCGGCGAGGGCCAACAACTCCTTCCACCACCGCAGCGGCGGCAGGCGGATCGGGGCATGGCCTGGGGTCCCGACCTCCGGTGCGTTTCGCTCGGCTGACCGCAGGGCCAACGCCTCTCCGTCCTCTGGACGCGCCGCCTAGCCGGGGAGCGTCGCGTCGTGGCCGGTAGGTTAGGCCGCGCCGTGCACGACTTTCGACCGACTGTTGCCGTTGCCGTCCTCGCCCTGACGGCGGCGTGTGGTTCGAGCTCCGCCTCAGGCACGAGCTCCCAGGTGGTGGCGCGGGCCCCTGACGCCACGACCGCGGCCGGTCCGGCCGAGGTCAACGTGGACGAGGGCAGCACCCATGCCCACGGCGAGGTGGACCTGGCCACCGACAAGCTGCGGCTCAGTGTCACGACCACTCAACAAGGCACGGCCGGACCGGCCACCGAGGTGGTCGCCATCGGCCCCGACGTGTGGTCCAGGGTGGCAGGGCAGGCCCAGTGGTCCCACTCCTCAGGCCCGACCGGCGGCCTGTTGTCGCTGCCCGGCCTGGTCTCGGGAGACGTCAGAGCCCTCGTCGCGCTCGTCAGGGGCGCCAGCAGCGTCGACCCGTACGGCGGGGTGCAGGTGCGCAACTTCTCGACCCTGCGCTACGACCTCAAGACCGATCCGCAGAAGGCCGCAGCCCAGAGCCCGGCCAACGCCCCGCAGCTGCTGGCACTGGCCGGAGCCGTCGACCACACGGTGCGGCTGGCCCTCTATGTCGACCACGACAGCCGGATCCGTCGCATCGAGGCGCCCGAGGACTTCACGACCACAACCGTGGCCACGCGGTCGGATGCATCGGCGGTGGTGGCCACCGTGGACTTTATCCGCTTCGGTCTGGCCGACGACATCGTCCCGCCACCCCCGAGCTGAGCGATTCGGAACGGTCAAGGTAAGAACGAGCTCTCTCCCGGGTGAGAGGGACTTTGGCCCTCCCCCGACGAGGACGAGGTGGTGTAGTGGTGCCTGTGGACCGTGCCGGGGACATCCGCTTGGCCACGTCGTCCGGCCGCTGGCTGGTGTCGGCCTGCGTCCTCGGGTCGGGTGTCGCCCTGCTCGACGGCACGGTGGTCAACGTGGCGTTACCGGCCATCGAACGGGGACTGGGCGGAGGCCTTTCGGGTCTGCAGTGGGTGCTCGACGCCTACCTGTTGACGCTCGGGTCGCTTCTGCTGTTGGGCGGCTCACTCGGCGACCGCTACGGCCGCAGGCGCGTCTTCCTCGTGGGACTCGTCGGTTTCACCCTGGCCTCCGCCTCGTGCGGTCTGGCCCCGACGGTGCCGTTGCTCATCGCCGCCCGAACCGTGCAGGGCGTGGCCGGGGCCCTGCTGGTGCCGGGCAGCCTGGCCCTGCTCTCGGCCGGCTTCCACCCGGACGACCGGGGCCGGGCGGTCGGCGCCTGGTCCGGCCTGGCCAGCGTGGCCACGGCCGTCGGGCCGTTCGCCGGCGGTTGGCTCGTCGACGCCGCCAGCTGGCGCTGGGTATTCCTCGTCAACGTGCCGCTGGCGTCCGTGGCTTTCTGGGTGACGGTTCGCCACGTCCCCGAGAGCCGCAACGACGACGAGGTCGGTGGCCTCGACGTGCTCGGCGCCGTCGCCGTGACCGTGGGCCTGGCCGGTGTGGTGCTCGCCCTCATCGAGGGGCCGCGGGCGCTCCTGCCCGCCGGTGCACTCGCCGCCGCGGCCGTGGTGGGGTTTGTCGGTCTGGTTTCGTTCCCGTTCATCGAGCAGCGCGCCGACGAGCCGCTCGTGCCCCTCGGCATCTTCTCCAACCGCCAGTTCACCGGGGCCAACCTCACGACCTTCACGGTCTACGCCGGTCTGGGCGCCGCCCTTTTCCTGCTGGGCATCGAGCTGCAGGAGGTCCTCGGCTACTCCGCCCTCCAAGCCGGCTCCTCACTGCTCCCGGTGACACTGCTCATGCTCGCCCTGTCCGGCCGTACGGGGGCGCTGGCCCAGCGCATCGGTCCGCGGGCGCCGATGAGCGTGGGCCCGATCGTGGCCGGCGCCGGTCTGGCCCTGCTGTCGCGCGTCGGCCCCTCCAGCAGCTACCTCACCGGCGTGCTGCCCGGCGTCGTGGTGTTCGGCCTCGGCCTGGCCGGCGTCGTGGCTCCCCTCACCGGGGCGGTCCTGGCCGCAGTGGATGACCACCGCATCGGCGTGGGCTCCGGCATCAACAACGCGGTGGCCCGGGTCGCCGGCCTGCTGGCCGTGGCCGTGCTTCCCGCCTTGGCCGGCATCGACACCAGGGCCACCGGCCCCGCCGGCGCCGCGTCGTTCGATGGCGGCTACAACCGGGCCATGGCCAGTGCCGCCGCTCTGTGCTGTGCCGGCGGGGTTGTGGCCTTCCTGACCGTGCGCCGCAGCCGACCCGTCCACCCCACGACGCAGCCGGCTCTCACCCATGGTTGTGGATGGTGCGATCCGGTGGCCTGAGCGGCCCTGGCCCCGGCCCGCGGGCGGGGCGTCGATGCCCCTACGCCCTAGGACTTCGGCCCGACCAGGGCCAGGCTCACCTGGCCGCCCAGGACGGCTACGGCCAGGCGCGGGGCCGTGGCTGAGGGCACGGCCACGGTGACGGACCGGTCGTCGACGGCCACCACCGAGGCCTCGGGGGCCACGATCCCGACGACCTCGCCACCGACGACGTCGACCCGGTCGCCGACCGATACCGCCGGTGTGGCCGACGAACGGGGGACGGCCACCGCCCGTTGGCCAGGGGCGACCAGGCCGGCCAGGCCGGCACCCGGGGCCACCCGGCCGGCCAGGACCACCTCGCCGGCGACGAGGGCCACCAGAGCGGTGTGGCCCACCGGGGCGGAGGCCACGTCGGCGTCAGGGAGGGCGGCTACAGGGACCACGGCCGTGCGCACGTCATCGGCGCCGAGCACCGTGCCCGCGGCCACGGCCCGGGCGACGACCGGCACGCGGCGGGTGGGCCCCCACCGGTCGGCTTCGACCACCCGCCCGTGCACCACGACGGCCGTGACCAGCCCGAGCGCAGCAGCCAGGAGCAGGCGGGGAAGGGGGCGGCGAGCGGGCACAGGGGCCTCCGGAAGATCGACGGGAGGCGCGGACACGAGGCGCGAGCTCAGACTACTGCGGCTCAGGATATCCGAGCGTTCGGCCCGTCGTGGCTCTTGGCGCTCCGTGCGCTACAGCGGTCCGCTGGCCAGCGCGGAGGCACACGAGCAACCCGGTGTGGCGGGGATGGCCGGGATGGCGGAGAACAGCATCCGCCTGGTCTTGTCGACGTTGTCGGCCAGGACACCGAAGACCTCGTCCATCGTCACCGGGCGGATCCCTTCGACCCCCTCCAACCCGGTGTCGTAGTCGGTCACCAGTGCCATCGCCGCGTAGCAGATGCCGAGCTCGCGGGCGAGGGCGGCTTCGGGGTACTGGGTCATGTTGACGACGTCCCAGCCCATCTGGGCGAACCAGCGGCTCTCGGCCCGGGTGGAGAACCGAGGCCCCTGGATGACGACCACGGTCCCGCCGTCGCGCACGGCCACGCCCTCGGACCGGGCGACGTCCACGGCCACGGCCCGCAGCTCGGGGCAGTACGGATCGGCGAAGCCGATGTGGCCGACCACCCCGCCGTCGAAGAACGTGTCACGCCGGCTGCGGGTGCGGTCGACCAGCTGATCGCAGACGACCACGTCGCCTGGGTGCACGTCCGGCCGCAGCGAGCCCACGGCGCACGGTGCCAGGATGCGCTGGACGCCCAGCTCCCGCATGGCCCACAGGTTGGCCCGGTAGTTGACCTTGTGAGGCGGGTGCTCGTGGTGGGCGCCATGGCGGGGAAGGAAGGCAACCCGGCGGCCGCCCACGGTGCCTACGGCCACCGGAGCAGACGGCTCCCCGTACGGGGTGTGGACCGGGACATGGGTGACGTCGTCCAAGAAGGCGTAGAAGCCCGAGCCACCGAACACGCCTATGCCGGCGACGGGAGGGTCGGTCACCGGCTCCGAGGTCGGGAGGCTCACCTCGGGCTCAGGAGGCTGCCGCCGCCGACCCGGGCCCGGACGGCGGACGCGGCCCCTTCGACGACCTGGATGACGGCGTTGGGCCGGGAGAATCCTTGGGCGACGACTCCCGTCCCTTGGACGACCTGAGATCTCTGGACGACGCCGGATCTTTGGACTGTGCAGCTTCCTTGGACGACCCCGGGCCCTTCGAGGAATCGGGCTCCTTGGCCTTGCCTGGCCCGGAGTCGCTGCCGGAGCCGGCGTCGGACGTGTCGGTCTTGGACGACTGCGACGATCCGGAGGCCGAGGCGCGGGAGTCGGTCTTGTAGAAACCACTGCCCTTGAAGGCAATGGCGATGTTCCCGAACACCTTGCGCAGTGCACCGCCGCAGGCCGGGCATTCCTTCAGGGAGTCGTCCTTGAAGCTCTGGACGACCTCGAGGTGCTGGCCACAGCTCTTGCACGCGTACTCATAGGTGGGCATCTACGCTCCGGTTGGCACTCCGACGTTGCGAGTGCCAATGGTAGCGGCCGCCAACGCCCAGCGACACCGAAGGCCGCCACCGTACCCGGGCCGTCCAGGTCCCATCGAGGTTCGGTCCAGGTGGCGTCCAGGTGCAAGGATCATGCCATGGTGCGGACCGCGGTGATCCCGGCGGCGGGTCTGGGCACGCGTTTCCTGCCCGCCACCAAGGCCACCCCCAAAGAGCTGATCCCCCTGGTCGACAAGCCGGCAATCCAGTGGGTGGTGGAGGAGGCGGTGGCCGCCGGGATCGAGCGGGTGGTGCTGGTCACAGGTCGGGGCAAGGGTTCGATCGAAGACCACTTCGACCGCAGCCCCGAGCTCGAGGCCTCCCTGGAGGCATCGGGCAAATGGGCGCAGCTGGACCAGGTGCGGGCCATCGCCTCCCTGGCCGAGGTGGTGTCGGTGCGCCAGGGCCGCCCCATGGGCCTGGGGCACGCAGTGGCCTGCGCCCGCGCCGCCTTGTCGGCGGACGAGACGTTCTGCGTGCTCCTCCCCGACGACATCATGCATCCCACCTCCTCGCTGCTGTCCGACATGCTCGCCGTCACGGCGCGAACGGGTTCCAGCATCGTCGCCCTGAAGATCATCCCAGGGCCGGCCATCTCGGCCTACGGTGTGGCCTCGGTCGACCCGCAGAGCGACTCGGATTGCCCCCGGCTGGTCGACATGGTCGAGAAGCCGGCGTTCGGAGATGCGCCCTCCGATCTGGCCGTGATGGGTAGGTACGTCTTCACGCCCGCCATCTTCGACGCCATGGACCGCGTCGGTCCCGGGGCTCAGGGTGAGCTGCAGTTGACCGACGCCATCCGCCTGCTGTGCCACGAGGAGACCGTGTACGGACTGCCGTTCACGACCGGCCGGTTCGATGTCGGCGACAAGCTCGAGTTCCTGCTGGCCACGGTCGAGCTGGCCCTCGAGCATCCCGATCTCGGTGATCGGTTCGCCGACGGCCTCACCGCGCTGGTCAAGCGCAAGGGATTCGTGTAGTTGGCTCTCGTCCCGCTGGCCGACGCCCGCCGCCGGGTGCTGGCCGGTTGCGCCCCGCTGCACCCGCGGGCCGTCCCTTTGGCCGAGGCGCTCGGGTGTGTGACCTCCATGGCCATCGAGGCCGAGGAGGCGGTGCCGCCGTTCGCCAACTCCGCCATGGACGGGTTCGCGGTGAAGGCGGCTGACACCCCGGGCCAGCTCGAGGTGGTCGCCACCCTGACCGCCGGCTCCTCGGCGCAGGGCGTGGTCGTGCGCCCCGGGCAGGCGGTGCGCATCATGACCGGCGCCGCCGTCCCTGACGGGGCGGACGCCGTCGTGGTGGTGGAGAGAACGACGAAGCTGGACGGGGCGCCGGAACGGGTCCGCATCGACCACGCCGCCGCCCCCGGCGATCACCTCCGAGGCGCGGGGGAGGACGTCGACGTGGGCCAGCAGGTGTTCCCGGCATCCACACCGGTGACTCCGGCGGTACTCGGCGTGCTGGCCAGCCTGGGCGTGGCCCGGGTGCCGGTGTTTCCCCGGGCCCGGGTGGGCGTGCTCTCCACCGGCGACGAGCTGGTCGAGGGTGCAGGGGCGTTGCTGCCCGGGCAGATCCGTGACTCGAACCGCCCGCTACTGCTGGGCCTGTGCCGGCAATCGGGTTTCACGCCGGTCGACCTGGGCATCGCCCGTGACACCGAGGCCGACGTCCGCGCCGGCCTGGAACGGGGTCTGTCGTCGTGCGACGCCGTAATCACCTCCGGCGGGGTGTCAATGGGCGAGCTCGACTACGTCAAGGTGGTGCTGGACGAACTGTCCGGCGGCACGTTCTCGTGGATGCAGGTGGCCGTCAAGCCGGCCAAGCCGCTCGCATTCGGCGTCGTCGGTGAGGTGCCGGTGTTCGGGCTCCCCGGCAATCCCGCCAGCTCGATGATCAGCTTCGAGTGCTTTGCCCGCCCCGGCATCCGCCAGCGCATGGGGGTCCCCCAGGAGCAGCTCGGTCGCCCGACGGTCGAGGCCGTGGCCGACGATGGCCTGCGGCGTCGGCCCGACGGTAAGGTCCATCTCCTGCGGGTGGTGATCGAGTGGCACGGCGGCGCCTACCACGTGATTGACGCCGGCGGCCAGGCGTCGAACCTGCTGCGACTGGCGGCGCTGGCCAACGGCCTGGCCGTCGTGGCCGACGGCGATGGCATCGAGCCCGGCGGCCCGGTCGAGACCTGGTTGCTGGACTGACGCTTCGGGCGCCGGCCGCCCGGCGGCCGGCGCGAGATTGGGTGGCCACGTGGCCTTCCCGGGCCATCCGGGCCGCTGAAGGCCACCGCCCGACCCAATCTCGCGGCTGGGGGGTACGACGGCGACGGCGGTAGCCTGGGACCCATGCCGGATGCGTTGGTGGACCCGTTCGGACGGACCGTGCGGGACCTGCGCATCTCGGTGACCGACCGCTGCAACTTCCGGTGCGGCTACTGCATGCCCGAAGAGGGCATGACCTGGTTGGCCCGCAACGAGATACTTGACTTCGAGGAGATCGAGCGCATCGCCCGGCTCTGCGTCGACCGGTTCGGCGTGGACTCGATCCGCCTCACCGGTGGTGAGCCCACGGTGCGGGCCCAACTCCCCGTGCTGGTGGCCCGGCTGGCCGCCCTGGGCACCGACCTGGCCATGACCACCAACGGCGCCACCCTGGGACTGCTGGCCGACGACCTCCGGGCGGCCGGTCTCCAACGGGTCAACATCAGCCTCGACACGCTGCGCCCTGACCGGTTCATCGAGCTGACGCGGCGAGACCGGCTCGCCCAGGTGCTCGACGGCATCGACAGCGCTCTTCGGGTCGGGTTCAACACGGTCAAGGTCAACGTCGTGCTCATGCGCGGTGTCAACGACGACGAGGTCCTCGACCTCGCCGCCTTCGGCCGCCAGCGGGGCGTGATCGTCCGGTTCATCGAGTTCATGCCTCTGGACGCCCAACTCGGTTGGGGGCCCGAGCGGGTGGTTCCGGCGGCCGAGGTGGTGGCGGCCATCGACGCCCGTTGGCCCCTCGAGCCGGTGCAGCGGGGGAGCCAGCCGGCCACCACCTACCGCTACCGGGACGGCGCCGGCGAGGTGGGCGTCATCGCCAGCGTCACCCAGTCGTTCTGCTCCACCTGCGACCGGGTGCGCCTTACCGCTGACGGCATGTTCCGCAACTGCCTGTTCGCCCGCCGCGAGACCGACGTGCGGCCCATCCTGCGGGGCGGGGGCAGCGATGACGAGCTGGCCGGAGCCATCCAGGCCGAGGTCGGACGCAAATGGGCCGGCCACCAGATCGGCCAGGTGGCCTTCCTGCGGGCCAACCGGTCGATGAGCCAGATCGGCGGCTAGGGAGAATCGCAGCCGTCCGGCCGGCTCCGCCGGCGAACCCTGGCGGCGATAGCATCGGCCCCGTGACTGGCCGCGGTTTCACCCACCTCGACCCGCTCGGCCGTGCCCGGATGGTGGACGTCACCCCCAAGGAACCCAGCCACCGCCGGGCCATCGCCCGCTGCAAGGTCTTCATGCAGCCCGAGACGACCAGCGCGGTGGCCACCAACGCCATCACCAAAGGCGACGTGCTGGCGGTGGCGCGGGTGGCGGGCATCCAGGCGGCCAAGCGCACGCCGGACCTCATCCCGTTGTGCCATCAGCTCACCATCGGCTCGGTATACGTCAACTTCGTCATCGGCGACGCCGATGTCGAGGTCGAGGCCACGGTGGAGACCGTTGACCGCACCGGAGTCGAGATGGAGGCCCTGATGGCCTGCTCGGTGGCCGCGCTCACCATCTACGACATGTGCAAGTCTTCCGACCGGGCCATGTCCATCGGCGAGCTGGCGTTGTGGGAGAAGAGCGGGGGGCGGCGGGGCACCTACCGCCGGGCCGAGCCGCCGGTCGGCGTCGAGCGGTCAGCTGCGCCCGTCGGCGGGTTGCCCGACGCCGACCTCGACGGCGGCGCCGAGCTCGTCGACCTCGTCGATCCCCCCGGCGAGTAGCCCCAACGGGCTACCCCGGCCCATGGTCGCACTGGCCCGAACGGGCCGGGTCGGTTAGGGTGCGGGCCTTACAGCACGACGCAACGGGTGGCAACGTCCCAGCATCCGCGAGATGTGGGCGGTGTCCAAGTACCGTCGCCGAAACGAAGGTAGGTCGAGAGTTTGGGGACCATTCTGCTGCTGCTCGTTTTGGCGGGTCTGTGGATCGGAGTCGGCGCCTGGTGGGTCTCCGGGCGCCAGAGCGACAGACCCGTCGACTCCATCAGCAGCTTCCGGCGCCAGCTGGGGACGCTGGAACGCCGGGCCCCGAGCCTCGTGGCTCCCGCCAATCGGATGCGGGCGCCGGGGCCTCGGTACAACGGGCCCCAGGTGGTGGCCGACCGGCCCGGGCCGGCCCGGCCCGTGGTCGCGGCACGTTCGCACTCCCCCTCCGCGTACCGTCGTCAGGCGACCCAGAAGCGGCGCCGCGACATCTTCTTCGGCTTGATCCTCGCCGCTGTGCTCACCCTCCTCGGGGGCTTGGTGCCCACTCTGCGCCTGTTGTGGGCCGTGTGTGCCGCCGACCTGGCTCTCCTCGGTGCCTACTGCGCCCTGCTGGTGCGCATGCGGGGTATTGCCGCCGAGCGGGAGATGAAGGTGCACTACCTGCCCAGGGCGGTTCCCGACCGGTTCTACGCCGTCTCGCCGGCGAACGCCCTGCTCCGCCGCTCCGCCAACTGACGCCGGCGCCCTCACCGGTCGGCGGGGCCTCGGGTACGATCGTCAGCCGCCCGGGGGTGTAGCTCAGTCGGCAGAGCACTTCGTTCGCAACGAAGGGGTCGGCGGTTCGAATCCGCTCACCTCCACCAACCAGCCAGCCAGTGTTCGTTCGAGGCGGAGCTGAGCTACAGCTTCGATGTCTCTCCGTCGGCCCTGCAGCATGGGAACATTCGTGGGTCTCCGACCCATGGCCGACTCAGGCGCGTGCTCGGGCCCGCATTGCAGCTTGCTATGCTGAAGGCATGACGCAGTTCGTCACCCGGTTGGACGAGCAGCTTGTTGCGGCAGTTGACGCCCTGGTGGCTGACGGCGTCGTGGCGACCCGCTCGGAAGCGGTGCGCATGGGCTTGGAGCGGTTGGTCGACCGGCATCGCCGCCAGCAGATCGGCGAGCAGATCGCCGACGGCTACCGCCGGCGGCCGCAGACGGAGGAGGAACTCAAGGGGTTGGACGAGGCGACACGGGCTCTGATCGGAGAAGAGAGCTGGTGAGCCCGCCCCGGCAGGGGGAGATCTGGTGGGCTGAAACTGAGGACGCCCGGCGTCCGGTGCTCGTCGTAACCCGCTCCGAGGCAATCGCCGTCATGACCACGATCGTGGTGGCGCCAGTCACACGGACGGTGCGCCGGATCCCGACCGAACTGCGTCTGGGCGCCGAGGAGGGTTTGGCGGTCGGATGCGCGGCGTCGTTCGACAACCTGCAACGGATCCGTCGGTCGTCGCTCACCGAGAGGGTGGGCGATCTCGGATGGCGTGGCGACGAGATGTGCACCGCTCTTCGGGCCCTCGCCGACTGTTGAGGCTGTCCGACCTGGAGCCGCCCCCGGCCCCCAACCGGTCGACCACGACAGCCGGTGCATCCTGGATTCGTGGCTGTTCCAGGAGCGCGTGCGCCACGCGGTATCCGGTCGGCCCATCACTGTCCGGTCTGCTCGACCGCTTCTGGTTTGTGGAGTGGGACCTGCCCTGCGGTACCGAGCACAGCCAGCAGGTCCTGACGCATCCGGGGGCTAACCTCAGCGTCGGCCGCGCCGATGCTGGTGCCGACGATGCCGTAGCGGGCCACATCGAGGTTCGCCTGAACGTGCACCCCCTCCCCCGCGGGCAGCCGTTCCGGGAAAAATCTACCGTGGCCCCATGTGGCCCACATCGACCCGGCGGGTCGTAGCCGACGACGGCACGCCCATCGCCGCACGCGTGACGGGGGATGGCGACGCGGTGGTGCTCGTCCACAGCGCGGCATCGGACGCCCGGCAATGGGCCAGGCTGATGCCGCTGCTGGCCCCGAGCTTCAACGTCGTGGCCATGGACCGCCGGGGGCGTGGAGCGAGTGGGCCTCAGCGCCCCGGTCACTCGCTCGCGGTCGACTACGGAGACGTTGCCGCCGTCGGCTCGTCGATCTCCGGGCCCGTGCACCTGGTCGGCCACTCCTCGGGGGCCCGCTACGCCCTCCACGCCGCGCTGCGCATCCCCGGCTTGACGAGCCTGGTGCTGTACGAGCCTCCCGCCCCGGAGGGGTTTTGCGATGCCTCGCTCGACCGTATGTCCGTCCAGGAGTCGGCCGGGGACCGGGAAGGGGTTCTCCGGACCTTTTTCGTCGATCTGGTCGGGGTTGAGGACGAGGAGTTCTCCATGCTCGGGGAGCGACCGATCTGGCCACTCATGGTCGACAACGCCCTGACCGTGCCGGCCGAGCTCCGGGCCGCCCGTAGCTACCGGTTCGACCCGGCGGCGTTCGCCGGGCTGGCCGTGCCCACCCTGCTCCTGGTGGGTGAGCTCAGCGGTCCGGAACTGCGCACGGTGGCCGGACGAATCGCCGACGCTCTGCCCGACGCCCGTGTCGTCACCCTTGCCGGTCAAGGGCACGGAGCCATGTTCAGCGCCCCTGACCTCCTCGCATCGGTGCTCCAGGGCTTCTTCGAGGAGGTCGGGCACGGACCGCCGGACCGGTCAGACGGGCCCTGACCCACGCAGGAATGCCGTCGCCGCCGGCGGGCCCGGCCTATCCGCCGGCGGTTGGTGGCTCCCAGCCCAACAGCTCGAGGTGGCAGCGGGCCAGCCGCTCGTAGGCCTGGAGCAGATCGTCCCTGGCTGCGTCGAGGGCTCCGGGCGGGGCCGGCTCCGGCTTCCACCGGCCCCGCAGTGGCTCGGTGGCCACCAGTGACTCCAGAGCGTGCGAGGCATTTCGCAGACCCTGATGGGCGCGGTGCAGCTCTTCTCGTTCCTCGGCCGACAGGTCTTCAGGCCGGCGCCCTTGGTCGGTCACTTCTTCTCGCTTTTCCTCGTCAAAGGCCGATTTGCGGCGTTCGGCCGCCTGGGAAGAAACATCGAACGGGGGCACGGAACGATAGTGCCGGGGCTTCGCCCCCGCCCGACGAGGCGGTCAGGTCATCCTTCGGCCTACCAGCGGCGATGTTCTTCACCCGCACCGTACGGGGGCATCCTGCGTTCGTGGGCTGGCCGTCATCCTCGAACCCGACCCGGCCCTCCCACACCGCTACGCCATCAGTTTCGACAAACTCGAAGCGGGCATCACTGACCTTGTCGGCGCGGCGCGGAACTTGGCTCAATCGTGTCGGTTCCTAGGCAAGCGCCTAGTGCCGGCTTTCACTCCTGGCCCGACCGCAGGAGCTCGACCTGGTAGCCGGCGCCCCGCAGGGCGTCGACCACCTGGTGGCGATGCCCGGGATTGCGGGTCTCCAGGGTCAACATCACCTCGACGTCCCGCAGGGCGATGTTGACGCCCGCCCGATGGTGTTCGACCTCCAGGACGTTGAGGCCCATGCTGCCCACCAGGGCCAGCAGGCCAGCCAGGGAGCCCGGCTCGTCGGCCACGACGAGGCGAAGGAGGAGGTATCGGCCGGCGGCTGACAGGCCGTGGTCGATGAGCTTGATGAGCAGGAGTGGATCGACGTTGCCACCGGAAAGAATGACGACCACCGGTCCGGTGCCCGGGACTTTGTCGGCCAGCACAGCGGCGAGGCCCACGGCCCCCGCCGGCTCCACGACGGCCTTGGCCCGTTCCAACAGCAGGAGCAGCGACCGACTGATCTCCTCCTCGTGGACGGTCACGAGATCGTCGACGTATGCCTGCACGTGGGACAGGGTCAGGTCGCAGACCTGTTTGACGGCGATGCCGTCGGCCATGGTCGCCATCTGCTCGATACTGGTCGGCCGGCCGGCGTTGACAGAGGCCTGCATGGACGCCGCTCCGGCCGCCTCGACGCCGATCACGCGCACGTCGCGCCGGGTGTGGGCCAGGGCGGTGGCAACCCCCCCTATGAGGCCGCCGCCCCCGACGGGCACCACGACGGCGTCGACGTCCGGTGCCTCCTCGGCGATCTCCAAACCGACCGTGCCCTGCCCAGCCATGACCAAGGGGTCGTCGAATGGCGGCACGAACACGGCGCCGGTGTCGGCCGCGTAGGCCTGGGCCAGAGCCAGGGCGTCGTCCACCACGAGGCCGGCCAGCCGTACCTCGGCGCCGTACCCGCGGGTGGCGTCAACCTTGGGCAGGGCCGCCGTGACGGGCATGAACACCACCGAGGCGTGGCCCGTGCGGCTGGCCGCGAAGGCCACTCCCTGGGCATGGTTGCCGGCGGAGGCGGTGACCACCACGACCCCATCGGGCAGCCGGCTGATGCAGTTGTACGCCCCTCTGACCTTGAACGAGCCCGTGCGCTGCAGGTGCTCAGGCTTGAGCAGCACGTCACGGCCGGCCAGCCGGGACAGGGCCTCCGCCCGGTAGACCGGGGTGGGTCGTACGACGCCCCTGACCCGGTCACGGGCATCCTGGATGTCCGACAGGCCGATCACCGCTACCCACGCTACGGCCCCCTCTGGTGGGCGGCTGCGGCGGGCGGCAGGCGTGCGGTTTGCCGGTGGGCGACCCACCCCGTATCGTTGCCGGGTTGCTCCGCCCTGCCCCGGCGGGCGCGGGCCGGCCCCGTAGACCGAGTATCCGAAGGAAGCCGCGTGCGCACGTACTCCACCAAACCCAGCGACATCACCCGTGCCTGGCACGAGGTCGACGCCGATGGCCTCGTCCTCGGTCGGCTGTCCACCGAGGTGGCCCGCATCCTGCGGGGGAAGCACAAGCCCTACTTCGCCCCGCACCTCGACACCGGCGATCACGTCATCGTGGTCAACGCAGCCAAGATCGTCATGACCGCGGGCAAGGCCGACAAGACCGTCAAGTACCGTCACTCCGGCTACCCGGGGGGCATCCGCTCGCGCACCCAAGCCCAGCTATTGGACACCAAGCCCGAAGAGGTGGTGCGCCGGGCCATCAAGGGCATGTTGCCCAGGGGCCCGCTGGGCAGTCAGATGCTGCGCAAGCTGAAGGTCTATGCGGGGCCCACCCATCCCCATTCCGCCCAACTGCCGCAGGCTCTCGACCTGGCCGGCGCCCGGCGGGCGTCGTAGCCTCCGACACCGACTCAGCAGAACAGGACGCCGTCGTGCCCAAGCCCCTCACCCAGACCACCGGCCGCCGCAAGCAGGCCATCGCCCGTGTCCGGTTCCGTCCCGGCACCGGCGTCATGACCGTCAACCGGCGGCCTCTGGACCAGTACTTCCCCTCGGCCACCCACCGCATGGTCCTGTCCGAGCCCCTGCGGGTGGCCGGCATCGAGGACGCCTACGACATCGATGCCACCATCACCGGCGGCGGCACGTCGGGTCAGGCCGGCGCCCTTCGGCTGGGCATTTCCCGCGCCCTGGCCGAGCTCGACCCCGACCAGCGCACACCGCTCAAGCGGGCCGGACTGCTCACCCGGGACGCCAGGGAGAAGGAGTCCAAGAAGTACGGTCTCAAGAAGGCCCGCAAGGCTCCGCAGTACTCCAAGCGATAGTCGGTGGGGACCCGTCCCCGCTTTGGGACCGACGGTCTTCGCGGCGTCGCCAACACCGAGCTGAGCCCCGAGTTGGTGCTGGCCCTCGGTCGGGCCGCGGCCCGTGTGCTGGGCGGCGGCACCTGGTACGCGGCCCGTGACACCCGCCGGTCCGGAGTGATGCTGCAGGCCGCGCTGTGCGCCGGCCTCGCCTCCGAGGGGGCCGAGGTCCTGGATCTGGGTGTGCTGCCCACACCGGGCGTCGCCTACCTGTCGGCGGCCGACGGCGTGCCTGGGGCCATGATCTCCGCCTCCCACAACCCATTCGGGGACAATGGCGTGAAGCTGTTCGGCCCCGGTGGCCGCAAGCTGGTCGATGCCGCCGAAGCCGCCATAGAAGCCGAGCTGGACATCGTCCTGGCCGCCGGCGCCGACGGGGGCTCGGGTGGCGGTGCGGGTGCCCGCCGGCGCTCGGGCGCCGTCGTCGGCACCCTGCGGCCGGCTCCGGCCGAAGCCACCGAGCGCTATCTCCACCACCTCGTCAGCTCTCTCGAGGGCCGTTCCCTCGATGGCCTGCGTGTCGTCGTCGACTGCGCCCACGGCGCCGCGTCCACCATCGGGCCCCTCGCCTTCGAGCGTCTCGGGGCACGGGTCGACGTGATGGGCCACAGGCCCGACGGCGCCAACATCAACGACGGCTGTGGCTCCACCCAGCTCGACGCCCTCCGGGCTGCGGTCGTGGCCCACCAGGCCGACGCCGGCGTGGCCTTCGACGGCGACGCCGACCGCTGCCTGGCCGTCGACCACACCGCAAGGGTGGTGGACGGCGACCACATGATGGCCATCTGCGCCACCGACCTGCAGGCCCGTGGCCTCCTCCCCGACCACACGGTCGTGGTCACGGTCATGACCAATCTGGGCTTCCGACACGCCATGGCCGCCGCCGGCATCACCGTGCGCACCACGCCCGTCGGTGACCGCTACGTGCTGGAGGACCTGGATGCAGGCGGCTACGGGCTGGGCGGCGAGCAATCGGGCCACCTGATCTTCCGCCGCCTGGCCTCCACCGGGGACGGTGTACTCACCGGCCTGGCCGTCCTGGACGTGGTGGCCCGTTCGGGCCGTACGCTGGCCGACCTGGCCGGCGCGGCCATGACCCGTCTGCCTCAGGTGCTGCAGAACGTGGTGGTCGCAAATGGGTCGGTCCAGGCCGCCCTGGCGACCGCCGATCCGCTGTGGGCCGAGGTGCGGGCCGTCGAGGCCGAGCTCGGCGACGAGGGGCGGGTGCTGTTGCGGCCCAGCGGCACCGAGCCGCTGGTGCGGGTGATGGTCGAGGCGGCGACGGCCGAGCAGGCGGAGGCCCTGGCCGCCCGGGTGACCAGGGCTGCCGAGCGGTGCCTGTCGGCTCCAGACCCCCATGGCGGGGACCAACTGCGGGGGTGATGGCGAGCCGTCGTCCACTACGGGGCGGGTGGTGCGGATGGCAGCGCCCATGCCTGGCGCCAAGCTCCTAACGGGGCTTCGCCCCCGCCCGACGAGCACGTCATCCCAGGGGCTACGAGCGGCGATGTTCTTCACCCGCACCATGAGCACAGTCGCCCTGCGTTCGTCGGGGCCGTCACCCTCGAACCCGACCCGCCCCTCCCGAAACGCTGGTTCGACAAACTTGGAGCGGCCTCACCGGCCTTGCCGACGCCGCATGGAACTTCAGTCAATCGTATCGGCTCCTAGGAGCCAAGCTCCTAGCCTGACCACCCATGTGCGGCATCATCGGCGCCACCGGCTCTGACCCAGTTCTCCCCCTCCTGCTCCAGGGGTTGGCCCGCCTCGAGTACCGGGGTTACGACTCCGCCGGCGTGGCCCTGGTCGACGGCGACCGCATCTGGCGGTGCCGACGGGCCGGCGGCACCAAGTCGGTGGCCGAGCTGTCCGAAGCGGTGGGTGACGCTCCTGTAGGCCTGGTCACGGGCATCGGCCACTCCCGATGGGCCACCCATGGTGCCCCCACCGAGGTCAACGCCCATCCCCACCTCGACGGCACCGGGCGGTTGGCGCTGGTCCACAACGGCATCATCGAGAACTACCGGGAGCTGGCCCGCAGCCTCCCCCAGGGCGGGGACGAGCTGGTGAGTGACACCGACACCGAGGTCCTGGCCCACCTCATCTCGTCCCGGGTGGGCAGCGGGCTCGGGTTGGCCGACGCCGTGCGGGCGTGCCTGCGCCAGGTCGAGGGCAAGTTCGCCATCGCCGTGGTCCACGCCGACGAGCCCGGTCTGGTCGTCGGCGCCCGGCGGGGGTCACCGCTCATCTGCGGCCGGTCCGACGGCACCGCCTACCTGGCCTCTGACATTCCCGCCATCCATGGCCGGGCCAAGGAGTTCTACGTCATCCTCAACGACCAAGTGGTCGAGCTCGGCGCCGGCATCATCCGCATCACCGACCTGGCCGGCCACGAGGTCGAGCCGGTGGCCCGGGAGGTCACCTGGGACCTCGAGGCGGCCGAGAAGGGCGGCTACCCCGACTTCATGCTGAAGGAGATCCACGAGCAACCGGCGGCCGTCCGCGACACCCTGCTGGACCGCATCGTCGGCGGTCGGCTGGCCCTGGACCAGGTACGCCTGTCCGACGACGACCTGCGCCAGGTCGACAAGGTGTTCATCGTGGCCTGCGGATCGAGCTTCCACGCCGGCATGGTCGGCCGCCTGGCCATCGGCCACTTCGCCTCGCTGCCCGTCGAGGTCGAGATCGCCAGCGAGTTCCGCTACCGCGACCCGGTGCTCGACGGCACCAGCCTGGTCATCGCCGTCAGCCAGTCGGGCGAGACGCTGGACACCATGGAAGCAGTGGCCCACGCCAAGGCCATGAGCAAGGCCAGGGTGCTGGCCGTGTCCAACGTGGTCGACTCCTCACTGGCCCGCGACGCCGACGCCGTGCTCTACACCCGGGCCGGTCCCGAGATCGGTGTGGCATCCACCAAGTGCCATCTCGCCCAGCTGGTGGCCATGCAGGTCATCGCCCTCTACCTGGCCCAGGTGCGGGGCAAGCTCTACCCCGAGGAGGTCGAGCACCAGCTCGAGCACCTGCAGCGTCTGCCGTTGCGCATAGAGGCGGCCATCGCCCGGCGGGCCGAGGTGGAGGCCGTGGCCGAGGCCGTGTCCGGTGGGCGCGACTTCTTCTTCATCGGCCGCAACGCCGGCTACCCGGTGGCCCTGGAGGGAGCGCTGAAGCTCAAGGAGATAAGCTACCTGCGGGCCGAGGGCTACCCGGCGGGCGAGCTGAAGCATGGCCCCATAGCCCTGGTCGAGCCGGGCACCGTGGTGGTGGCGGTGGCCACCCGCAGCCACCTGAGGGACAAGATCATCTCCAACATCGCCGAGGTGAAGGCCCGGGGAGCCACGGTCGTCGCCCTGGTCGACGAGCGCGACGCCGGCGATGCCAACGTGGTCGGTCTGGTCGACCACGTACTGGCTGTGCCCTGGGCCGGCCACGTCCTGTTCCAGCCGGTGGTCGACGTGGTCCCCCTCCAGCTGTTCGCCTACGCCCTGGCCAAGGCCCGTGGCAACGACGTCGACAAACCCCGCAACCTGGCCAAGGTCGTCACCGTGGAATAGCCATGACCCGAGCATGACTGGCGGCGCGGGCGTCGCCGACCGGTCCTGGTGGAACCCGTGCGGCCGCCGGGTGCGAGGATGGGCCTGTGATCGTCGGCATCGGCATCGACGCGGTCGAAGTGGCCCGGTTCGGGCGCATCCTCGATCGCCGACCCGGCTTCGCCACGCGGGTGTTCACCCCCCAGGAGGAAGCCGACTGCGCCAATGCGCCGCAGCGGCTGGCCGCCCGGTTCGCAGCCAAGGAGGCGGCCATGAAGGCGCTTGGGGTGGGCCTGGGCGCCTTCGGGTTCCACGACGTGTCGGTGGCGCGAGCCGTGTCGGGCGCACCGTCGCTGGTGGTGTCGGGCCGGGCCGCCACGCTGGCTGCCGAGCAGGGTGTGACCCGCTGGCTGGTGTCGCTCACCCACACCGACACCCAGGCCCAGGCCTTCGTGGTGGCGGAAGTGCTCTAGAGAGGTGCAGCCCGTCGTCACCGTCGAGGAGATGCGGGCCGTCGACGCCGCTGCCCTGGAGCATGTCAGTCATCACGAACTGGTGACGCGTGCCGGCAGCGCCCTCGCCCGCACCGCGCTGGGGCTGCTCGGAGGCGCTTACGGCCGACGGGTGGTGGTGGTGGCCGGCAAGGGCGACAACGGCAACGACGGCCGGGTGTGTGCCGACCGGCTGCGCCAGCGGGGGGTGCGGGTCACGGTGGTCGACGCGGCAGACGCCCGGGACCACCTTGGGGAGTGCGACCTCGTCGTCGACGCCGCCTACGGCACGGGGTTCAGGGGCCGCTATGCGCCCCCTGACCCGGGGCCGGCACCCGTGCTGGCGGCGGACATCCCCAGTGGCGTCGACGGCGACATCGGCTTGGGGCCCGACGCCGTGTGGGCCGGGGTCACCGTCACGTTCGGGGCGCTGAAGCCGGGGCTGCTGCTGGGTGACGGGCGGTTGCGGGCCGGAGTCGTGCTGGTCGAGCCCATCGGCCTGGGGGCCGACGCCGCCGGCCGGGCCACCATCCATCTGGTGGACGACGCCGACGTGGCGCTGCCCGGCCGGCCGGCGCAGGCCCACAAGTGGCAGACGGCGGTGCAGGTCGTGGCCGGGTCGCCCGGTATGAGCGGGGCGGCCACCTTCGTGACCCGGGCCGCGCTGCGGTCCGGCGCCGGCTACGTGCGGCTGGCCAGCCCCGGCGTGGGGGCCGCCGATCTGGCCTCGACCGAGGCCGTGGGCTCGTCGCTGCCAGCGACGGGCTGGGCCGAACACGTCCTGCGCGGCCTCGACCGCGTGAAGGCGCTGGCTGTCGGCCCCGGCCTGGGGCGCGGCGAAGAGACCGTCGGTCAGGTGCGTGCCCTGCTGGCCCGGGCCCCGGTACCGGCCGTGGTCGACGCCGACGGCCTCAACGCAATCGGCTCGGTGACGGAGCTGCGGCGCCTGAGCCTGGCCCGGCCCGCTCCGACAGTGGTCACCCCCCACGACGGTGAGTTCGCCCGCCTCACGGGTTCCCCACCGGGAGCGGACCGCATCGGCGCAGCGCGGGAGCTGGCCCACGGGTCCGGGGCCGTCGTCCTGCTCAAAGGCACGACCACGGTTGTCGCCGCCCCCGACGGGCAGGTGCGCCTGGTCACGGCCGGCTCGTCCCGGCTGGCCACGGCCGGCACCGGTGACGTGCTCTGCGGGGTCATCGCCGCCTTCCTGGCCCGGGGCATGGCGCCGCTCGACGCCGCCTCCGTCGCCGCCCACGCCCATGGCCGGGCAGCCACGATGCTGGGCCGGGCCGAGGGGCTGGTGGCCGGCGACCTCCCCGACCTCGTGTCCGACTGGTTGTGCGGGGTCGTGATGGGCCCGGATGGGGGCGATCAAACGGTGAGAACGTCTGATCACCCCTACATGGGCCCATCCAAACGGTACGGCCCCGGGCCGCGGACGCTGGCGGCGCAGGTAGGAGCCACCCGGTGACGCAGTTCCGGCCGTCGTGGGCCGAGGTCGACGTGGGGGCCATCGCCGCCAATGCCCGGACGCTCGCCGGCCTGGCCGCGCCGGCCCAGCTGTGCGCGGTGGTGAAGGCCGGTGGTTACGGCCACGGCGCGGTGCGGGCGGCCGAAGCGGCCCTCGACGGTGGGGCCACCTGGCTGGCCGTCGCCCTCGTGGAGGAGGGCGTCGAGCTGCGGGATGCCGGCATCGACGCCCCCATCCTCCTGCTGTCCGAGCCTCCGGTCGGTGCCTTCGCCGACGTGGTGGCGGCCGATCTGCGGCCCACCGTCTACACCGCCACCGCTGTCGAGGCGGCGGCCAAGGCCGCAGCTGCGGCTGCCGGCGTGGCCACGGCCGGCGCCGACGCGGGTGACCGTCGTCTCCGACGGCTGGCCGTGCACCTCAAGGTCGACACCGGGATGCACCGGGTCGGGGCCCCGCTCGAAGACGTCGTCGACCTCGCCGCTGACATCGTGGCCCGTCCCGAGCTCACCCTCGAGGGCCTTTGGACCCACTTCGCGGTGGCCGACGAGCCCTGGCGCGACCAGTTCACCGAGGCTCAGCTGGAGCGCCTGCTGGCCGTGCAGCGGACGCTCGCCGCCCGGGGGGTCCGGCCCCGCCTGCTGCACGCCGCCAATTCGGCCGGCGCCATCGCCCATCCGGCGGCCCGGCTCGACCTCGTGCGCTGCGGCATCGCCCTGTACGGCCTCGACCCCTCGACCGAACTGGCCGGCCGGGTGCCGTTGGTGCCGGCGCTGTCGTTGAAGTCCCGCGTCTCCCAGGTCAAGGAGATTCCCGCCGGCGAGGGCGTGAGCTACGGCCTGCGCTGGACCGCACCCGAGCGCACGACCGTCGCCACCGTGCCGCTGGGCTACGCCGACGGCGTACCCCGGCGTCTGTCCTGCGCGGGCGCCGACGTGCTCCTCGGCGGCCGGCGCCGGCCCATGGCCGGCACCATCACCATGGACCAGCTCCTGGTGGACTGCGGCCCGCGGTCAGACGTGCGGGCCGGTGACGAGGTGGTGCTGATCGGCAGGCAGGGCCACGACGAGATCCCGGCGTGGGAGTGGGCCGCCAAGCTGGGGACCATCGGCTACGAGGTCGTGTGCGGGATCGGCCCCCGCGTGCCGAGGATCTCGATCTGACGGGCCCGCCGGACCCCAGGCGTGTCGCCGGTACGCCGGTAATCTGCACCGTCCATGGGTGCGCTGGCCGACCTTGTCCTGGAGGCGTCGACCTGCACCCGCTGTGGGCTGTCCGCCGGCCGCACCCAGGTGGTGTTCGGCGAGGGCCCCGTCGACGCCCGCCTGCTCATCGTGGGCGAGGCACCGGGCAGGGACGAGGACCTTCAGGGTCGCCCGTTCGTGGGCCGTTCGGGCCAGCTGCTCGAGCGGATTCTGCGCGAAGAGGGCGGCTTGTCCCGTGGCGACTGCTACATCACCAACGTCAACAAGTGCCGACCGCCGGGCAACAGAGACCCCCACCCGCCCGAGGTGGCGGCATGTCGACCATGGCTGGACCGCCAGCTCGAGGTTTTCAAGCCGGTGGTGGTGCTGACGCTCGGTAACTTCGCCACGCGGGCTCTGCTCGGCACTACCGACGGCATTACCAAGCTGCGGGGCCGGGTCTACTCCTGGCAGGGCGGCGCCGTACTCGTGCCCACGTTCCATCCGTCCGCCGCCCTGCGCGGCAATGCCGCCGCCCTGGCCGGTATGCGGGCCGATATGGTGCGGGTGAGAGAATCCCTCGACCGCACCGGTCCGGTGCTGTCGTGAGCGCCACGCCGAGCCCATGGGCCGGTTCGTCGCTCCAGGCCTGCACCACGTCGACCGCGTCGGTCGAGGCGACCCGGGCGCTGGCCGCGGCCGTGGCCGAGGTGGTGCAGGCGGGCGACGTGGTGCTGCTGAGGGGTGAGCTGGGCGCGGGCAAGACCGCCTTCGTCCAGGGTTTCGCCGTCGGGCTGGGGATCACCGACGTGGTCACCAGCCCGACGTTCACCCTGGTGGCCGAGCACACCGGCCCAGAGCTCACCCTGCTGCACGCCGACGTGTACCGGCTCGACTCCGTGGCCGAGGTACTCGATCTCGGGCTCGGCCAGATGGTTGACGACCGCCTTTGCGTGCTCGTGGTCGAATGGGGCGAGCGGGCCACGGTCGCCCTGCCCGGCGACCGACTGGAGGTGACCATCGATCTCGGAGGCGATGATGACGAGCGCAGGATCCGGGTCACGCCGGTCGGTCGCTCGTGGGCCGACCGGCGTGGCGCACTGGCCGCCGCCGTGGTCGGCGCCAGGGACGCCGTCGGGGACATGGGCCACCAGCCATGATCATCCTCGGCATCGAGACGGCCACCGACCGGGCCGGTGTGGCGCTGGGAGGCGACCAGGGCGTGGTGGCCTCGTTCTCGGTCAACCGCGGGCGACGGCACGTCGAGTCACTGGTGCCGGCCGTCGCCACCTGCTGCCAGCATGCCGGCGTCCAGCTGAGCGAAGTGACCTGTGTGGCCGTCGACGTCGGCCCCGGGCTCTTCACCGGACTGCGGGTGGGTGTCACCACGGCCAAGGCGTTGGCCTCGGCGCTGGGCGCGCCCATGATCGGCATGTGCAGCCTCGACGTGCTGGCCTTCCCGCTACGGCACACGCCCACTTTGGTGGCCGCCGTGGTGGATGCCAAACGGGGCGAGGTGTTCTCGGGGCTGTACCGTCACGTGCCCGCCGGTACCGTGTCGGTGAGAGGGCCCATGGTCGGCCTCCCCGAGGAGCTGGCCGCCGAGCTGGTGAGGCGGCACGAACCCGTGCTGGCCGTCGGCGACGGCGCCCGCCGCCACGCCCTCGTGCTGTCACAGGTCCACCTCCTCGAGCTCGACCCGGTCGGCTTCACCCATCCGACGGCTGAGTCGTTGGTGGAGCTGGCCCATCCCCTGGCGGTGGCGGAGCAGTTCGTGGCCCCATGTGATGTCCTGCCGCTCTACCTAAGGGCGGCCGACGCCACGGCCAACTTCCAGACGCTCCGCCGGGGCGCATAGCGGTGGCCGCCCGCCAACCCGACGCCTCCGCCCATCCAGGCGCCGACCTCGAGGTGCAACTCGTGCCCATGCGGCGGCGGCACCTGCGCCACGTCCTGCAGATCGAACGCCAGGTGTACCCCCGGCCGTGGACCTATGTTCTGTTCTCCCAGGAGCTGAGCCTGGTCACCAGCCGGGCCTATTACGTCGCCCGGGTCGACGGACAGGTGGTGGGGTACTCCGGGGTGATGCTCAGCCTGGAGGACGCCCACGTGACGAACATCGCCGTCGAGCCCGAGTGGCACCGTCACGGCATCGCCCAGCGGCTGCTGGCCAACGACGCCCGTGAGGCGATGCGCCGCGGCGCCCGGCACCTGACCCTGGAGGTGCGGGTGTCGAACATCGCCGCCCAGGCTCTGTACCGCAAGTTCGGCTTCGCCCCGGCCGGGGTGCGCCGCAACTACTACGTCGAGACCAACGAGGACGCCCTCATCATGTGGGCCGACGACATCTGCTCGCCCGGGTACCGGCGCCGGCTCGCCACCCTGGAAGCCCAGGTGCCGGGCACGACCGTCATCGAGTGCATCGCTCCATGAGAGAGCTGAGCGACCCTTCGAGTCGACAGCAGGAGCGACCGGGGCCCGACCGCCCCTTCGAGCGGGAGTCCAGGAGCGACCTCGTGCTCGGCATCGAGACGTCGTGCGACGAGACCGCCGCCGCGGTGGTGGCCGGCGGGCTCGACATCCGCTCGTCGGTGGTCTCGTCCCAGATCGACCTGCACGCCGGCCTGGGCGGCGTGGTGCCCGAGATAGCCAGCCGGGCCCACGTCGAGCTGCTCGCCCCCGTGGTGGAGCAGGCCCTGACGGAGGCGGGCGGCCTCGGCGGCCGTGACATCGGCGCGGTGGCCGCCACCGTCGGACCGGGTCTCATCGGCGCCCTGCTGGTGGGCGTGGCCCATGCCAAGGCCACCGCACTGGTGTGGGGCGTGCCCTTCGTCGGGGTCAACCACCTCGAGGGTCACATCTACGCGTTGTTGCTCGACGACCCGGATCTTACGCCACCGGTGGTGGTGCTGCTCGTCTCGGGTGGCCACACCATGCTCGTCCTGGTCGAGGGCCACGGGCGCTACCGGCTGCTGGGCCAGACGATCGACGACGCCGCCGGCGAGGCGTTCGACAAGGTGGCGCGGTTCCTGGGGCTCGGCTACCCCGGCGGCCCGGCCATCGACCGGCTGGCCGGCCAGGGCGACCCCACCGCCGTCGCCTTTCCCAGAGGCCTGCCCGGCGACTCGCTGGACTTCTCGTTCTCGGGCCTCAAGACCTCGGTCACCCGGTGGGCCCGGGCCCATCCCGAGGCCCGGGTGGCCGACATCTGCGCCTCCTTCCAGGAGGCGGTGGTCGACGTGCTGGTGACCAAGGCCCGCCGGGCCGCCGATCAGGTCGGTGCCGTGGGCCTGTGCCTGGCTGGCGGCGTGGCCGCCAACACGTCGCTGCGGCGGCGGGTCGTCGACGCCTGCCTCCAGGACGGCCGTCGGGCCCATCTGCCCAGCCCGGCCATGTGTACCGACAATGCCGCCATGGTGGCCGCCACCGGCTGGTGGCAGCTCCAGCGGGTCGGGCCCACCCCCCTTGACGCCGGCGCTGACCCGCAGATGCGGCTGCGCCTGTCGTCCTGACGGCTCCCGGGCCCGGTCGCGGGCACAGCGACGGCTGGGCGCGTCTGTGAGGATGAGGCAGTGTTAACCCTATGGCCACTTTTGCGATCCGGGCGATGACCGTGCTCGGCGTCGTCGTGATGGCCCTCCTGGTACCTGTGGCCGTGGGCCTCATCGCCACCCTCGGCAAAGGTGTCGGGGCCTTGGCCGGCGTGGGGTTGGTGGCCTGGCTCACGGTGGCCGTGGCCACGGCGCGGGTGCTGTGGCTCGTCGCGACGGCCTGAGCGGCCGACCGCTTGCACGGGGCGCCAGACGCGCCTAGCGTTAGCACTCGCAAGGTCTGAGTGCTAGCAACCAGCACGCACGAGTGCCAACGGAGGCAAACCTGATGAATCTGAAGCCCCTGGATGACCGCATCGTCGTCCGGCCCAGCGAAGCCGAGGAAAAGACGGCCTCCGGGCTGGTCATTCCCGATACCGCCAAGGAGAAGCCCCAACAGGGCGAGGTCCTCGCCGTGGGCCCTGGTCGGCGCGCCGAGAACAGCGGCGAGCTCATCCCGCTCGACGTGACCGTGGGCGACACCGTCGTCTACTCCAAGTACGGCGGCACCGAGATCGCCGTGGACGGCGAAGACCTGCTCATCCTGACCAGCCGTGACGTGCTGGCCAAGGTCGACAAGTAGGTCTGGCCCATGTCCAAGCAACTCAAGTTCGACGAGACAGCCAGGCGCGGCCTCGAGGTCGGGGTCAACAAGCTGGCTGACGCAGTCAAGGTGACCCTCGGCCCCAAAGGCCGCAACGTGGTCATCGCCAAGTCCTTCGGGGCCCCGACCATCACCAACGACGGTGTCACCATCGCCAAGGAGGTGGAGCTGGAGGACGCCTTCGAGAACATGGGGGCCCAGCTGGTCAAGGAGGTCGCCACCAAGACCAACGACGTGGCCGGTGACGGCACCACCACCGCAACCGTCCTGGCCCAGGCACTGGTGCACGAAGGACTTCGCAACGTGGCCGCCGGCGCCAACCCGATGACGCTCAAGCGTGGCATCGAGAAGGCCGTCGCCGCCGCCGTCGAGGCCATCAAGTCCCTGTCCGTCGAGATCGGCGACAAGAGCGAGATCGCCCAGGTGGCCACCATCTCGGCCGCCGACACGTCGATCGGCGATGTCATCGCCGACGCCATCGACCGGGTGGGCAAGGACGGCGTCGTCACCGTCGAGGAGTCGAACACGTTCGGCCTCGAGCTCGAGTTCACCGAAGGCATGCAGTTCGAGAAGGGCTACCTGTCGCCGTACTTCGTGAGCGACCCGGAGCGTCAGGAAGTTGTTCTCGACGATCCGTACGTCCTCATCGTCAACTCGAAGATCTCGGCTGTCCACGACCTCCTGCCCGTGCTCGAGAAGGTCATGCAGAACGCCCGGCCCCTTCTCATCATCGCCGAGGACGTCGAGGGTGAGGCCCTCGCCGTGCTCGTCGTCAACAAGATCCGCGGCACGTTCAATTCGGCGGCCGTCAAGGCCCCCGGGTTCGGCGAACGCCGCAAGGCGACGCTGGAGGACATGGCCACCCTCACCGGGGCCACGGTCATCTCCGAGGACGTCGGCCTCAAGCTCGAGAACACCACGCTCGACCTGTTGGGCCGGGCCCGCAAGGTCGTGATCACCAAGGACGACACCACGGTCATCGAGGGAGGCGGCAGCGACGAGGACGTCAAGGCCCGCGTCACCCGCCTCAAGCGGGAGATCGAGGACTCCGACTCGGACTGGGACCGCGAGAAGCTGCAGGAGCGTCTGGCCAAGCTGGCCGGCGGTGTGGCTGTGGTCAAGGTCGGCGCGGCCACCGAGGTGGAGCTGAAGGAGAAGAAGCACCGCATCGAGGACGCGCTGTCGGCCACCCGGGCCGCCATCGAGGAGGGTGTGGTCGCCGGTGGCGGCACCGCTCTCATCCGGGCCAAGGCGGCGGTCGAGGCCGCGGCCTCCAAGCTCGACGGTGACGAGGCCACCGGGGCCCGGCTGGTGGCCCACGCCCTGCCCGCCCCCGCGTTCTGGATCGCCGAGAACGCCGGTCTGTCCGGCGCGGTACAGGTCCAGCAGATCGAGCGGGAGACCGGCTCGATCGGTCTCAACGCCGCTACCGGGCAGTTCGAGGACCTGTTCAAGGCTGGGGTCATCGACCCGGCCAAGGTCACCCGCTCGGCCCTGCAGAACGCGGCCTCCATCGCCGCACTGCTGCTCACCACCGAGGCGCTGGTCGCCGACAAGCCGGAGAAGAAGCCGGCTGGCGGCGGCGGCATGCCTCCCGGCATGGGAGACATGGGTGGCATGGGTGGCATGGGTGGCATGGGTGGCATGGGGATGTAGCAGCCGTCCCCTCGGGGATTGGTCGAACTGGAACGGCCGGGCCGAGAGGCCCGGCCGTTCCGCGTGCCCCTTCGCTAGCGTGTGCCGACATGGATGAGCGCCCGCCCCCCCAACCGGCCAAGCTGCTCAACATCTGGGAGGCGTGGCGGAGGGGCGAATCGCTTCCCGGCCGGACCATGGCCGACCTCAAGTTGGGCGGGCTGCGGGAGCTGCTCGAAGCCGATCCTGACGAGTCCACCAGCCAGGTCCTGCTGGCGTCGTGGATGAAGTGGGAGAAGGCGCAGGTCGGGCCGGGCGAGGTGCTGGCCGAGATGGAGGCGGCGGGCGTCGACCAGGCGCTGACCCGGTTGGCCACCGCCTGAGAGACGCTGGGCAGCGGGCGCAGATGGCGGACCGCCAGGTGGTCTCGCGGCCGCCTGCTGACCCTGGTGATCGACCATCCATAGGACAACCTTGGTCGGCGGCGCGCCCGACGCCGATGACAGCTCCACCGCTACCATCCCCCTATCGGCACTCCGACGTTCTCCGTGGCGCCGGCCCGACCCGCCACTCGGGTGACGGCGATGGCCAGCGGAGCCGCTCTGTCCGGCCTGTCTCTGCTCGTCGGCCTGGTCGACCCCAACCGGCACCACTACTTCGGCGAGTGTCCGTTGCGGGCCCTGACCGGGCTGTGGTGCCCGGCGTGCGGGGCCACCCGGGCCTCTTACGCCATGTTCCACGGACACGTGGTCACGGCCTTCCACGACAACGTCCTGTGGTTGGTGCTGGGACCGATCGCCGCCTATGCCTGGTTGGCCTGGGCGCTGGAGGCATTCGGCCGTCCCGTGCTGCCCCGGGTGCGGGTCGGTCCCCGCTCGGCTTTCGCCTTTCTGGTTGTCCTGGCCGCTTTCTTCGCCTTGAGGAACGTGCCGGTGGCGCCGTTCACAGCCCTGCGCCTGCCCATCTGAGCCGACCCGACCCTTCCGCCAGGCAGGACCGGTCCGGCGGTACGCTGGCTCCTTCAGGGACCTCAGGAGGCAGGGTGGCCGAGATCGAGATCGGGCTGGGGAAGTCGGGGCGCCGGGCCTACGGGTTCGACGAGGTCGCCATCGTGCCCAGCCGGCGTACCCGCGACCCGGAGGACGTCGACATCTCATGGGAGATCGACGCCTACCGATTCGAGTTGCCCCTCATGGCGTCGGCCATGGACGGCGTCGTCTCGCCGGCCACGGCCATCGAGATCGGCAGGCTGGGTGGCGTCGGCGTGCTCAACCTCGAGGGCCTGTGGACCCGCTACGACGACCCCGAGCCGCTGTTCGAGGAGATCTCCCAGCTCGACACCGACAAGGCCACGGCTCGAATGCAGCAGATCTACATGGAGCCGATCAAGCCGGAACTGGTGACGCAGCGCATCCGGGAGATCAAGGAGGCGGGCGTGGTCTGCTGCGCCTCGCTCACCCCCCAGCGCACGACCCAGTTGGCTCCCGCTCTTCTCGAAGCCGAGCTCGACCTGTTCGTCATCCAGGGCACGGTCGTGTCCGCCGAGCACCTCTCCCAGACCGTCGAGCCGCTCAACCTCAAGCGCTTCGTGCGCGAGCTCGAGATCCCCGTCATCGTCGGCGGTTGCGCCAGCTACCAGGCCGCGCTCCACCTGATGCGTACGGGGGCGGCCGGGGTGCTCGTCGGCGTCGGGCCGGGCCAGGCCTGCACCACCCGGGGCGTGCTCGGCATCGGGGTGCCCCAGGCCACCGCCATCGCCGACGCCCGCGCCGCCCGCATGCGTCATCTGGACGAGACCGGCGTGTACATCCACATCATCGCCGACGGGGGGATGGCCAGCGGTGGCGACGTGGCCAAGGCCATCGTCTGCGGCGCCGACGCGGTGATGATCGGCTCGCCGCTGGCCGCCGCCTTCGAGGCCCCGGGGCGGGGCTACCACTGGGGCATGGCCACGTTCCACCCGACCCTGCCCCGCGGTGCCCGGGTGCGCACCCCGCCGCGTGGGTCGCTGCGGGAGATCCTCGTGGGGCCGGCCCACGAGAACGACGGGCGTATGAACCGGTTTGGTGCCCTTCGCACCTCGATGGCCACCTGCGGCTACGAGACGGTCAAGGACTTCCAGAAGGCCGAGGTCATGGTGGCCCCGGCTCTGCAGACCGAGGGCAAGAGCCTCCAGAAAGCCCAGCACGTGGGCATGGGCCACTGAACGGGGGGAGGGGCCAAAGCCCCGTCCCCCCGGCCCCCTCCCGTTTATGGAGCTCGCTTCGCTCGCCCTCATCTCTCCGGCGAGGACCGGCGGAGCCGGATCCTCGCCATGTGGGGGACAAGCCCCCCACGCCCCCCCGGCCGGCTTCGCCGGCAAACCCACGCCCCCAGCCCTCGCCGGTGAGCTGGCGAACCGGCGGCTTGTGGGTCGCGTATCCTTCGGCATGAGCCCGAAGCCATGACCGATGCCCTCGGGCACGACACGGTCCTCGTCGTCGACTTCGGCGCCCAGTACGCCCATCTGATCGCCCGGCGGGTGCGTGAGGCGCACGTGTACTCCGAGATCGTGCCCCACACCATCAGCGCGGCGGAGGTGGCGGCCCGGCGCCCGGCCGGCGTGATCCTGTCCGGGGGGCCGGCCAGCGTCCACGTTCTGGGCGCCCCGCGGCTGGACGCCGACCTGTACACCAGCGGGGTCCCGGTGCTGGGCATCTGCTATGGCGCCCAGCTGGTGGCCCAGCAGCTGGGCGGCGACGTGGCCCGCACCGGCATGGGCGAGTACGGCCGCACCTCGCTCACCGCCGCCGACGTGGCCAAGGCCAGCCCGCTCATGTCCAAGGCTCCCCCCAGCTTCGACGTGTGGATGAGCCACGCCGACTCGATCCAGCTCGTCCCCGAGGGCTTCCGGGTCACGGCCCGGACCGCGCAGATCCCGGTGGCGGCCCTGGAGGACGTGGGCCGGCGCCTCTACGGCCTGCAGTTCCATCCCGAGGTGGTTCACACCGCTTTCGGGCAGGAACTGCTGAAGGCGTTCCTGTACGACGTGTGTGGGTGCCGGCCGACGTGGACGATGACCAACGTCATCGAGGAGTCGGTGGACGCCATCCGGGCCCAGGTCAAAGGGGAGAAGGTGATCTGCGGGCTGTCGGGTGGGGTCGACTCGGCGGTGGCCGCCGCCCTCGTGCACAAGGCCGTGGGCGACCAGCTGACCTGCGTCTTCGTGGACACCGGGCTGCTGCGGGCCGGTGAGGCCGAGCAGGTGGAGGGGACGTTCCGCCGCCAGTTCCAGGTCGACCTGGTGCACGTGAAGGCGGCCGACCGCTTTCTCGAGGCCCTCAACGACGTGCTTGACCCCGAGCGCAAGCGCAAGATCATCGGCGAGACGTTCATCCGGGTCTTCGAGGAGACGGCCGTGGACTTCGACCACTCCCGGTTTCTGGTGCAGGGGACGCTCTACCCCGACATCATCGAGTCGGGCACCAAGGACGCGGCCCGCATCAAGAGCCACCACAACGTGGGCGGGCTGCCCGACGACATGCAGTTCGAGCTGGTCGAGCCCTTGCGCAACCTGTTCAAGGACGAGGTTCGGGCGGTGGGGGAGGAGCTGGGCCTGCCCGAGGAGATCGTGTGGCGGCAGCCCTTTCCCGGCCCGGGTCTGGCCGTGCGCATCGTCGGCACCATCACCTGGGAGCGGGTCGAGATACTGCGGGCGGCGGACGCCATCGTCACCGAGGAGGTGCGCCGGGCCGGCCTGTACCGCGACCTGTGGCAGAGCTTCGCCGTTCTGCCCTGCGTGCGGACGGTCGGGGTGATGGGTGACGAGCGCACCTTCGCCTACCCGGTCGTCATCAGGGCGGTCACGTCCGACGACGCCATGACCGCCGACTGGGCCCGCCTGCCCTACGACGTCCTGGAACGGCTGTCGTCCCGCATCATCAACGAGGTGCCCGGTGTGAACCGGGTGGCCCTGGACATCACCAGCAAGCCTCCCGGCACCATCGAGTGGGAGTAGCCGCCCGAGATTGGTTCCAGCCGTGGCCTTCGCGGCCGAAAATCGACGCTGAAGGCCACCAGGCGACCCAATCTCGAGATGTCGAGACCGTTGGGCCGGCGCATCCGGCGAGGGCGACCGGGGTGGCCGGTAGCCTGGTAAGCCACATGCCGTCAGCCGTCGACGACCTCCTCACCTCGCTCAATCCCGTCCAGCGGGAGGCGGCCACCCATCCCGAGGGGCCGCTGCTGATCGTGGCCGGGGCCGGCTCGGGCAAGACCCGGGTCCTCACCCACCGCATCGCCTGGCTCGTCGCCGAGCGGGGGGTGTCGCCCTTCCAGATCCTGGCCATAACCTTCACCAACAAGTCGGCCGAGGAGATGAAGCACCGGGTAGCCGCGCTCGTCGGCCCGGTGGCCGAGCGCATGTGGGTGTCGACCTTCCACTCCGCCTGCGTGCGAATCCTGCGGCGTGACGCCAGCCGCCTCGGCTACAAGTCGAGCTTCACCATCTACGACCAGATCGACGCCGTCCGCCTGGTCGGCTACGTCCTGCGCGACCTCGACATCGACGCCAAGAAGTTCCCGCCCCGCAGCGTCCACGCCGTCATCTCCGCGGCCAAGAACGACCTGGTCGACTTCGAGGCCTACAAGGCGGCGGCCCGCACCATCTACGAGCGCAAGATCGCCGAGGTCTACGCCGAGTACCAGAAGCGGCTGCTGGCCGCCTCGGCCATGGACTTCGACGACCTGCTCAGCGTCACCGTCCACCTGCTGCAGGCCTGTCCCGACGTGCTTGAGCACTACCGCCAACGCTTCACCCACCTGATGGTCGACGAGTACCAGGACACCAACCGGGCCCAGAACGAGCTGGTGATAATGCTCGGTTCCGGGCACCGCAATGTCTGCGTGGTGGGCGACTCCGACCAGTCCGTCTACCGCTTCCGGGGTGCCGACATCCGCAACATCCTGGAGTTCGAGCGGGCTTTTCCTGACACCACCGTTGTCGTGCTGGAGCAGAACTACCGCAGCACCCAGACCATCCTCGATGCCGCCAACGCCGTCATCGCCAACAACTCCCGGCGCAAGCCCAAGGCCCTGTGGACCGAGTCGGTGGGCGGCGAGCTCATCACCAGCTACCACGCCGAGGACGAGCACGACGAAGCGGCGTGGGCGGTGGGCGAGATGGGTCGCCTCCACCACGACGAGCAGGAGCGTTGGGGGGACATGGCCGTGTTCTACCGGGCCAACGCCCAGAGCCGGGCCGTCGAAGAGCAGCTGGCCCGCCACAACGTCCCCTACAAGGTGGTGGGCGGCACCAAGTTCTACGATCGCCGCGAGGTCAAGGACCTACTGGCCTACCTGCGGGCGGTGAACAACCCGAGCGACGAGGTCTCGATCAAGCGGGTCGTCAACGTGCCCAAGCGGGGGGTCGGCGAGGTGTCCATCTCCCGCCTCGACGCCTTCGCCACCCGCGAGGGGATCGCCTTCGCCGACACCTTGGACCGGGCGGCCGAGGCCGGCGTCAGCGGCAAGGCCCTGAGTGGGGTCGAGGACCTGCGCCGGTTGCTGATCGACCTGCGCCTGCTGGCCCAGGGAGGTGGCGACGGCCATGGGTCAGGTCCCGGCGTGCTGCTGGAAGAGCTGCTGCGCGTCACCGGGTACGCGGCCGATCTCGAAGCCGAGCGCACCATCGAGGCCGCCGGCAGGCTTGAGAACGTGGCCGAGCTGGTGGGTGCGGCCCATGACTACGAGTCGCTGGCCTCGTTCCTGGAGGACACGGCCCTGCAGTCCGACCAGGACGAGTTGGACGGCGACGACTCCAAGGTGCTGCTGATGACCCTGCACACGGCCAAGGGCCTGGAGTTCCCGGTCGTATTCCTCATCGGCCTGGAGGACGGAGTCTTTCCCCATCAGCGCAGCCTGGCCGAGCCCGACGAGCTGGAGGAGGAGCGGCGGCTGGCCTACGTCGGGATCACCCGTGCCCGCCAGCGGCTGTACCTCACCCACGCCTGGAGCCGCAGTATGTGGGGCCAGACGCAGTACAACCCCCCCAGCCGCTTCCTCCGGGAGATCCCGCCCCAGCTGGTGCGGGCGGCGCCGGACAGCCGGTCGGCCCTGTCGGCCGGATCGTCGCGTAGCCGGGGCTGGGGCGGCGGCCTGTCGATGCGCGACCGGGTGGTGGAGTCGGCCATGCGCTCCGGACGCGGGGCCACGCCCGTGCGCGGCTCGGGAGCGGACAGCCTCGGGCTGCGGGCCGGTGACGACGTCGTCCACGGCAAGTGGGGCGAAGGAGTGGTCCTGGAGGTCAGCGGCACGGGCGAGAGGTCCGAGGCCGTCGTCCGCTTCCCCGGCCTGGGCGAGAAGTCCCTGGCCCTGTCGCTGGCGCCCCTGAAACGGGCGTAAGCGGTCAGGCCGGTCTTGGCGTGGCCGGTTTCTCCCTGGTGCTGAAGGCGACCTGCCAGGACGTGTCGGTGGCGCCGTCGATGCTGAACGCCCACGCGTAGCGGTGCCCCGGCTCCAAGGGCAGCGGGCCGAAGTTGACCACCAGAGGAATGTCGAGCGGCGTGCCGGGGGCCAGGTCCTCGGGCCGAAAGGCCTGGAAGTCGCCGCTGACGATGAGGGCCTCGTTGCCGTTCTGGGTGGGCAGGAACACGTGGCCACCGTCCTCGTCGACCAGTTCGAGGGTCCAGTGGAAGGGGCGGTCGGCGTCGGTCCACGGGACATCGACCTTGACGGCGATGGCCATGGGGGACGGGTCGGGCCCGACGAACGACCAACCGCCGCCGAGGATGTACAGCTTGCCGTCGGCCACCTGGGCCGAGTCGCACAACAGCATGGTGACCTTGGGTGCGGCGGGATCGTCAGCCATCGTCGGGCACCCTACCGGGGCTTCGCCCCCGCCGGACGAGCAGGTCAGTGTTAGGGCCTACGAGTGGCCCTTCGTGGCCTAGACCACCGGCTGGCCGGCGCCGCCGAAGCCGCCGGCCCGGCCACCGCCACACTCGGCCAAGGCTTTCCGCCCCGAAAGCGCTGCCCCATCAGTGAGCCTGCCGCAGATCTGCCCCGCATTGAACGAATCTGAACCGTCCTGGACCGTGCCGAGGCAGAGCCGCACGGGACGTCCTGGTCGGTAACGCCGGACAACCGCCTCAGCCGGACCGCCTCAGCCGCCCGGGTGACGTCGTCGTGGATGTGGTCGTGGGAGGCGAGGGAACGGCCGGACCGCTGTAGGGGGCGTGCAGGTCGATGACCACCTCGGGGCCCTTGTGCACCTCGACGGGAAAGGCGGTGAGCCCCGTCCCGCTCAGGGGGTAGAGGGCCGAGGGATCACACCCGTCCACGAAGCGCAGACCGGCGGCGTCGTAGCGCACCCCGCATCGCCGGGGCCTTCCGGGCGGCGCCGCCTGGACAGCCCACCAGCCGGCGGCCGCATCGTCTCCTTGGTGGAGCAGGTACACGTCCTTGTCGCCCTGCAGGGCCTGGAACAGGATCGGGCCGCGGTTGGCGTACTCCTCGGCCAGGAACGATGCCCGGCCTGCCGAGAAGTCGTTCCTGCCCAGCCCCTTGCCGCCCGTGGCGCTGAGCAGGTTCACCACGAACAGGACCAGCAGCCCTGCGCTCAGCAACCCGAGCAGGCCCGACAGCACCAGGGCCACGCCCTTGTTGTGCTTCAGAGCCGAAGGGCGGCCCGGCGGACGGAGGACCTGCTGCTCCACACTCCTAGTATGCGGGCTCGTGCCGGGCACCGGCGACGCCGGACGAACGGGAGCTCGATGGACCTGATGGAGTACCAGGGCAAGCAGCTCTTCGCCCGCTACGGCATCGCCGTGAGCCCCGGCGGCGTGGCCGACACGGTGGAAGAGGCGGTGGCCCAGGCTGACGTCGCCGGCTATCCGGTGGTCGTCAAGGCCCAGGTCCAGGTGGGAGGGCGGGGTAAGGCCGGGGGCGTCAAGCTGGCGGCCGACGAGGGGGAGGTCCGCCAGCACGCCAGCAGCATCCTCGGCCTCGACATCAAGGGCCACGTCGTGAAGCGCCTGTGGATCGAGCACGCCTCTGACATCGCCGCCCGGGACGGCCGTGACTGCGAGTACTACGCGTCCTTCACCCTCGACCGGGCGGCCAGGCTCCACCTCGGCCTGCTGAGCGCCCAGGGCGGCGTCGACATCGAGCAGGTGGCGGCCATCGCCCCCGACGCCGTGGCCCGCATCCACGTCGACCCCGTCGACGGCCTCACCGAGGATGCCACCCGGGCCTGGGTGGCGGCTGCCAACCTCGACCCGGCGGCCGCCGAGGGCACGGTGTCGATCCTGCGTCGGCTGTACAACGCCTACGTGGAGGGTGACTGCGACCTGTGCGAGATCAACCCGCTGGTCCTCACCCAACAAGGTGACGTCAAGGCGCTCGACGCCAAGGTCAGCCTGGATGGCAATGCCCGGTTTCGCCACCCCGAATGGTCGGAGCTGACCGGCACAGAGCAGCTCGACGAACGTGAGCACCTGGCCAGAGAGAAGGGCCTGCAGTACGTGGGCCTGGACGGGACGGTGGGCATCATCGCCAACGGCGCTGGCCTGGCCATGAGCACCGTCGACGTCGTCAGCCAGGTGGGAGGGGCGCCGGCCAACTTCCTGGACATCGGCGGCGGGGCCAACGCCGCGGTGATGGCCAGCGCCCTCGAGGTCATCAGCTCCGATGCCAAGGTCACGGCCATCTTCGTCAACATCTTCGGGGGCATCACCAGGGGCGAGGAGGTGGCCACCGGCATCGTCGAGGCCCTGGGCCGCGTCGACCTGCGGGTACCCATCGTGATCCGTCTGGACGGCACCAACGCCAAAGAGGGTAGAGCCATCCTCGCCCCTCACCAGAGCAACATGCTGATCAGCCAGCCCACCATGCTGGACGCCGCCCGTACGGTCGTCGCCATGGCCGCGGCCGCCGCCGCCGAAGGCGCCGGAGGCGCCTGAAATGGCGGTCTTCGTCGACGAGTCCACGACGGTCGTCATCCAGGGATTGAGCCCGACCAGCCAGGGTCGCTACCACGGGCTGCGCAACCGGGACTACGGCACCCGGGTCGTGGCCGGCACCAACCCGAAGCGGGGCGGTACGGCGGTGGACGGCATCCCGGTTTTCGCGTCCGTCCGGGAGGCGGTCGACGCCACCGGCGCCAACGCCAGCTTCAAGTCCGTGCCCCGCGTTTTCGCGTCGGCCGCCGTGGACGCGGCGGCCGCCGCCGGCATCGCCTTCATCGTCTGCATCACCGAGGGCATCCCCGCCCAGGACGAGGCGCTGACCTACAACCTGCTCAAGAGGAACTTCCCCGGTTCGCGCCTGCTGGGCCCCAACTGCCCGGGGATCATCAGCCCGGGCAAGTGCAACATCGGTATCACGGCCGGTGAGATCGCCCTGCCGCCCCAGCCCGGCCAGCCGTCGGTGGGCATAGTGTCGCGTTCCGGCACCCTCACCTACCAGGCCCTCTACGAGCTGAAGGCCAAGGGCATCGGTGTCAGCACATGCGTCGGCATCGGCGGCGACCCCGTGCCCGGTACCTCTTTCATCGACTGCCTGGAGGCGTTCGAGGCCGACCCCGAAACCCAGGCTGCGATGATGATCGGCGAGATCGGTGGCTCGGCCGAGGAGGAGGCGGCCGATTTCATCAGGTCGCAGATGACCAAGCCGGTGTCGGCCTACATCGCCGGCGTCACCGCCCCGCCCGGCCGGAAGATGGGCCACGCCGGGGCCATCGTTTCGGGGGGCAAGGGCACGGCGCGGGCCAAGATCGAGGCGCTCCGGGCGGCCGGGGCCCATGTCGGTATGAACCCGACCGAGGCCGGCGAGTTGATGGCCGAGATCGTGATGACGCTGTAGCCGGCCAGCTCGCGAGATTGGGTCCCAGCGTGGCCTTCACCGCCGATTTTGACCGGTGAAGGCCACCACACCACCCAATCTCGCGCCGCAGACTGCGTACCCTGGCCTCGTGATCAGGGTCGCCGCCGTCGCCCTGGTTGCCGTTCTGGTGGCGGCCGGGTGCGCAGGCTCATCGCCGGCGGCCCGGAGGGCAACCACGACCAGGGGGCCGGGCGGCACCGGCTCCTCGGCGGCCGCTGCCGGCGGGACGGTTGCGCCGCCGACGACGGTGGCCCCGCCCACGGTCACCACCGTCCCGCCGGTGACCTTGGCCGGCGGCCGTCCACCTCGGCTGCTGGTCTCGCCCCACGGGGTCGTGGTCCCGGTCGTCGGAGGTACCGGCCCGCCGTGGACGGTGAGAACGCCGTGCGGTGCCACCGCCTCCACCACGGGCACACCCCTGGCCCATGCCACCATCGTCCTCGACCCCGGCCATGGCGGCGACGAGATGGGCGCCATCGGGCCCAACGGGCTGACCGAGAAGGCCCTGAACCTCGCCGTGGCCACCCAGGCCCAGGCCGCTCTGGCCGCCGCCGGCGTCTCCGCCGTGCTCAGCCGCGCCGCCGACTACCGCATGACCCTGGACGCCCGGGCCGCCGTTGTGGCCGCCGACCAACCGCAGGCCACGGTGTCCATCCACCACAACGCCAACCCCGACGGGCCCCACGACGGCCCCGGCACCGAGACCTACTACCAGCTGGCCTCGTCGACCTCGAAGCGGTTGGCCGGCTTGGTCTGGGAGGAGGTCACCAGAGCCCTGGCGCCCTACCACCTGGCTTGGGAGGGCAACACCGATGCCGGTGCCAAGTACCGCCTCGCCACATCCGGGTCCGACTACTACGCCGTGCTGCGGGCCCACCCGTCCACCACTTCTGTGCTGGCCGAACTGGCCTTCGTCACCGACCCGCCGGAGGCCACGGTGCTGGCCCGGCCCGACGTCCAGAAGGTCGAGGGCCAGGCGGTGGCCCGTGGCATCGTCCGCTGGCTGACCACCAAGGACCCCGGCTCCGGCTTCGTGACCCCCTACCCCCGCACCGAGCCGGCCGGGCCCGGCGGCGGGAGCGCAGGTTGCACCGACCCACCGCTTTGAGGGGCTACCGGGGCTTCGCCCCGCCCGACGAGCGGTCAGGTCATCCTTCGGCCTACTAGCGGCGATGTTCTTCACCGCACCCTGCGGGGCATCCCGCGTTCGTGGGATGGCCGCCATCCTCGAACCCGACGCAGCCGTCCACGCCGGCTACGCGGTCAGTTCGACAAGCTCGAAGCGGCCATCACTCACCATGTCGGCGCGGCGCGGAACTTGACTCCATCGTGTCAGCTTCTAGGCGCCCAAGCGCCTTGGGCGCCGAGATGGCGGCGATAGGGTCGGTCCGATGCGACTGGCCGTGCTGGCGTCGGGGACGGGGTCGGTCCTCGAGGCCATCCTGGAGGCGGGGCTGCCCGTCTCGGTCGTGCTGGTCGACCGGCCGTGCCCGGCCACGGCCGTGGCCGCCAGCCACGGTGTCACGACCTCGGTGGTCGAGAGGGACAGCTTCGGCCCCGACTTCGACCGCGACGCTTACACCGAACGGGTGGTCGACGTCCTGCGCCGGTCCCACGTCGACGTGGTGGCCATGGCCGGTTTCGGCACCGTCCTCAGCCCCCGGGCCCACAAAGAGTACGGCGGGCGCATCCTGAACACCCACCCGGCGCTGCTGCCCTCGTTCAAGGGTTGGCACGCCGTGCGTGACGCTCTGGCCTACGGCGTCAAGGTCACCGGTTGCACCGTCCATGTGGCCGGCGAGGAGGTCGACACCGGACCGATCCTGGCCCAGGAGGCCGTGCCCGTCCTGCCCGGCGACTCCCAGACGACGCTGCACGAGCGGATCAAGCTGGTCGAGCGTCGGTTGTACCCCGACGCCATCGCGTCATTCCTGCACGATCTCGAGACCCTGGAGCGAACAGTGAGCGAACCGAGCGGGCGACGATGAGGGCGCTGCTGTCGGTCTACGACAAGACCGGGCTGGAGGGCCTGGCCGAGGGGCTGGTGGCCCTCGGTTGCGAGCTGGTGTCGAGCGGCGGGACCTCGGCCGCCCTCGCCGGAGCGGACATCGCCCACACCGCTGTCGAATCTGTCACCGGCGCTCCGGAGATGCTGGGAGGCCGGGTCAAGACGCTGCACCCGGCCATCCACGGAGGCATCCTGGCCGACCTCGACAAGCCCGCCCACAGAGCCGATCTCGAGGCCCGGGGAATCACCCCGTTCGACCTCGTGGTGTGCAACCTGTACCCCTTCAGTGCCAACCCCTCGGTCGAGCTCATCGACGTCGGGGGCCCCACCATGGTGCGGGCGGCGGCCAAGAACTGGGCCCACGTGGGGGTCCTGGTCGACCCCGGCGACTATGGGGCGACGCTGGACGAGCTACGTCTACGGGAGGGCCTGACCGACGTCACCCGTCGGCGCCTGGCCCGCAAGGCGTTCGCCCACACCGCCGCCTACGACGCGGCCATCACCACGTGGTTCGACGAGTCCGACCCCACCCCCACGGCCGACCGACCGGCGCTGCCTCCCACACTCCACCTCAGCCTCGAGCGGGTGGGCGGAGCCCTCCGCTACGGCGAGAACCCGCACCAGCACGGAGCCCGCTATCGCGAGACGGGGCGGACGTCGTGGTGGGACGGGGTCGTCCAGCACGGTGGCATCGCCCTGTCGTACCTGAACCTGTTCGACGCCGAGGCGGCCTGGCAGCTGGTACACGATCTCGGTCGGGGCGGCCCTGGCGCCCCTGGCGATGGGCCCAGCCGCCCGTGCGCGGCCATCGTCAAGCACGCCAACCCGTGCGGAGCGGCGGTGGCCGACGACATCCGGTCGGCCTACGACAAGGCTTTCGAATGCGACCCGATGTCCGCCTTCGGCGGCATCGTCGCCCTGAACCGTCCGGTCGACGTGAACCTGGCCGAGAGCCTCATCGCCAACCCCAAGGCCGACGTGCTCATCGCCCCGTCGTTCACCCAGGAGGCGCTGCACCTCGTCACCACCAAGAAGAAGAACCTGCGCGTGCTGTCAGCGCCGCCTCCCAACCGCGACTCTCTGGAGCTACGCCGGGTCGACGGCGGCTTCCTGGTGCAGGACGCCGACCGGTTCGTGACCACCCGGGCCGACTGGCGGGTGGTGACCGACGCCCGACCCACCGAGGGCCAATGGGCAGACCTGGAGCTGGCCTGGAAGCTGTGCGCCTACGTGAAGTCCAACGCCATCGTGCTGGTCAAGGACGGCGTGGCCATGGGCATAGGCGCCGGCCAGCAGAACCGCCGGGACTCGGGCGAGATCGCCACGCGCAAGGCAGCCGGCCGGGCCGAGGGGGGCGCCTGCGCCAGCGACGCTTTTTACCCCTTCCGCGACGGTCTGGATGCCGCCGCCGCCGCAGGGGTGGCCGCGGTCATCCAGCCCGGCGGCAGCTTGCGCGACGACGAGGTCATCGCCGCTGCCAACGAGCACGGCCTGGCCATGGTGATGACCGGCGAGCGCCACTTCCGCCACTAAGAGGCGGGACCAGCCGCCCGCCGGCCGCCGGGCTCAGCCCAAGAGCTTCGGCACGGCGAACGACCGGCCGGCGAGGTCCAGGATGCCGTCCTTCAGAACGGCGTGCCGGGCGTAGGAGGCGACACCGCCGGGGCGGGGATCGGTGAGTAGCTCCAGCTGAGCCTCCGCCAGGTTCACGATGACGTACGGCTCGATGCCCTCGGCCGCGTAGATACGGGCCTTGACCCGGCGGTCGGCGGTGATCGAGGAATGGGCCACCTCGATGACCGCCGCCAGCTCTGCGGGGTAGGGATGGCGGTGGGCGGGGAGGCCGGCGGCCACCAACGCGATGTCCGGTTCCGGCTCGGATCGGGCCAGCGTGACCGGCAGCTGGCATCTCACCTCCCAGGGCGACCCGACGAGCGCCAGGGTGAACAAACGGGTCAGGCGTTGCACGGCGGCGGCATGCGGCGGACTGTTCGTCACCTTCGGGACCAGCCACCCTTCCAGGAGCTCGAGGCGGTCGTCCGGCTGCACGACGCCGATCTCGGCCAGCCGGTGGTACTCGTCCACGGTGAGCTGGGCCACCGGCCACGGAGCAGTTCCGGAGGCACGGGCCATGGGCGCATCGTACCGGTAGCCTCCAGCCGGTGACGGCGCAGCTGATGCCCGGTGGCCCGGTGGCCGAGGCCGTGCTGGCCGATCTGGGGCCCCGGGTCAAGGCGCTCGGCCACGTGGGGCTCGGCACCATCCTGGTGGGCGAGGCCCCGGCCTCGGCCGGCTACATCCGCATGAAGCACGAGGCGTGCGCGGCGGTGGGCATCGAGAGCTACCACCAGCAGCTGCCGGAGTCCGCCACCCAGGCCGACGTGGTGGCCGCCATCGGCCGTTTCAACGAGGACCCCCGTGTCCACGGCATGGTCGTGCAGCACCCGATACCCAGAGGCCTCGACTACGAGTCGGCACTGCTGAGCATGGACCCCGACAAGGACGCCGACGGGCTCCACCCGACCAACATGGGCCGCCTGGCCATGTCGATGCCCGGGCCGGTGCCCTGCACCCCCGCTGCCATCGAGGCCATGCTGGCCCACTACGCCATCCAGGTGGCCGGTCGCAACGTCGTGATATTCGGTCGGGGCACGACGCTGGGTCGCCCCCTCGCCCTGCTGCTCAGCCAGAAGCGGCCGACCGCCAACGCGGCGGTCACCGTCGTCCACACCGGCGTCCCCGACCGCTACCGCTACACCCGGGAGGCGGAGATCCTCATCGCCGCCGCCGGCGTCCCGTCGGTCATCCGCCCCGAGCACGTCCGCCCCGGCGCGGTGGTCGTCAGCGGCGGCATCAACTACGAGGGTCGCCGGGTCCTGCCCGACGTGGACGAGTCCGTGGCCGACGTGGCCGGCTGGATCACCCCCCGGCTGGGCGGCGTCGGCCCCATGACGGTGGCCTTCCTGCTGAAGAACTGCGTCGAGGCCGCCGAGCGGCGCTACCGGGCCTAGGTTCTGGGCCGATGGCACGGATCGCCGATCTGCTGGGGGCGGGGCGAACGTTCTCCTTCGAGTTCTTCCCGCCCAAGACCGACGCCGAGCAGGCGGCACTGGTGCGGACGCTGCGCGGACTCGAGCCGCTGGAGCCGTCGTTCGTGTCTGTCACCTACCGGGGAGGCCGGTCGTCCCGGGCCCGCACAGTCGGGCTGGTGGCCGGGATGCTCACCACCACGTCCCTGACCCCCATGGCCCACCTCACCTGCGTGGCCCACACCCGCCTGGAATTGGCGGAGATCCTGGTCGACCTGCGCCGGGCCGGCGTCGAGAACCTGATGGCCCTGGGCGGCGACCCCGTCCCGGGCGAGGACCCGGGCGAGTTGCTCCACGCCATCGAGCTGGTCGAGCTGGCCCGGGCCATCGGTGGGTTCTCGATCGGTGTGGCCGCCCACCCCCAGATCCATCCCAACTCGCCCGACCGCGTCTCCGACCGCCGCTACCTGGCCGAGAAGCTGGCGGTGGCCGACTTCGCCGTCACCCAGTTCTTCTGGCGCTCGACCGACTACGTGCAGATGGTCGACGAGCTGGCCGCCCTGGGTTGCCACAAGCCCGTCCTGCCCGGGGTGATGCCCCTCACCAGCCTGGCCTCGGTGCCCCGTATGGCCCAGATGGGCGGCCCGGTGCCGGCCGAGGTCCTGGCCAGGTTCGACGGGGTGGCCCCCGACGACGTCCGATCGGTGGGCATCGACGTCATGACCGGACTGTGCGGAGACCTGCTCGAATCAGGCGCCCCGGGCCTGCACTTCTACACTCTGAACCAGTCCAGAGCGACACGCCAGATCTACCAGAACCTCGGGCTCGGCCCCGCCCGCTCGGACGACCCCGCCGCCTGAGCCGGCCGTCGACGATGGCGGCCGGGCGTCCAGGCCATGGCAGTACGCTCGTCGCCAATGTCCGACAGGATCACGGTGACCGACGGCGTCCTCACGGTCTCGGACAACCCCATCATCCCCTTCATCGAGGGGGATGGCACCGGCGTCGACATCTGGCCCGCCACCCGGTTGGTCCTGGACGCAGGCGCCGCCAGGCACGGCAGGACGATCGAGTGGACCGAGGTGCTGGCCGGGCAGAAGGCCTTCGACCACACCGGCAGTTGGCTTCCCGACGAGACCGTCGAGACCTTCAGGGACTGCGTGATCGGCATCAAGGGCCCGCTCACCACGCCGGTGGGCGGCGGCATACGTAGCCTCAACGTCGCCCTCCGCCAGATCCTCGACCTGTACGTGTGCCTGCGCCCGGTGCGCTGGTTCCCAGGTGTGCCCAGCCCGGTCAAGCACCCGGAGAAGGTCGACATGGTCATCTTCCGGGAGAACACCGAGGACATCTACGCCGGCCTCGAGTTCGAAGAGGGCTCGCCCGAGGCCCACCGCCTGCTCGACATGCTGGCCGAGTTCGGCGGCAAGTGGGCGGAGATACGCAGGGACTCGGGGTTGGGTGTCAAGCCCATTTCCGTCACGGGCTCCCAGCGGCTCGTGCGGGCCGCCATCACCTACGCCCTCGACCACGACCGCAAGAGCGTCACCATGGTCCACAAAGGCAACATCCAGAAGTTCACCGAGGGCGCGTTCGCAAAGTGGGGTTACGAGCTCGTACGCGACGAGTTCGCCGACCGGGCCGTGGGCTGGGCCGACTGCGGCGGCCAGGCCGGTGACAGGGTCCTGGTCAAGGACAACATCGCCGACATCACCCTCCAGCAGGTGCTGACCCGGCCGGAGGACTTCGACGTCATCGCCACCACGAACCTGAACGGCGACTACCTCTCCGACGCGCTGGCGGCTCAGGTGGGAGGCATCGGCATCGCCCCCGGTGCCAACATCAACTACGTCACCGGCCACGGCATCTTCGAGGCCACCCACGGCACCGCGCCCAAGTACGCCGGCCAGGACAAGGTCAACCCGGGCTCGCTCCTGCTGTCGGGCGTGCTCATGTTCGAGCACCTGGGTTGGCACAAGGCGGCGGCCGACATCGTCACCGCTTTGGAGGCCACCATTGCCGACGGGGTGGTGACCTACGACTTCGCCCGCCAGATGGAGGGTGCCACCGAGGTCAAGTGCTCTGAATTCGCCTCCGCCATCGTCGACCGCCTCTAGAGGGATGCCCGAGCCCGTCCACGTCGCCATCACCGGTGCCGCCGGCCAGATCGGCTACAGCCTGCTGTTCCGTGTCGCTGCCGGCGACATGCTCGGCCCCGATCAGCCCGTCGTTCTCCATCTGCTGGAGATCACGCCTGCACTCGGCGCCTTGAAAGGCGTCGTCATGGAACTGGACGACTGTGCCTTCCCCACGTTGGCGGGCGTGGCTCAGACCGACAGTGCCGACGAGGCCTTCGACGGCGTCGACATCGCCCTTCTGGTGGGCAGCCGCCCCCGGACCAGGGGCATGGAGCGCAAGGACCTGCTCCAGGCCAACGGCGCCATCTTCACCGTGCAGGGCAAGGCGCTGGCCGAGCGGGCGGCGGCCGACGTGCGGGTGCTGGTGGTGGGAAACCCGGCCAACACCAACTGCCTCATCGCCATGAACAGCGCCCCCGGTCGCGATCCCCGGCGGTTCACCGCCATGGTCCGGCTCGACCACAATCGGGCCAAGGCTCAGCTCGCGTCCAGGCTCGGGGTCCATGCCGGTGACGTGAAGAAGATGACGATCTGGGGCAACCACAGCGCCACCCAGTACCCCGACATCTTCCACGCCGAGGTTGGTGGCCGGCCCGTGGTCGACGCCGTGGGAGACCCCGACTGGTTACAGGCCACCTTCATCCCGACCGTCCAGCAGCGCGGCGCCGCTGTCATAGAAGCCCGGGGGTCGTCGTCGGCGGCGTCGGCCGCCTCGGCCGCCATCGACCACGTGCGCGACTGGGTCAAGGGCACCCCGGCGGACGACTGGGTGTCGATGGGGGTGCCTGCTGATGGCAGCTATGGCGTCCCCGAAGGCGTCGTCTACGGCTACCCGGTCACCTGTTCGGACGGCGACTGGGCCATCGTGCCCGGTCTTGACATCGACGAATTCTCGCGCGCCCGGATGGCGGCCACCAGGGACGAGCTGTTCGAGGAGCGACACGCCGTGGCCGGCCTGCTGTGAAGACCAGCCCCGGCCTCATGGCGCGGCCGGCGGAGCGCCGACGGTCTCGGGTGGAATCGGCGCCGTTGGGGCCGTGGGCTCGGGCTGGCTTGGGCCGGATGGCGATGGCGTCCACTGTGCCCGTCCTCGACGGAGTGCTCCCAGTCGCTCCAGGTACTCGTCGGCGTTGATCTCGCCGTGGGCCAGGCGCAGCTCGAGCACGTGCTCGGCCGGCCCCGGCTCCGCCGGGCGCTCCGCAGCGGCCCAGGGCCGACCAGGCCCGGGGGAGCCGCTCGGGCCTGGTCGCCGGAACAGCAGCAGGCCGGCGTAGACCAGCAGGGCGATGATGGCGCCGGGGAGCACGAGACCGAAGAGCAGACCGAACAGCAGGCCCACGAAGGGGTGGCCGCCCCTCATGGAGGCGTCTCCTATACGCAGGGCCAAAGCGAGGATTGCCATCTGTGACCTCCAGGGATCAGCGGATCAGGCCGTGGTCGTCGGTATGGGCGACGAGGGGGGGGAAGTCGGTGTACCGCCGGGCGACAGCCCCGGCGACAACGGGTGGGCGGGTGCCGGCGAAGGGCCGACCGGGCGGTGTCGGCCTCCAGGCCGGACGCCATCCGGCCCTCGGTTGAACGGTGGGCCGCCCCATGGTCCACGCCCATTGTCCAAGCCGGGGCCGGCCGGTCCATGAAGCGGGGCCGGGCCGGAGTAGGGGCCGCCTCGGTGGTCGACGAGCAACACTCCGCCCACCTCGATGACCAGGAGGATGGTGGCCGCCCCGGCGACCAGTGCAGCACGGCGCTTGGTGCTCATGGTCCCGAGCGTGCACGGCAGATCTGAGACCCAGCTGAAGACCAGATGGGACTCCGCCGCCTTCGTCCATCCTCGGAGCCCCGACCGTGGCCGCGGGCCGGTCCCCGGGCCGGTTCCGGGCCAGTCTGGAGCGCTTCGGCCGCGGCTGCGCCACTGGGCCGGCCGCACCCCCCGGAGCGGCCGGCCCAGCAGGGCGATCCTGTCAGACGGCCATGGTGGGCGGCAGCGTCATCCCCGCCCGGCCCAGATAGGAGAGGCGGTTCTCCACCGCCGTGTGCCATGCCGCCAGGTCCAACTCGAAGTGCTCTCGATCGCCGTCCTCAAACGCGTGTTCCAGTTCGTCGAACGCTGCGTCCTCGGCATCCAGGAGCACCCGGTAGCGCTCCAGAAAGTGGTCATCGATGGCCTGCGTCAACGTCACTCGTCACCCCCCGGTGAACGGTCGTTGCTTGATCTCTGCAGCCTACGCTCCTCGGGCTGCCCGGCTCAACCGTCGATTGGCACCGGCCACCCCTTCATTACATGAACGAGTCGCCGCTGTTCTGCGGAGCCCGCAGCAGGACGTAGAACTGGCAGTCGCCGAGCCGGTTGGCCCGGGCGAACCGGTCGGCCCGCTGATAGGCGGTGCCCCCGGTCTGGGCCACGCGCTGAGCGTCGGCCACGTCGCCGGCCTGTAGCAGCGACGCGTAACGCCGGCCCACGGCGGCGTAGCTATGCCAGTCGGCCAACCACGCCTGCACGGCCGCCGCCTGGGCGGGCTCGTCCACGGGGATGGTGCCGAGTTTGGCCGCCAGTCGGGTGATGCCGTCGGCCGCATGGCTGACGTCCGCCGCCGTCTGGGCGGCGGTGACCACGTCGGTCTTGCTCTTCGTCGTGGGCGGACGCAGATCGGGCAGCGTGGCGCGGCATGTCTGGCTGGCGGTGGACAAGAAGACGCCGTCGGTGACCACGCGGGGGCCGTCGTCGGGACGATGCAGGAAATGGACGGCACCGAGGGTGACGACGGCGATCAACACGGCGCAGACCAACAGCACCCACAGGACCGTCCGGCGACGCTCGGGCTGGGGCCCGGCGGTGAGGGCCGGCGGGGCCGGCGTGCGGCTGTCGGTACTCGTGCTCAACGGTCTCACTCGTAGGTGGTGGTGGCGCGGAGGTGGCCGAGGGCGGAGGCGACCGCAGCCAGGGCCGCTGATCCTTGCACGACGGCAGACGGGTCGCCCTTCACCTTGACCCGTCCGGTCATGAAGGCGGTCGGCAGGCTCAACCTGCCGGTGGCGACGGCAACCGCGGTGCCGTGGTCGGCGGTGATGGTGACGTCGGGCCGGGACACGTCGCCGGCGGTGGCCACGAGTCGGCCGTCGGCTACCCGGATGACATAGCGGAGGTCGCCGTCGGGCCCGTCGGTGACGACCTGTTGGACGGTGAGCTGCAGGTTGGCCGCGGCCTGGCGCACCACCTCGCTGGCCCCCGCCTCGGTCACCGCCTCCAGCCATTCGGCGCTCAGGTAGCGGACCACGGTTGACCGGTCTAGGGCGGCCGGCCCCGTTTTCGCCAGCCGGGCCTGGTCCCCGGGCTCCCGTCGGTGGTGACGGCGGGCGGTGGTGACGGTGGGCTCTCTGCCCGCCGAGGGGGTCACCGTCCATTGGGTCGGGTAGGACAGGTCGCAGGGACCCACAGTCCAACCCAAAGGAGCGCCAGACATGTCGACCGAGTCGAGTTCGAAGCCTCTTGGCCACCGCATCGCCTTCCTGGCCACGGACGGCGTCGAACAGGTCGAGTTGACCGGGCCCTGGAAGGCGGTCGAAGAGGCCGGCGCCGAACCGGTCCTGGTCAGCACCAAGGAAGGCAAGATCCAGGCGAAGAACCACATGGACGACGGTGACACCTTCGCCGTCGACCAGACGGTGGGCCACGCCGACCCGGGTCAGTTCCACGCCCTGGTGCTGCCCGGCGGCGTGGCCAATCCTGACTTCCTGCGCACCGACGCACAGGCGGTCGCATTCGTACGCGCCTTCAACGAGGCGGGCAAGCCCATTGCGGTGATCTGCCACGGACCGTGGACGCTCATCGAGGCGGGGGCGGTGGCCGGGCGCACCATCACCTCGTGGCCATCGGTGGCCACCGACCTGCGCAACGCCGGCGCCAACTGGGTTGACGAGGAAGTTGTGGTCGACGGCAACATCACCAGCAGCCGCAAGCCCGACGATCTGCCCGCCTTCTGCCGGACCCTGCTCCGGGAGTTCAAGCTCTCCTGACGACCCGGGCCTGTTCGCCGGTCAGCCCCGGTGGGCTGTAAGGCGGCGCCTCACCTCGGCCATGACCAGCTCGGCCTCGGCATGCCAGTTGTCCAGGAGCCACAGGCGGGTTCCATCGCGCAGCAGTACCGCCGGCCGTCGGCGGCCTCCATCCGGCCCCCACGGCACGATGTCATGAACCTGTGCCCAGCCAACACGGCGGACCCGGCCCGAGGTCGACCGCAGGGTCAGGCCGCGGTCATCGGCCCGGGTACCGCTCTGGCGGGCCAGCGCGGTGGCCACCAGGAAGCCCAGGCAGGCGGCCACCCGGGCCGCGGCGAGGAGGTTCCAGCCGTGTCCGGCCACGGCCAGGATGGCCCACACTGCGGCCCCGAAGAGCCAGAACAGCCACTGACGCCCGGGTCCCGAGTCGTACGGTTCCACCCCTCCACCGTATTTGGACGGGTTCGGGAGATCCGACCGGGGGTGGGCCTGGGAGTGCCGCCAGTGGCGGAGTGTTCAGATCCGGTCGTACAGGATGGCCCGTTTGACCTCTTCGATGGCCTGGGTGACCTTGATGCCGCGGGGACAGCACTCGGTGCAGTTGAAAGCGGTCCGGCACCGCCACACGCCGGAGCGTCGGTTCAAGATGTCGAGCCGGGCGTCGGCCGCCTCGTCCCGTGAGTCGAAGATGAACCGGTGGGCGTTCACGATGGCGGCGGGGCCGACGTAGGACGAGTTGCCCCAGTAGATCGGGCAGGAGGTGGTGCAGCAGGCGCACAGGATGCACTTGGTGGTGTCGTCGTAGCGGGCCCGCTGCTCGGCGGTCTGGTGGCGTTCGGTGTAGCCCGGGTCGTGGGTGTTGACCAGGTACGGCAGGACGGAGCGGTACTGGGCGAAGAAGGGCTCCATGTCGACCACCAGGTCCTTGATCACGGGCAGTCCCCGGATGGGCTCGAGGGTGATCTCGGTGCCGACGTCCTGGATAAGCTTGATGCAGGCCAGCCCGTTGGCGCCGTTGATGACCATGGCGTCGGACCCGCAGACTCCGTGGGCGCACGAGCGCCGGAACGACAGGGTCCCGTCGACCTCCCACTTGGCGGTGTGGAGGGCGTCGAGCACCCTGTCGGTGGGCTCGGCCGCCACCACGAAGGTCTGCCAGTGGGGCTTGGTGTCGGCTTCAGGATCGAACCGCTTCACCCGCATGGTCAC
>JBBSHS010000003.1:0-60054 GCA_038232515.1 Acidimicrobiales bacterium
CCGGCGTCGTGTCCGGCACCGAACTGGCCGGCGTCGTGCCCGGTGTCGTGGTCCCCGGGGTCGAGGCCACCGTCGTCGAGCTGTCCGACGTGCCCGGGGCCACGTCACCCGGCGTATCGAGGGTGGGGAGCGACGGTGGGTACGGCACCGTCTTGGTGTCGTCGGGGACGAAGGCCAGCACCAGCGCTCCGCCGTCGGTCAGCTTGATGTTGGCGGGACTGCCGGCCACCTGCTTGCCCGAGGGGAAGCTCTTGCCGACGTCGCTCTTGCGGTCGGCGGCGGGTGGGACGTCATAGAAGGCCTTGACCACGCTGGCCCTGTCCCCGCACTTCTGGCCGTCCTGATAGGTCTTGGCCGTCTTGCCGTCCACCCCGGCGGGCAGCTTCATCGACGTTGTGGAAACCGTCAGGTTCACCTGTGAGGCGAACTTGCCGAAGACGGCGTGGGGGCCGGCAGCCGAGTCGTCGGTGGGGTGGACGTTGATGAGGCCGTCGCCCAAGGTGGTGATCCCGTGCTTGGCGGACGAGTTGGGGAAGGGCGCCAGGAAGTGGTCGCAGACGTAGACGGCGTAGGCGACGTGCCACTTGTCGATGTTGGCCACCGGAGCCGTGGTGTTCCTGGTCGGGTTGAGCTTCACTTCACGCTGGTGGCGGCTGAAGGCGGTGCCGAACACGCCCAGCACCACCACGGCGAGGACGGCACCGTAGTAGAGCACCGGCATGCCGCCCCGCGCCGTACGGCCTCCGCCTGTGCCGGCGGCGCGTGCGACCTTCTTCGACGACGATGCCTTGCCCATTCCGAACAGGGGAGGCTAGCGGGCGGACGGCGGGCTTGGTTCACGCCGCCCGGCCAGCTCCTCGAACAGGTTCTCGTAGGATTCGGCCACCGCCGCAGGTGACGCCCAGCTCTCCACGAAGCGCCGGCCCCGAGCGCCAATGGCCACGGCTCGCCCGGGATCGTCCAGCAGGCATCGCAACGCCGCCACCAGTGCCGGCCCGTCCCCGGGGGCGACGGCCAGACCGGTGCCGTGCCGCTCGGCCACCCGGGCCACCTCCGTGCCCAGGTCGACGCCGGCCACGAACGGCCGGCCCGCGGCCAGGATCGAATACAGCTTGGACGGCACGCTGGCCCGGCCCAGGCCCGGGCGCAGCAGCACCGTGTGGACGTCGGCCGTGGCCAGGACCTCGGCCAGCCGCTCCACCGGCTGGAACTCGGCGAAACGCACGTTGTCCAGGCCCCTGGCCCGGGCCATCAGATCGCCGCGGGCCACCCCGTTGCCGACGATGACCACCGCCGCATCGGGCAGGTGCCGGGCTGCGTCGACCAGCAGGTGGAGGGGCTGGGAGAGGCCCACGTTGCCGGCGTACATCACCACGGGCCGGTCTCCCACCCCCAGCTCACGACGGAAGCCGTTCTGCCTCGGGCCCGGGGTGATGGCGGTGGTGTCCACGAAGTTGGGGATGACGCGGATCTTGTGGGCCCCCGCCGGCCCGACCTTGGCCACCAGGTTCTCGGCCAGATCCGTGGAGAGCACGGTCACGGCGTCGGCCAGCCGGTAGGACATGAGCTCGAGGCGACGGGCCACGGCCACGAGGCGCCGGCCGGTGAGGACGCCAACTTCCACGGCCACGTCGGGAAAGACATCCTGCACGTTGAAGACCAGCGGCGCCCGCCGGGCGGCGGCCACCGTTGCGCCGGCGAAGCCCATGGTGAGAGGCGGGGACACGGCCAGCACGCCGTCTGCCCGGCCCCCCGCCGACCCGGCGCCCGCCACCAGAGCGCTGAAGGCCCCGAAAGAGGCCGCCCGCCTGGCGATGTGCTGCTTGGGCGCCGGGAAGGGGTGGACCCGTGTGACCGACCCCCAATCGGTGCGGCTCCGGCGCACGAGGCGGCCCGAGTAGCCGGCCTCGATGGCGTGGCGCTCGTACCAGGGCAGCGACGTGACGACGTCCAACCGGTGGCCCCGGGCCGCCAGTTCGCCCACGATGCGGGTGACGACGACGCCGGTCGGCGCCGTGTCGGGCTCGAAGTGGGGGCAGAGGACCACGAGTCGCACGGGTCAGGCAGTCTGGCATGCCGGCAGCCAATCCGAGATTGGGTCGTGGGGTGGCCTTCAGGGTCCGATTTGGCCGGCGAAGGCCACGTGGCGACCCAATCTCGCGGCGGTTCGTCAGCCGGCGACGACGCGACGGTAGGCGGCCAGCAGGCTCTGGGCGGCGGCCGAAGGGGCGAAGGTGGCGGCCCGGGCCCGGCCGGCGACGGCCAGGCGTTCCTGCTCAGCTCCGTCGGCCAGCAGGCGGTTCATGGCCGCAGCCCAGGCGGGCACGTCGAACGGGTCGACGAGCAGACCGGCGTCCCCGACCACCTCGGGCAGGGCGGTGGCGGCAGCCACCACCACAGGACAGCCGGCGGCCATGGCCTCCAGCACCGGGGCCCCGAAGCCCTCGTGGGTCGAAGGGAACACCGTGGCCACGGCCCCTTCCACCAGGGCTCGCAGGTGGGCCACCGGCACCCGTCCGACTCGGCGCACCCGCCCGCCCAGGCCGAGACGGGCCACCTCGTCGGCCACGGCCGCCTCGGCCCCAGCCTGGCCACCGGGCAGCACTAGCAGTGAGTCCTGCACGCCGGCCAGCGCCCGGACGACGGTCACGTGGTTCTTGTGGGGATAGGTGATGGCGGGGTAGACGAACCAGCGCCGATCGAGCCCGTAGGCCCGTCGCACCTCGTCCTGTTCGGCCACCGGCCCGTTCCGGCCCAGCACGTGGGGCACCACCACCACGTCGGCCCCAGGCACGCCCAGGCCATCGACGACGGTCGACCTCACGTACTCGCTGGGACAGGCCACCAGGCGGGCGCGGGCCACCGAGCGGGGCAGGGCCCGGCGCAGGAAAGCCAGCTTGACGGGCGAGAACGTCTCCGGGCGCACCAGGTACTGCAGGTCGTGGACGTGGAGAAGGGCCGGCGGCGTGCCCGACACCACGGTGCCACCGCCGTGGTGCACGAGGTCGACGCCGGACCGCACCGCGGCCCGTGGCAGCCAGGTCGCCTCCGCTCCCACCCGCAGCCACCGCCGGCGCCCCGACACGGGAGCCCTCACGACCCGGTGGGCGCCGGCCAGGTCAGGGTGGGCGGCGGCGAAGCCGGGCAGGGCGAAGAGGATGAGGTCGACCTCGCCCGGTCGGGTGGCGTCGAGGGCCTCCAGCAGCCGGGTGACGTACTCCTCGGACCCACCCACCTCGCCGGGCCGCAGCCACGTCAGGTTGACGCCGACGCGGATCACCGCGTCATCCGCTCAGTCCGGTCACGGCCCGGTAGGCCTCGACCGTCCGCTGGGCGCAGGCTTCCCACGTGAAATGACGGGCCCGGGCCAGGCCCCGGCGGCGGCGCGCCTCCCTCTGGTCCGGGCCCTCGGCCAGGATGGCGGCCAGGCCACGGGCGATGTCGTCGACGTCGTCGGGGTCGACCAGCACGGCGGCGTCGCCGCCGACCTCAGCCGTGGCCGTGCCCGACGAAGTCACGACAGGCGTCCCCTGGGCCATGGCCTCGGCCACCGGCAGACCGAAGCCCTCCAGGAAACTGGGGTAGCAGAGGGCGTCGGCGGCCGCAGAGATGGCTCGGCGGTCGGCCACGGGCACGAAACCCAGCACCCGGACGGTGGCCCGTTCAGGACCGAGCAGTCCGTCGAGCTCGACCCCCCCTCCCGACGGCCCCACCAGCACGAGCTGGCGGTCGCCGGCCAGGCCTTCGGACCGCAGCCGGCGCCAGGCGCCCAGCACACCGGGCAGGTTCTTGCGGGGCTCGGCGGTGCCGGCCCACAGCACGTAGGGCCGGTCGAGGCCATGGGCACCCCGGGTCTCGGCCACGTCCGCGGCCGACGCCTGCGCCGGGTCGACCCCGGGCGGGGTCACGAACAGGCGGTCGGCGGCGAAGCCGACCTCCAGACAGGCATTCCTGGTGAACTCCGATACACAGACCACGCCGGCGGCGTGCCGCCGAGCCTGGGCGATGGCCCGACGGGCGTAGTGGCCGGCCCGCGGCGGCAGGAAGTCGGGCCGGGCGAGGGCGGCCAGATCGTGGATCGTCACCACCAGCGGAGCCCTGGAGCCCGGCACCATCGTGGCGGTGGCGTGGGCCACTTCGACCGGACCGGTGACGGCCTCCAATCGGGGGCGACGGCAGATGTGCCACGACGTGTACAGGCCAGGACGGCCGAGCCGGAAGTGGCGCACCGGGACGGGCGGCGCCCAGGCCGGCACCGGCGGATCGGCGTGTCGGGCGGCCACCCCGATCACCTCGACGTCATCTCGGGCGGCGAGCGCCCCGGCCAGACCATTGCCGTAGGCGGCGACGCCACCGGGCACGTTGTGCCAGCACTGCTCGAGGGTCAGGGCCACCCGCATCAGCCGGCCAGTCTTGCAGCGGCCCCCGGCGAGGAGAGGGTTGCGACGGGCCCATGGAGCGACGGCCCAGCAGGGCCAGAGGCCGCAGCCGCAGCCGCAGCCGCAGCCGAAGCCGAAGCCGGAGTCGAGCCGCACCAGGCGGACCGGACCGGTTCAGGCCCGACCGGCCCGGATCTCAGCTTCGAACCATTCGGTGGTGCGGGACAGGCCGTAGCGAAGAGGCACCCGCGGCCGCCAACCCAGCCGGTCTACGGCGAGGGAGATGTCCGGGCAGCGCTGGGTCGGGTCGTCCTGGGGCAGGGGCTCGAACACCACCTCGCTCTTTGAGCCGGTGACGTCGACCACCTCGCCGGCCAGTTGGGCGATGGTGAACTCGTCCGGGTTCCCGATGTTGACCGGCCCCAACTCGTCGCCGTCCAGCAGGGCCAGGATGCCCCTCACCTCGTCGTCCACGTAGCAGAACGAACGGGTCTGACTGCCGTCGCCGAAGATGGTGATGGGCTCTCCCAGCAGTGCCTGGACGAGGAAGTTCGACACCACCCGACCGTCGCGTGCACGCATCCGGGGCCCATAGGTGTTGAAGATGCGCACGATGCGCACGTCGACGCCGCGGCTGCGGTGGTAGGCCATGGTCATGGCCTCGGCGAAGCGCTTGGCCTCGTCGTATACACCGCGAGGGCCGATCGGGTTGACGTTGCCCCAGTAGCTCTCGGTCTGGGGGTGGACGTGGGGGTCGCCGTAGACCTCGCTCGTGGAGGCCAGCAGGAAGCGGGCGCCCTTGGCCAGTGACAGGCCGAGCAGGTTGTGGGTCCCCAGGCTGCCCACCTTCAGCGTCTGGATCGGCATGTCCAGGTAGTCGCGGGGCGAGGCTGGGCTGGCGAAGTGCAGCACGGCATCGACCGGGCCGGGCACATGGGTGTACCGGCTGACGTCATGGTCCACGAAGGCGAACCCAGCCGCCATGAAGAGCTCGTCGAGGTTCTCGGTGCGGCCGGTGACGAGGTTGTCGATGGCCACGACCTCGTCTCCCCTGGCCAGCAGGGCGCGGCACAGGTGGGAGCCGAGAAAGCCGGCGCCTCCGGTCACGACGACCCTGGCCACCGGGTCAGCTCCGGCCGATGCCGGTGTAGGCGAAGCCCCGTCGGCGGGCCGTGGCCGGGTCGAGCAGGTTGCGGGCGTCGACGATGCGGGGCTCGGTCATCGCCTCGCGGACCTTGACGAAGTCGAGCCAGCGAAACTCGTCCCACTCGGTGAGCACGACCAGAACGGCGGCGCCGGCGCACGCCCCATAGGGATCCCTGCACACCTCGAACCCGTCGATCTGGCCCTCCACCGTGGGGTCGAACGCCTTGACCGTCGCCCCGCGGGCCGTGAGCCGGTGGATGATCTCGATGGCCGGAGAGTCGCGGCGGTCGTCGGTGCGGGCCTTGAACGTCAACCCCCAGACGCCGATGGCGCGCCCGGCCACGCTGCCCCCGGCGGCGTCGACGACCTTGGCCACCACCCGCTCGTACTGCTCCTCGTTTACGGCGATCACGCCTCGCAGCAGGTCGAAGTCGTAGCCCGCCTCCTCGGCGATGCGCACCAGCGCCCTGGTGTCCTTGGGGAAGCACGAACCGCCCCACCCCGGCCCGGGGCGCAGGAACTCAAAGCCGATACGGCGGTCGTAGCCCATCCCGAGCACGACCTCCCTCACGTCCGCCCCCACCGCTTCACACACGTTGGCGATGGCGTTGACGAAGCTGATCTTGGTGGCCAGGAAGGCGTTCGAGGCGTACTTGATGGTCTCGGCCGAGGCCGGGTCGGTGATGAGAAGGGGTGCCCTGATCCCCTCGTACAGCTCGGACACCCGGATGGCGGCGGCGTGGTCCTCGGACCCGATGACGATGCGGTCGGGATGCAGGCAGTCGTGGACGGCGGACCCTTCCCGCAGGAACTCGGGGTTGGACACCACCGAGACGTCGGCCCGGCCCAGCGCCCGCTCGACCACCAGGGTGGAACCGACGGGGACGGTCGACTTGTTGATGACGACCGACTGGGACGTGAGCGCCGGAGAGATCTCGCTGGCGGCGGCCTCGATGTAGGACAGGTCGGCCGAGCCGTCGACCCCTTGGGGCGTCTGGACGCACAAGAAGACGAACTCCGCCGTCTCCGCCGCGTGGGCACCACCGACCACGAAATGAAGGCGCCCACCGTCGACCCCTTCACGCACCAGTTCGTCCAGCCCCGGCTCGAAGATCGGCATTTCGCCGGCGTTGAGCATGGCGATCTTGTCGGGCAGGACGTCGGCGCACGTGACCCGGTGGCCGACGTGGGCCAGGTACGCGCCCGTGGTCAGGCCCACGTAGCCCGTACCGATCACCGCGATGTCAGCCATGGTCCCTCGACAGCTCCTTGATCAGACGGTGCAAGCCGTCACCGAAGTGTGGCAGCGGTTCGAACCCGAGCGCTCTTAGGGCGGCATTGTCGAGGACGGAGTTCGCCGGACGAGGCGCCGGCCGCGGTGGATCGAGCTCGGCCGTGGTGATGGGCCGGGCCCGGGCCGGGTCGTGGCCGGCGGCGTCGAGGATGTCCCGCACGAACCCGTACCAGGTGGTCTGGCCTTGGTTGGTGGCATGGAAGAGACCAGGCAGCCGGGCCACCGCCAGTCGCCGTAGGACCGGGGCGAGATCGGCGGTGAAGGTGGGACAGCCCCGCTGATCGTCGACGACGGCGAGGTCGCGGTCGGGGTCGGCGGCCAGCCGCAACACGGTGCCGACCATGTTGGCGCCCCGCGCCCCGCACAACCACGCCGTGCGCACCACGGCCGCGCCGGGGCAGCCTTGCAGCACCTCCTGTTCACCGCCCAGCTTGGAGCGCCCGTACACCGACCGGGGGTTGGGCCGGTCCCACTCGATGTAGGGACGGCCGGAGGTCCCATCGAAGACATAGTCAGTGCTGACCGCCACCAGGCTGGCTGCCACCAGGCGGGCCCCCTCGGCCACGTTGCGGCTGCCGAGCGCATTCACCCTGAAGGCGCGCTCCGGATCTCTCTCGCAGGCGTCGACCGCAGTCCATGCCGCGCCGTGCACGATGGCGTCGGGCTGGAGCGTGGTGATGGCGCCCAGCACCTGGTCCCGATCACCGACGTCGAGATCGGCGTGGCCGGCGGCGATGACGTCGTCGCCGGCCGCCTCGCACACCGCCACCACGTCGTGGCCCAACTGGCCGCCGGCGCCGGTGACGAGAACCTTCACGTACCTGCTCTTTCCCGCTCCAACGGCCGCTCGAGCCTCACAGACGGGCCTTCAACGGCCCCCACCACCAGCGGTTGTGGCGGTACCACTGCACGGTCTGGGCCAGCGCTTCGTCCAGCGAGCGGGCCCTGGTCCACCCTAGAGCGGTGATCTTGGAGACGTCGACGGAGTAACGGCGGTCGTGGCCGAGCCTGTCCTCGACGTACTCCACCATGTCCTCCCCGGCGCCGCACAGGGCCAGGACCTTGTCGGTCAGGGCCCGGTTGGGCGTCTCGTTGCCGGCGCCGACGTTGTAGATCTGGCCTGGCTGCCCCCGTTCCAGCGCCACCTGCACTGCGGCGCAGTGGTCGTCGACGTACAGCCAGTCCCGCTGGTTGAGGCCGTCGCCGTAGAGGGGCACCCGCCGGCCCTCGAAAAGATTGGTGATGAACAGCGGGATGACTTTCTCGGGGTACTGGAAAGGGCCGAAGTTGTTGGTGCACCGCGTCACGACCACGGGCAGGCCGTAGGTCGAGAAGTACGAAAGCGCGATCAGGTCCGACCCGGCTTTTGAGGCGGAGTAGGGCGAGCGAGGCTCCAGGGCGTCGGTCTCGGTCGAGGACCCGACCTCGATGGAGCCGTAGACCTCGTCGGTACCGATGTGGACGATCCGGCCGACCTCGAGCCGGCGGGCGGCATCCATCACCGCGTTGGTCCCGAAGCAGTTGGTGTGGACGAAAGTCCCCGGGCCGGCGATGGACCGGTCGACGTGGCTCTCGGCGGCGAAGTGCACCACGGCGTCGTGCCCGGCCATGGCGTCGTCCAGCGTGCCTTGGTCGCAGATGTCGCCCTTGACGAAGCGGAAGCGGGGATCATCATCGAGGTCGGCCAGAGTCGACTGGTTTCCGGCGTAGGTGAGGGCGTCGTAGACCGTGACGTGGTCGTCGCCGTGGCCCAGGACGTACCGCACGTAGTTGGAGCCGATGAACCCGGCCCCGCCCGTGACGAAGAGCCGCACCGGACGAGGCTACCCGCGTCTTCTCGCCGCCCTGTCCTTGGTCGGCTATCCGAGGTCGATCTGGCAGTCGTCACCGACCATGAGGCGGGTGGCGCTCGGCCGGCGACGGCTGCGGGTCACCTCGACGTGGCGGCCAATCAACGAGTCGACGATGCGCCCGGCATCGTGCACGGAGGCGCCCTCGAGCAGGACCGAGTACTCGACCTCGCTGCGGGTCACCTCGGCCCCCGGGGCCACGGCGGTGAAGGGCCCGATGTAGCTGTCGGTGATGCGGGCCCCGGCACCGATGATGGCCGGTCCCCGCACCGTCGAGCCCTGGATATCGGCTCCCGTCTCGACCACGACCCGGCCTTCGAGGCTGGAGGCGTCGTCGACGATGCCGTCCACCCGCAGTTCGAAGGTCTCCAGGACGAGCCGGTTGGCATCCAGGAGGGGCGTCAGCTTGCCGGTGTCGATCCACCAGCCGTCGAGGATCTCCGAGGCCACGCGGTGGCCCTGGTCGATCAACCACTGGATGGCCTCGGTGATCTCGAGCTCGCCCCGGGCCGACGGCGCTATGGCCCGGACGGCCTCGTGAATGGTGGGGTCGAAGAGGTACACACCCACCAGAGCCAGGTCCGAAGCCGGGTCGACCGGCTTTTCGACGAGACGGACGACCCGGCCGCCGGCGTCGAGCTCGGCCACGCCGAAGCGTTGGGGGTCGGGCACCTGCTTCAACAGGATCTGGGCTACCGCCGGTCCGTGGACCATGCTGGCCTGGCGTGAGCGCTCGAAGGCGTCCACGAAGCCCCGCAGCGACTGCTTGAGCAGGTTGTCGCCCAGGTACATGACGAAGTCGTCCTCAGCCAGGAAGTCACGGGCGATCAGCACGCAGTGGCCCAGGCCGAGTGGCGCTTCCTGAGGCAGATAGGTGATCTCCATGCCCCATCGGCTGCCGTCACCCACGGCCCCCATGACCTCGGCGCGCGTGTCTCCCACGATCATGCCGACCTGTTTGATCCCGGCCTCGGCCACCGCCTCGAGCCCGTAGTAGAGGATCGGCTTGTTGGCCACAGGTACCAGCTGCTTGGCGCTGGTGTGGGTGATCGGCCGCAGTCGCGTCCCCGCTCCGCCGGCCAGGATGAGCGCTTTCATAACCTGAGTCTGCCCGCGAAAAACACCCCGGTGCTTCCGGCGATCCCGCCCCTGCCGGAGGGGTTTGGGGCCCGGGGGTTTGCCGGCGGGAGCCGGCCGGGGGTTGCCGGCGGGAGCCGGCCGGGGTTTGCCGGCGGGAGCCGGCCGGGGGTGTGGGGGCCTGGCCCCCCCTGGGGGTTCGCCGCCGGCTCTGCCGAAGGCGAACAATAGATGGCGAGCGAAGCGAGCTCCCAAAGGACTTTCCCGCCGCAGGCGGCCGAGCGAGCGCAGCGAGCCAGGCCGCCGAGGACGGCTGCCTCAGCAGCTGACAGACGGATCTGTCCCCTTGGGTTGGACGCCGGCGTTGGGGACGGCTGGGGGCGCAGACGAGGACGTGGTGGCCGGCGACCCGGCGGTGGCCGGGGCGCGGATGCCCTGGTAGTCGGCGCCCAGCACCAGCTCGACATCGGCACCCTTGACGGTGCTGTCGGAGACGAGCAGGGCGCCGTTGGGCAGATAGGTCTGCAGCAGCTTGGCCTTGGTCAGTTGGCCACGGCCGTAGCGGATCGAGGTGTGCTTGTAGCCGAAGCTGTTGGCGTCGCCCGTGGTGGGCACGTTGAAGCCCAGCCGGCCCAGCTCCATGCGGGCCTGCGTTCCCTGGTTGTCGATTCCGGTCCCGTTCTGGATGCGCACAGAAACCGTGGCCGGCGAGGCACCGCCGCCCCCGGCCGTCGCCCCCGTCTCCGACCCGGGCACGGGGCCGGCGCCAAAGGCGGCCAGCACGGCGTTGGTGTCGGGTTGCTTGATCTTGAGCACCGCCGCGCCGCCGACGGTCACGTCGGTGGTGGGGACTGTCATGGTGGCGACCTTGTCGGGAGTCAGGGACTTGAACCGTCGGGCCAGTGTCTTCATGTCGTCCACGGTGAGCCCGTTGTCGATGGTGAGGCTCTTCACCCCCGCGGCGATGAGGCTGTTGAGCGACACCGGGTTGGTCACCACGCCGGTGCTGATGGCCTTGCGCATGACCCGGCGTATGAAGTCCTGCTGGCGGGCGATGCGACCGAAGTCGCTGGTGGGGTCGTCCCGCCACTTGCCGCTCTCGAAATACTGGTAGTGACGGGAGCGCACGTACTGCAGTGCCATGGTCCCGTCGAGGGTGATGCAGCCGGCATTGGCGACGTTCAGGCCGGTGTTGGCGTCGCGAGCGGGAGCGGCGAAGTAGACGGTCACTCCTCCGATGGCGTTGACGATGGAGGTGAAGCCGGGGAAGTTGACCTCGGCATAGTGGTTGATCGGGATACCGAAGACGTTGTTGATGGTCTGGATGAGGGTGGTGGCACCTCCCGCACTGTCGTTGAAAGCGGCGTTGATGCGCTCGCTGGTGTGACAGGCGCCGTCGATGCAGAGGTCCCGGGGGATCGACAGGATGGCCGCCGTCTCCGTCTTGGGGTTGACGTGGAGGATCATGATCGTGTCGCTGCGGGCCCCGGCCGTGCCCTTGGGCCCCGCCGTCCCGCCGTAGAGCTTCTGGTCGGCGGCGTCCAGCTCTCGGGTGTCGGACCCCACCAGCAGCACGTTGAAGGGGTCTCCGGCCTTGGGTTCGGGCGCCAGGACGGAGTTGCCGTTCTTGTCCCTGCCGATCGTGACGGTCTGGATCTGGCCGATCCGCCAGCGTAGGTAGCCGTAGCCGACGCCGGTGGACAGCAGGCACACGGCCAGGACGATGTTGAGGCCGACCAGGCACCGCACCGGCCAGCGCCGCCGCTTCGCAGAGCCGGTGTCGGGCGCGGCGCCGACCGATCCGGGCGGGCGGGCGCTCGTCAGGGTCATACCGGCGGCCCGAGCCCACGGGCCAGGTCGGGCATGGCCGCCTGCTCGTCGATCGGGTGCCCGGACATCCGCGCAATGCTAGGTGCGGGCCTTTGACGCAACGGTGCGCGACCCGTGCCGCCACGGTGGGGCGGCCACAGCCGCTCAGCCGCCCAGCCGCTCAGCCCGCCCAGCCGCTCAGCCGCCCACCGGCCGCAGGTGCACGACGTCGCCGGCGTCGACGGCCTGGCCGTCCACCACGAGATGGCCGTCGTCATCCACCTCCGTGGCCGTGCCCTCGATGCACCGGGCACCGAGGTCGACCCGGACGGACCGGCCCAACGTCGAGCACAGGCTGCGGTAGCGGTCCAGCAGGTCGGGGGCATCGCACCAGCGGTCGAGACCGACCAGAAGGGCTTCGAGGACGGCCCGCCGCTCGGGTGGCGGCTGCACGTGGTGGCTGAGGGCCGCCACCAACGGGCCGAGGTCCGGACCAAGGAGGTCCAGTGGGGGCCAGTCGACGTTGAGGCCGAGCCCGACAACCACGGCCCCTCCCTCGGTTCGGGCGGCGATGCCGGCCAGCTTGCGGGCCCCGAGCAGGAGGTCATTGGGCCACTTCAACGACGGGCGCACGGCCCCGCTGGTGGTCGCCTCCACGGCCTCCACGGCGGCCACGGCCATGGCCAACGTGCTCAACTGAGGCGCTGCCGTTGGCCGCAGCAGCACGCTGCACAACAACGACGAACCCGGGGGGGCCTCCCACGCCCGGCCGAGCCGCCCTCGACCGGCGGTCTGGTGGTCGGCCACCAGCACGAGCCCGGCGGGCTCACCGTCACGGGCCAGGAGCAGGGCGTCGTCGTTGGTCGAACCGGTCTGGGCCACCCAGTGCACCTGCCACCTCGGCCCGGTGGCGCCGCCACCACGCACCCGACCAACATAACCAGCACCATGTTGTCCAAGGTTCTCATCGCCAACCGCGGTGAGATTGCGGTCCGCGTCATTCGTACCTGCCGTGAGCTCGGGATCGCCACGGTCGCCGTCTACTCCGATCTCGACCGTGACGCCCTTCACGTCCGTCTGGCCGACGAGGCCTACGCCCTGGGCGGCCAGGCCGCCTCGGAGAGCTATCTGAACACCGAGAAGATCCTCGAGGCCGTGAGGAGCTCAGGGGCCGACGCCGTGCACCCGGGCTACGGCTTCTTCTCCGAGGACACCAGCTTCTCGCGGGCGGTGACGGCGGTCGGCGCCGTCTTCGTCGGGCCGCCGCCCGAGGCCATCGAGGTCATGGGCAACAAGGTCAGCTCACGCATCGCCGCCCATAGAGCGGGCGTAGCCGGGGTGCCGGGCACCACCCAGTTCCTCGTCTCGGCGGCCGAGGTCGTGGCTTTCGGGGCCGAGCACGGCTGGCCGGTCGCCGTCAAAGCCGCCTTCGGCGGTGGCGGCCGGGGCATGCGGGTGGTCGAGAGTCCCGAGGCCGCGGCCGCCGCCCTCGAATCGGCCCAGTCCGAGGCGCTGGCGGGGTTCGGCCGCAGCGAGTGCTACGTCGAGCGGTACCTCACCTGGCCCCGGCACATCGAGATGCAGATCTTCGCCGACACCCACGGCCATTGCGTGTGGATCGGCGAACGGGACTGCTCGGCTCAGCGCCGCCACCAGAAGCTGATCGAGGAGAGCCCGGCTGCTCAATTCCCTGACTCGATGCGCCAGGCCATGGGTGCGGCCGCGGTGAAGGTGGCCCGGGCGTGTGGTTACGTCAACGCCGGGACTGTCGAGTTCCTTTTCCAGGACGGCGACTTCTACTTCCTGGAGATGAACACCCGGCTCCAGGTCGAGCACCCCGTCACCGAACTGGTCACGGGCCTCGATCTGGTCGAGCTGCAGCTGCGGGTGGCCGCCGGCGAGGAGCTCGGCATCACCCAGGACGAGCTGGTGGACAGGCGGCGGGGCCACGCCATCGAGGTGCGCATCAACGCCGAGGACCCAGCCGGGGGCAGGTTCGTGCCCTCGCCCGGGACCATCACGCGCTTCCGCCGCCCCGACGGCCCCGGCGTGCGGGTGGACGCCGGCTACGACGAGGGCGACACCGTCAGCCAGTTCTACGACAACCTGGTGGCCAAGCTGATCTGCTGGGCCCCCGACCGCCAGCGGGCCATCGCCCGCACCCAGCGGGCGCTCAGGGAGACCGAAATAGAGGGCGTCAGGACGACCATCCCGGCGGACATCGCCATCCTGGCGCACCCGGACTTCGTCGCCGGCCGCCACTCGACGAGATGGGTGGAGGAGCGCGTGGACCTCTCGTCCATGGCGTCGGCGTCGGCGCCGACGGCGCCGACCACGGCGGCTCCCGCTGCCGGGCAGGAGGGCGAGGGCAAGGTCCAGCGTGACGTCGACGTGGAGGTCGACGGCCGTCGCTTCAAGGTGCGCCTGTGGGTGCCCGATGTGACCCCGGCGGTCGTCGCAGGCGCCCCCGGAGCGGGAGGGGCCCGACGGCCCCGGCGGCCGGTCGGCGGCTCGCACGAGGGCACGGCGGCCACCGGCAGCATCACGGTGCCGATGCAGGGGACCATCGTGCGGATCAGCGTGGCCGTGGGCGACACGGTCCAGGCCGGTCAGACAGTGTGCGTGCTCGAGGCCATGAAGATGGAGAACGACATCACGGCGGGCACGGCCGGTACGGTCACCGAGGTCAGGGTCGAGCCCGGTTCCACCGTCGGCGCCGGCGACGTCGTCGTCGTGATCGGGTAATGCCTGGCTCGACGTCAGCGGCGGCCATCATCGAGAGATGGCAAAGAGCGTTCCTGCCATTTGAACCTCGGCAGGCACCGCCGCGTCGGGTGTAGTAGAAATCGACCCGTTCTCGTGTCGAAGTCGGGGGGCAGCAAATGCGCAGCAAAGCGTTGGCCATTGCGGTCACGGCGACAATGGCCCTCGTGGGCTGCAGTTCGTCGTCGACGTCGAGCGGCACGGCCGGGACAACCGCCTCGGGCAAGTCCAATCCCGACGCAGTGGTGAAGGTGGCGGCCGGCGAGGACCAATGGCCGGTTCAGGGCACCGGTGCGAAGTCGACCACCTTCGCCTACCCCCTGAATGTCAACGTCTATGACCCCCTGGTCATCCTGGGCTCGGACTTCAGCTTGCAGCCCGGCCTGGCGACGAGCTGGGACTTCATGGCCCCGAGCACGTGGCGCTTCCACCTCCGCCAAGGCGTGACATTCCATGACGGCCATCCGTTCACAGCCGACGACGTCGTGTGGACCTGGGGCGTGCGCCAGGTGAAGGGACAGACGCTATCCACGGTCAGCAGCGGGCTGACGCCCGACTCGGTCAAGAAGATCGACGATTTCACGGTCGACTTCACGACGACCACCCCCAACCTCCGCCTTCCTGAGCAGATCGTCCACCCCGAAGGGGCCATCGTCGAGAATGGCAAGGATTTCGACTCGAGCCCGCCGGCGGGGACGGGGCCGTTCAGGGTCGTCAGCTATCAGCCGGGCCGGAGTGTGGACCTCGTACGCAACGATGCCTACTGGGGTAAGAAGGCGAAGGTTAAGGAGATGGTGTACCAGTTCCTTCCCGATCCGCAGACCAGGGTCGAGGCGCTCAAGGCCGGCACGGTGGATTTCGTGACCGACCTCCCGCCTGCTGACGCCACCAGCTTGGGCAAGGACTCGCAGTTCCGTGTCGTGAAGTCCAAGCCCGGCCGAAACCAGCTCATCTACGTCAACAAACAGGGCACGGCGCCGTTCGATCTGGGAGCCGACCCGGCGGTGCGTCAGGCCGTCTCATTGGCCATCGACCGCAAGACCTACGTCGACGCCGCCCTCGAAGGCAACGCCGATCCCGGCCGCTGGATGGCCCCCCAGGCCGTCCTGGGCACGTCTGCGGGGGAGGTTTCGCTGGTCCCCTTTGAGACGGCCAAGGCGAAGTCGGTGCTCACCGCCGAGGGCTGGACCCCCGGCAGCGATGGCATATTCGTCAAGAACGGTCGACGACTGGAGTTGACCATCATCGGCTGGGCCGAGGTCACCGACGCCGGCTTCCAGGTGATCCAGTCCGACCTGAAGGACGCCGGCATCGCCTTGACCATCAAGAAGGCCGCCGACACCCCCACCTACAACAACTACTACGCCGGAAGTCAATGGGACCTGGACCTCGAGGTGCCGAATCAGAACGACGGCAACCCTGCGTTCCTGCCGGTGTTGCGGATGTATTCCAAGAACAAGGGCACCCAGCGGTTCGCACCTGGAGGTGCATTCGACTCCCTCGCCGAGCAGGCCGGTTCGGCTCAGACCCGGCCTGAGGTCCAGAAGGCGTCGGCCGACATGATGAAAGAGCTCATCGACACCGACTACATCGTGATCCCGCTGGCGGGCATCTACCGGTTGTACGGGATGAAGAGTGGCGTCAACCTCGGTGATCCGCATCCCTCCCAGACCAACCAACTCTGGCTCAGCCTGACCAAGACCTGAGGAGATGCGGGGCGTTCTCGCACGGCGCCTCCTGTTGGCCGTGCCCACCCTCTTGGCTCTGTCATTTCTCATCTTCGCCCTGATCTCGCTGGCCCCTGGCGATCCGGCCACCGAGTACGCCCGGCGGACATCGCCGGGCGGAGAGGTCACGCCCGCCCAGGTGGACCTGGCCCAGCGGCAACTCGGACTCAACCGGTCCTTCGTGGTGCAATACGGGAGCTGGCTCGGCGGCGCTGTGCAAGGCCGTCTCGGCCGGTCATTCTCCCGCCAGACGCCGGTCGCCCGAGAAATCCGGGAGCGCTTGGGGGCCACCGCCGAGCTGGCCGCGGTTGCTCTCATCCTCACCGTGATCTTCGCCGTTCCACTCGGTGTGGTCGCCGCCATGTTCCATCGCCGGCTCGGTGACCACGTGCTCCGGGTCTTTTCTCTGGTGGGCGCGTCGACCCCGGGGTTCTTCCTGGCCTATGTCCTGATCATCATCTTCGCCGTCCGCCTCAAGGTGCTGCCGGTTGCCGGCAAGCAGGGCGTCGACAGCGTGGTCCTCCCGGCGGTCACCCTGGCCGTCGGGCCGACAGCCGTCGTGGCCCGCCTGCTGCGGTCGGCGATGCTCGAGGTGTTGAGCGAGAGCTACATCGTGACGGCTTACGGCAAGGGCCTCGGGCGACTGCGCGTGGTCGTCGTCCATGGGCTGCGCAATGCGCTCATCCCCGTCGCCACCGTCTTCGGCTCGATCATCGGCGCCCTGCTGGAAGGCTCCATCATTGCCGAGGTCGTGTTCGCCTGGCCGGGTCTCGGCCGCCTCGTCTATGAGGGGATCTCCGAGCGCGATTACCCGCTGGTCGAAGGCCTGGTCGTGTTCGCCGGCCTGGCGTACGTGATCGTCAATGTGCTCGTGGACTTGTCCTACACATTCCTCGATCGCCGCATCTCCGCCGGGGCGTCGCTGTGACCATCGCCAGTGAGGCTGCCCTCGAGCTGAGCGGCGCTGGCCCCGTGCTGTTGTCGGGCCGACGCCGGGGCCTTCGGCGCCTCCTTCGGGACAAGTCGGCGATCGCGGGGATGTTGGGGCTGATGGCAGTGACGGCGCTGGCGGTCTTTGCCCAACAACTGGCCCCATATGATCCGACCAAGGTCGCCTACGGCAACCGATTCGCCCGTTCCAGCGCCGCTCACTGGCTGGGCACCGACAACCTCGGCCGGGACGAGCTCTCCCGGCTGATGTACGGCGCTCGACTTTCCTTGGGAATGGCGGTATCGGCCACTTTCGGCATCACCGTGCTGGGCGTGGTGCTCGGGCTGGCGGCGGGTACCTCCGGGCGGGTGGTGGAAACGACCATCATGCGGGTCGTTGACGTCCTGCTGGCGCTGCCGACACTGGTCATCGCCCTCGTGGTGGTGGGAATACTGGGCCAGGGGCTCGGAAACGTGGTAATCGCCCTGGTGCTGGTGGGGTGGCCGAACTACGCGCGGCTGGTGAGGAGCATGGCCGTCAGCATCCGCCAGCGGGAGTTTGTCGAAGCGGCCCGCAGCCTCGGCGCCACACGCCGTCGCATCGCCGTGCGCGAGATCGCGCCCAACGCGTTGGGCACCGTGGTCGTGCTCAGCACGCTTGACATGGGCCGGATCTTGTTGGCCGTCTCCGGTCTCTCCTTTCTCGGGTTCGGCGTCACCGCACCCACACCCGAATGGGGCGCCATGATCGCCGAAGCCCGGACCTACCTCGACCGGGCCCCGCAGCTGCTCATCTACCCGGGACTGGCCATCACGCTGGTCGTGCTGGGCTTCAACCTGGCGGGTGACGGCCTTCGAGATTGTCTCGATCCTCGCATGTCAAGCGTGAACCAGTTCCGGGGTGTACGAGCCGGAGGACGACGCCTGCTCGCCCGACCGTCCCGGCGTCGAGAGGAAGACAAGCAGGGGCGAGAGGCGCCGGGCCGGGAGATTCGGTGACCGGGCTCGAGCGACCGGTCCGGACGAACCTCCTGGCCGCCACGAGCTCGGCCTCGGCTCCTCGGACTCTGCTGTCGGTCGAAGACCTGCGGGTCCACTTCGACACGGACGCAGGGGTGGTCAGAGCGGTCGACGGCGTCACCTGGTCCGTCCAACAGGGCGAAACCCTCGGGATCGTCGGTGAGTCGGGGTCGGGCAAGTCGGTGTCGGCGCTGGCGATCATGGGTCTCCTGCCTACGCCGCCGGCCCGGTTCCCGAGCGGACGGATCGTGTTCGGCGGTCGGAACCTCTTGGAGCTGGACGACGCCTCGATGCGAAGGATCAAGGGCAACGAAATCGCCATGGTCTACCAGGACCCGCTGACGTCGATGAACCCCATGATCCAGGTCGGTCACCAGATCGCCGAGGTCATCCGCGCCCACCAGAGAGTGGGCCGCGGCGCCGCCGACCGGTGGGCTGTGGAGCTGCTGGCTGAGGTTGGGATCCCCAATGCGAAGCGGCGGGCCGGGGAGTACCCCCATCAGTTCTCAGGAGGCATGCGCCAGCGAGCCATGATCGCCATGGCCTTGGCGCTGGACCCCGTGTTGCTGTTGGCCGACGAGCCGACCACCGCTCTGGATGTCACCGTCCAAGCTCAGATCATGGATCTGTTGGCGAAGCTCCAGCAGGATCGGGGGACGGCCATCGTGCTGATCACCCACGACCTGGGCCTGGTGGCGGGCCACGCCCACCGGGTGATGGTCATGTACGCGGGCCGGGAGGCTGAAGTCGGTACGGCCGCGGAGATCTTCTACGCGCCAAGTCACGCGTACACCTACGGCCTCCTGTCCAGCCTGACCCGCCTCGACCGGCGCCGTGTCAACGCTCTCAATCCAATCCCTGGCCAGCCCCCGAGTCTCATCCGGGTCCCGCCCGGCTGCCCGTTCCATCCCCGGTGCGCTTTCGCCACTGACGTCTGCCGGGCCGAAGAGCCCCCTTTCGTGGCCCACGGGGCGTCGGGGCATCTGTCGGCTTGCCACCACAGCGAAGCTGTTGCCGCCAAAGCCGCCGAGGCGCCGGTGGCCACCGGCGAACCGTTCGGAGCCCGGCCCAGGGCTGGTGAAGGGGCAAGGAGCGCGGGGGCAGAGAAAGATGCCGCCTCCGGGCCCGGCCGCGCTCCCCTGCTCGAGGTCGCCGACCTGATCAAGTGGTTCCCGCAGACCTCCGGGGCGGTGTTCAAGCGCCGAATCGGCGACGTGCGGGCCGTCGACGGGGTGTCGTTCTCGGTTCGTGAGGGCGAGACGCTTGCCGTCGTTGGTGAGTCAGGGTGCGGCAAGTCCACCATGGCCCGCACCATCTTGCGCCTGCTGGAACCGACCTCCGGCACGATCAGTTTTGAGGGTCGCGACATCACGATGGTCGGGCCCGACGAGCTCCGCGGCCTGCGGCGACAGATGCAGATCGTGTTCCAGGACCCCTACGCCAGCCTCAACCCCCGGATGACGGTTCGAACCATCCTCAGCCAGCCCTATCGGATACACAAGGTCGACCAAGACGACATCAACGCGCTGCTCGAGCGGGTCGGCCTGTCCCCCGAACATGGGGACCGCTACCCCCATGAGTTCTCGGGCGGGCAGCGCCAGCGGGTCGGTATCGCCCGCGCCATCGCACTCGGCCCCAAGCTTGTGGTGTGCGACGAGCCGGTGTCATCCCTTGACGTATCGGTCCAGGCGCAGGTGCTCAACCTGCTCGAGAGGCTGCAGGACCAGCTGGGCCTGACCTATCTCTTCATCGCCCACGATCTCGGCGTCGTCCGCCACATCGCCGACCGGGTGGCGGTGATGTACCTGGGCGCGATCGTGGAGCTGGCCACCCGAGACGACCTGTTCGACCGACCAGCCCATCCCTATACCCAGGCGCTCATCTCCTCGGTGCCCATCCCCGATCCCCGGGCCGAACAGGACCGTCGTCGCATCCCGCTCACGGGGGATGTGCCGAGCCCGGCCAACCCTCCGAGCGGCTGCCGGTTCCGGACCCGCTGTCCGAAGGCAGCCCATGACCTCAGCGAGGCCGAACGGCGGCGCTGCCATGATGAGCGGCCCGAGCTCGTCGACCGGGGCCATGGCCATCCCGTCGCCTGCCACTACGCCGAGGTCGAGTCCCCGACTACAGGGCCATGCCGGGATCAGATGCTCACCCACCGGCGGCTCGGCGACCCGCCTGCCGGGCAGCAGGACACGGTCGATCCCCGTCAGCAATAGCGGGCACTATTCTCGCTCTGTACGCACTGTGGCAGGTGGTCCTGGGCCTCGACGTCTTCCGGGCCCACCCGGTCGCCACGGTCTTTGTGGTCGTCGCCACCGGCAACCATTTCTGGCTCGACGCCGTGGCCGGAGCCATCCTCGTGGCTGTCGGCGCGGCGGCCGCCACCGTCCTCGTCGGCGGTACCCGCACGGCGGCCCTGTGGCGACGCCCTCGGGCGCTGCTGCCAGCCGGCGCCATCGGCGATTTCTCCGGGCGCAGCTCTGGGCCTGGTCCCGGGGCGTAGCGTCCAGCCATGGCCGCCGACGCGAAGGACGTGGCCCGCTCTGCTGTCGACGCCGCCGGGGACATGGTCGTGGGCCTCAGCCACCGCATCCACTCCCATCCGGAGCTGGGTTTCGAGGAGGTGCGGGCCTCCGCCTGGGTGGCCGAGGCGCTGGACGGCGCCGGCTTTGCCGTCGAGCACGGCTGCTACGGCCTCGACACGGCCGTGTCCGCGGTGGCCGGCTCCGGACCGCTACAGCTCACCATCTGCGCCGAGTACGACGCCCTGCCCGGGATCGGCCACGCCTGCGGGCACAACGTCATCGCCGCCGCGGCCGTGGGTGCGGGCCTCGCCCTGGCGCCGCTGGCCGACGACCTCGGCTTCGGTGTACGGGTACTGGGGACGCCGGCCGAAGAGGGCGGCGGGGGCAAGATAGTGCTGCTGCGGCAGGGCGCGTTCGCCGGCACCCACGCGGCGATGATGGTCCATCCCTCGCCCGTCGAGGCTGACCGCATGCAGTGCCTGGCCGTGTCGCATCTCAACGTCGGCTTCCACGGCAGGTCGGCTCACGCCTCGGCTTTCCCCCACCTCGGCCGCAACGCGGCCGACGCCGTCACCGTGGCCCAGACCGCCATAGGGCTGCTGCGCCAGCACCTGGAGTCCGGCGACCAGGTGCACGGCATCGTCTCCCACGGAGGCGACGCACCCAACATCGTCCCCGACCACACCACTGGCGTCTGGTACGTACGGGCGCCCGACCTGGCCCGGTTGGCCGAGGTGGAGCCCCGCATAGTGCGCTGCTTCGAAGCCGGGGCGCTGGCCACCGGGTGCACGGTCGAAATCTCGCCCCAGAGCCCGCCCTACTCCGAGATGGAGACCGACGACGTCACCGCCGCGCTCTACAAGGCCAACGCCGAGGGCCTGGGCCGCGTCTTCACCTCTGACCCGGCCCGGCGCATGAGCGGAGGTAGCACCGACATGGCCAACGTGTCGCTCGTCGTGCCGACCATCCACCCGATGCTGGGCCTCGACTGTTATCCCGTGTCCAACCACCAGGCCGAGTTCACCGCCGTGTGCGCCACCGCGGTGGCCGACCGGGCGGCACTGGACGGCGCCCTGGCCATGGCCTGGACCTGCATCGACCTGGCCGGCGACGAGACCCAGCGCAGCCGCCTCATGGGGCGTCGCTCGACCTGACCGCTCAACGCATGAACTCCGGCGTCACCGTCTCGGGGAGACTGTCCCACTCCTCTGACGGTGGAGTCGGGGCCCGCCGGCCCGGACGGGGCGGCCGGCACACACGGGTGGACCTTCAGTCGGCCGCTTCGGCCAGGGCTTCGGCCAGGGCGGGGTGCACCATCATCGACTCGGCGATGTCGGTCACCTTCAGATGGGCGGTGACGGCCAGGGCGATGACCGAGATGAGCTCGGCGGCACCCTGGCCCACGATCGAGCCGCCCAGGACCACGCCGGTGTAGGGGTCTGACACCAGTTTCACGAAGCCCCGGCTGTCGCCCAGGATCAGGGCCTTGGCGGTGGAGGAGAACGGGACCTTGGTCACCCGGATCTTGCGCCCGGTGGCGAAGGCGTCGGCCTCGGCCAGGCCCACGTCGGCGATCTCAGGCTCGGTGAAGATGGCGCTGGCCGCCTTGTCGTAGTCCAGGTGGCGGTGGTCCCGGGTGTGCAGGCCCATCACGTGCTCGGCCACCTTGCGGCCCTGGATCGAGGCCACGCTGGCCAACGGCAGCTTGCCCGAAACATCGCCGGCGGCGTAGACGTGGGCCACGTTGGACTGGCAGTGGTGGTTGATGACGACGTAGCCACTCCGGTCCACCTCAACGTCGGCCGTCTCCAGGCCGAGCCCGTCGCTGTTGGGTATCGAACCGATGCACAGCAGGGCATGGCTGGCCTCCACCCGCCGGCCGTCGTCGCACCGCACGGTGACGCCGTCCGGTCGTCGTTCGATGCCCGACGCCCGCGCCCCCTTGAGCAGGTTGACGCCTCGGGCCAGGAAGTCCGATTCGAGGGCGGCCGCCACCTCGGGATCCTTGGCGGGCAGCACCTGCTGGCGGCTCACCACGAGGCTGACCTTCGAGCCGAAGGAGGAAAACATGTGGACGAACTCGACCCCGGTCACCCCCGAGCCGACGACGCACAGGTGGTCGGGCAGCTCGGGGGGCGGGTAGGCCTGGCGGGTGGTCAATAGCCGTCGGCCGTCGGGCTCGGCCCACTCCGGGATGCGGGACCGGCTGCCGGTGCAAACGAGCACGGCGTCGGCGTCGAGCTCCACCAGGCCTGTGGGAGTCTCGACCACCACCTCGTGCGGGCCCTTCAGGCGGGCCACGCCGTCGATGAGGCGGACGCCCTGGCTGGTCAACAGCTGGGAGAGGCTGTGGTGGAGGCGGTCCTCGATGAAGGCGTTGCGCTCCCGTAGGGCGGTGAAGTCCAGGTGGGCCTCCATGCTGGCCAGACCCATGGCCCGGGCCCGCCGGGTGAGCGCCATGGCCCCTCCGGTGGCGATCATGGCCTTGGACGGGATGCAGTCCCACAACTGGGCGGCGCCGCCCAGAACGTCCTTCTCGACGAGGGCGACGTCGGCGCCGAGGCGGGCGGCGTAGGTGGCGGCCTGGTTGCCGGCCGGTCCGCCCCCCATGATCACGAAGCGCACTGCCATCTGGTCCAGGCTATTCGCGGTCGGGCGCCCCGGGCCGACTCGGTTTTGGATGGGCCCATATGGGGTTGAGCAAGCTCGATCTGCCTTTGACCACCCCAACATGAGCCCATACCAACCGGTCACCTGGGTTCTGAGCGAGGACCTCCCCATCCTCCGCTCCGGAAGGCGGCCAGAATTCGGTCGGCGCCGGCCGAGGGCGCCAGCTCGCCGGCCACCACCGACCGCTCCACGCCCGCAGCCGTGGCCGCTACCGCCGGGTCCGAACGCAACGCGGAGCCGAGACGGTCGTGCACGTCGGCCCACAGGGCGTTCCTGGCCTGGCCGGCGCGCAGCCCCGCCATCTCGCCGGCGTCGACCAACGCCTGCCGCTGCTCCTCGACCGCCGCCCACACCTCGGCCACACCCGCGCCGGTGACGGCCGAGCACAGCAGCACGCGCGGCTTCCAGGCGGCGGAGCGGGGCCGCAGCAGCCCAAGGGCGTGGCCGTAGTCGGCCGCCGCCAGCCGGGCGGGGGCGGCGAGGTCGCCGTCGGCCTTGGTCACCACGACCACGTCGGCCAGTTCCATGACGCCCCGCTTGATCCCCTGCAGATCGTCGCCACCGCCGGGCGCCACCAGCAGCACGAAGCAGTCCACCATGGCGGCCACGGCCACCTCGGACTGCCCGACACCGACGGTCTCGACCACCACCACGTCGAAACCGGCGGCCTCGCACAACAGCAGCGCCTCCCTGGTCCGCCGGGCCACCCCGCCCTGGGTGCGGCCCGCCGGCGTCGGGCGGATGAAGGCCTGGGGCGCCCGGGCCAGCTTGCCCATCCGGGTCTTGTCACCCAGTATCGAGCCGCCCGAGCGGGTGGACGACGGATCGATGGCCAGCACCGCGATCGTGAGGTCACGCTCCACCAGGCGGGAGCCGAGAGCCTCGACGAAGGTCGACTTGCCCACGCCCGGCGCACCCGAGATGCCCACCCGCACCGCACCCCCGGTGGCAGGCATCACGGCCTGGAGCAGGGCGGAGGCCACGGCGGCATGGTCGGAGCGCCTCGACTCGACCAGCGTGATGGCCCGGGCCAGTGCCCGCCGGTCCCCCGCCATCACCGCCTGGGCCAGAGCCGCCATTCGGGCTATTGGGCCGCTCGGCGGCGCCTGACCATGTCGAGCACCCGGCTGGCGGCGGCCGGGATGTTGGTGCCCGGGCCGAAGATGGCGGCTACGCCGGCGTCGAGGAGAGCCTGATGGTCACCAGGCGGGATCACCCCGCCGCACACCACCAACACGTCGCCCGCCCCCGCCTGGCGCAGGGCGGCGATGAGCTGGGGCACCAGGATCATGTGCCCGGCGGCCTGGGAGCTGACGCCGACGACGTGTACGTCGTTGTCCATGGCGTCGCCCGCCGCCTCGTCTGGCGTCTGGAACAGTGGGCCGACGTCGATGTCGAAGCCCAGGTCGGCGAAAGCTGCGGCGATGACGTGGGCGCCCCGGTCGTGGCCGTCCTGGCCCAGCTTGGCCACCAGCATGCGGGGCCGGCGTCCCTCCTCGGCCGCGAAGGCCTCGACATCGCGGTGGACCCGCTCGTACTCCTCGTCGCCGTCGTAGACGGCGCCGTAGACCCCCGACAGCGGACGGGTCACCGCTTGGTGCCGGCCGAAGACCCGCTCCAAGGTGTCGCTCACCTCGCCCACCGTGGCCCGGGCCCGGACGGCGTCGATGGCCAGAGCCAGGAGGTTGGCGTCGCCCCGGGCTCCGGCCTCCAACGCCCCGAGGGCGGCCTCGACGGCGGCGGCGTCGCGGCCGGCCCGGAGCTGTCGGAGCCGGCGGACCTGCGCCTCGAGCACCACCGTGTTGTCGATGGCCAGCACGTCGACGTGACCGGGGTTCTCCACCCGGAACCGGTTGACGCCGACCACGATCTCCTCGCCCCGGTCGATGCGGGCCTGACGCCGGGCGGCCGATTCCTCTATGCGGGCCTTGGGCAGGCCCGAGGCCACCGCCTTGGTCATGCCGCCGAGCGCCTCCACCTCCTCTATGACCGCCCACGCCTTGTCAGCCAGATCGTGGGTGAGGGCCTCGACGTAGTAGGAGCCACCCAGCGGGTCGACCACGTGGGGGATCCCCGTCTCCTCGGCCAGGATCAGCTGGGTGTTGCGGGCGAGGCGGGCGCTGAGCTCGGTGGGTAGGCCGAGGGCCTCGTCGAAGGCATTGGCGTGCAGGCTCTGGGTGCCCCCCAGCACCGCCGCCAGAGCCTCGAGGGTCGTGCGCACGACGTTGTTGTAGGGGTCCTGCTCGGTCAGGGAGACGCCACTGGTCTGACAGTGCATGCGCAACATCGAAGACTCCGGCCGGCCCGGCGAGAACTGCGACATGGCCCGGTGCCACAACACCCGGGCGGCCCGCAGCTTGGCCACCTCCATGAACAGGTTCATGCCGATGGCGAAGAAGAAGCTCAGTCGGGGGGCGAAGGCGTCGACGTCCAGGCCCGTCGACAGCGCCGCCCGCACGTATTCGAGCCCGTCGGCAATGGTGAAACCCAGCTCCTGATCAGCCGTGGCCCCCGCTTCCTGCATGTGGTAGCCGGAGATCGAGATGGAGTTGAACCTGGGCATGTGCCGGGCCGTGTAGCCGATGATGTCGGACACGATCCGCATGCTGGGCCCGGGCGGGTAGATGTAGGTGTTGCGGACCGTGAACTCCTTCAGGATGTCGTTCTGGATGGTGCCCGACAGCTGCTCGGGGCTCACCCCCTGTTCTTCGGCGGCGACGATGTAGCCGGCCAGCACGGGCAGGACCGCACCATTCATGGTCATCGACACGCTCATCCGGTCGAGCGGGATGCCGTCGAACAGGATCTTCATGTCCTCCACGGAATCGACGGCCACCCCCGCCTTGCCCACGTCGCCCACCACCCGCGGGTGGTCCGAGTCGTAACCACGATGGGTGGCGAGGTCGAAGGCCACCGACAACCCCGTCTGGCCGGCGGCCAGGTTGCGCCGGTAGAAGCCGTTGGACGCCTCGGCCGTGGAGAACCCGGCGTACTGGCGGATGGTCCACGGCCGGTGGGCGTACATCGTGGCCCGCGGGCCCCGCCTGAACGGCGGTGAGCCAGGCAGATCGTCGATCCCGTCGGGCAGGTCGGCGGCGCTGTAGAGGGGCCGGACGGCTATGCCCTCGGGCGTGTGCCAGACGAGGGTGTCGGGGTCGGCGCCGCCTAGATCCCAGGTGGCCCGTTCCCGCCACCGGTCCAGCCCCTCAGGCATGTCGGCCAGCCTGTCCAACCCCGGCCGTGGCGTCAATGCCGCCGGGCCCCCGGCCGTCGGGCACCGACGGCACCTCAGAGGGGGATGCGCACCGGCACGGCGTCGGTGTAGGTGCGGTTGCCCGAGCGGACCACGATGGGGTGGGCCCGCGCCGAGGGCATCAGGTAGATGGACTTGTCGGCATCGGGAAGCGAGAAGTCGACGGTGACGGTCCTGGTCTGGCCTTCGGGCACGGCGAACTGCAGCATCGCCACCTTCATCGGCCCGTCGGTCCCCGAACGGGAGAATGGTGGATCGGCGGAACCGACGGCGAAGACGTCCCGGGGCAGGTAGAGGGCCAGGAGCACGATGTGGTCGTTGAGCGTCAGGTGGGCTGCCTTGGCGTAGGCGACGCCGTCGATGACGTCCGACGTCGGGTCACGGTGGGGATTGGGGACGGTGACCGTCAGGCGCAGGCGTCGCCAGCCATGGCCCTTCTTGACGGTCTTCAGGTTGGCACTCGGGTTGATGTACCAGTCGGTCTTGTCGGCCGAGCGGTTGTTGAGGTTGAGCATGAGACCGTCGGGCTGGAGGGCGCCGTCGGCTCCCATCCGCTGCCACAAGCCGTTCTGGGCAGGGTCCTGCGACCATCCGAGCAGGTGACGTCCCTTGGCCTCGGCCAGGAGCACCCGGGCCAGGCCGGCCAGCGAGACGTGCCGGGTGCGCAGGGCGTCGAAGGCGGCCACGGCCACCTGGCTCTGCAGGTCACCCCTCTGGGACCGGACGTCGTCGACCGGGAAGCGCAGGTAGTCCTCGTTCAGGATCTGCTGGGCGGCGTTGGTGTAGTCGATGTGCACCCCGGCGACGTCGATCGGGCCGGTGACGGCCAGGACCCCGGCGAGGGCGATGGCGTCGACCTCGATGACGCCGTCGACGTGACCCAACCCGGCCTTCTCGGCGATGGCGGCGTCCACCGGTGCGACCTCGGGGAAGTTCGGGGAGGACGACAGCGGCCTGAAGTCGCGTCCAGACTGCTCCCAGCCCCAGAGGGCCTCGATGTCGGCAGGCATGGGCACGGGTGTCGGAACCGTGTAGGCCTCGCTGTGCTTGAACGCTCCGATCTGGACGTCGCCGTTGCTGATCTCGGCCAGACCGGCGCTGGCGGTGACACCCCCGGCCCTGATCTCGGCGTTGTTGGCCGCCAGCACCAGATAGGTGCCGGGCCCACCCAGGAGCTGCCGGGCCTGGCCGGCGAGGTGGTCAGCGTCGGCCAGCCGCCCGTCGAGCCGGGCCAGCTCCCGCTGGGCCGATCTGCGGGCGCTGGCCAATGGCGGCACCAGCGGCCCTTTGGCGCCCACGGTGACCCCGTCCAGACTGGCCCGGGCACGGCGTTCGACGGTGATGGCCGTGTCCAGCAGCTCCAGGCGGGCGGACCCGGTCCCGGCACCGGCGTCGAGCTGGGGCTGGATGGTGTGTGCGGCATTGCCGCCGATGACCCCCAGCTGCACGGCCACACCGGTCAGGCCCTGTACGGCGTGGACCTGGCCGCTGAGGAGGGGAACGTGGGCGGCCAACCGCAGAGGCAGCCCGTGACGGGCTATACCGTCGGCCCGGACAATGTGCCTGTTGGCGGAGTCGGCGGCAGCCGCCACTCCGCCCGGGCGATTGGCCGAGACCAGCGACAGACCGAGCAGATCACTCTTGCCCACGTTGACCTCGTGGTGGACCCTCAGTAGGTCGACGGCGGCCCAGGCCACCAACCCGAAGAGGACGAGGAGGAGCCCGATGCAGGCGGTCACCGCCGGTCGGCGGCGAAGACGGCTCAGTTTCGGCGAGCTCCGACCACTCGCCTGGTCACCACGGCGCCGCCGGTAAGCAGGCCAGCGCCGACCAGCAGCACCAAGTCATTGGTTCCCGTGGCGGGCAGCGATCCGGTGGTGTTGGAACCCACCGAGGGAAAGAGGTTGGTGGCGGTGGTGGTGACGGTGGTGCCGCCCGGACCGCTGGGACCGGTGGGACCGCCGGGACCGGTGGGACCGGGGGGACCGGGGGGACCGGTCTGTGCCGAGGCCACGCCGGTCAGTGCGGCCATGCCGAGGCCACCGCCGATGACCGCTGTCGCAAACAGCTTGGGAATGGTACGCAACCGGACTTCCTTCCGTCGTGGCGAGGCTCATCGAGCCCCTGCCATGAATCACTCCGCAATGTAGGACACTTCGGCCGGCAGCGCCAACACACTGCGCTCGAGGAGGTCCCTCAGGCCGCTGGCGCCTGCACCGGGTGCTGCATGCACAGCTCATCGTACTCGGCCACGACGAGGCGGTCGGGATCCACCGAGCAGGCAGCGCAGTCCGGGTCCTTGCGCATCTTGAAGGTCCGGAACGTCTCCTCCAGGGAGTCGTAGGCCAGCAACCGGCCGACCAGGGGCTGGCCCAGGCCGAGGAGGAGCTTCATGGTCTCCATGGCCTGCAGGCAGCCGATGATGCCGGGCAGCACCCCGAGGACACCGGCCTCCGAGCAGCTGGGGGCCAACTCGGGCGGGGGCGGCTCGGGGATGAAGCAGCGGTAGCAGGGCCCGTGGGCTGGGTCCAGCACCGTGACCTGCCCCTCGAAGCGGAAGATCGAGCCGTGGACGACGGGGATGCCGCCCTTTTTCAAGGCTGCGTCGTTCAGCAGGTAGCGGGTGGGGAAGTTGTCGGTGCCGTCGACGATCACGTCGTAGCCGTCGATCACGTCAAGGATGTTGTCGGCGCCCAACCTCACGTCGTAGGTGACCACGTCGACGTCGGGGTTGAGGGCGGTGAGGGTCTTCTTGGCCGAGTCGACCTTGCGCTCGCCGATGCGGTCCAGGTTGTGCATGACCTGGCGCTGGAGGGTGGAGGCGTCCACCACGTCCATGTCGACGATGCCGAGGGTGCCGACCCCGGCGGCGGCCAGGTACAGGCCGGCCGGCGAGCCCAGCCCGCCCGCGCCCAGCAGCAGGACCCGTGACTCGAGCAGCTTGAGCTGGCCCTTCTCTGCCACCTCGGGCAGCAGTAGGTGGCGCTGGTAACGGTTGCGCTGCTCGGCACTGAGCGTGGCCGGGGTCTTCCACGGCCGGCCTTCGTTCTTCCACTTGCCGAAGCCCCCGGCCACGGACGCGACGTTCGCGTAGCCGAGCTGGCGGAGGGTGTCGGCCGCAAATGCGCTACGGGTGCCGCCGGCGCAGTACACGATCACTTCGGCGTCGTGGTCGGGCACCTTGGACTCGACCTGACTCTCGAGGAAGCCACGAGGGACGTGGAGGGCACCACTGAGCGCCCCCTGTTCGTACTCGTCGGCTTCGCGCACGTCGAGCACCACCGGGGCCGGGCTGGCCTGGGCCCTCCGCTCTGCCTCCCCGGTATCGATCTCGGTGATGCGGCTCTTGGCCTGGGCCAGCAGGTCTCGCATGGTGGGCATGGTGGATCGACCTCCAGGTGGGGCGGTACAGACCGAAACGCTACCCGTCGAGTCAAGATTCCCCCACCTTGTCCGGGGTCAGTGCCAGGCGCAGGCAGGGCCACGTCGCCGCCGCCAGGCCCGCTGAGCCGGACGGGGCGTGTGGGAGGAGGGACTTTGGCCCTCCGCCGACTATTTCAGCGTGCCCTTCAGCTGACCGACCTGGACGACCCCACCCGGGCCCAAGGCGGTGAACAGTTGTCGGACGACGATCCGGCAGGTGCTCGACGTGCCCGCCGCCGGCGGCAGCAGGGCCACCGCCACCTGGCCGCTCGAGGTCACGAGCTCTGATGGGCCGGTGCCCACGGGACCGGTAACGGTGAGGTCTGTGCACACCTGGCTCAAGGCCGGGTCGAGGCGGACCCGGGCCTTGCCCGTCACCGCACCTCCCGGGGCGGCAAGGTCGGCGACGAGCAGCGTCGATCCGGCGGGGACGTTGGTGCCGATGGTCGTGGCCGGCTCCCCGGCCGGGCCGATGGTCCCACCGGTGTCGTTCGTCCCGCAGCCGGCGGCTGCCATCACCGCCACCAGCCCCACCACCACCGCCCCCGCTCGCCCTCGTCGCACGCCCCGCACACTACGGTCAACCGCCGTGCCTGTCGGCTTGCTCGCTCGGGGGCTTCCCCCCTGCGGGCGGATCTAGTGGAGCTGTGCGATGCCGTCCTGGGGCGGCACATGACCCGCAGCTTCGACGGCCGGCCCGTCCCCGCCGCCGTCGTCGACCGGGTGCTGGCGGCCGGGCTGCACGCCCCCTCGGCGGGGTTCACCCAGGGCTGGGCCTTCGTGGCGCTCCAAGGCCAGCGCCAGACCGAAGCGGTGTGGGCCGCGGCCGAGGACGCCGACCGGCGGTCGGTCTCGACCCGCCGGGGACGGGAGCGGGCCCCGGTCGTGGTGCTGGCGATGTGCTCGGCGGCCGCCTACACGGCCCGTTACGCCGAAGCGGACAAGGTGGGCGGCGGTCTCGACCACGAGGCGGCGTGGCCCGTGCCCTACTGGTTCTGCGACACCGCCATGGCGGTCATGCTCATGCTCCTCACCGCCGTCGAAGAGGGCCTGGGAGCGTTGTGGTTCGGACTGTTCCGGGGCGAAGCCGCCCTACTGGAGTCCCTGGGCGTGCCGGAGGGCTGGAGGGCCGTGGGCGGCCTGGCCCTGGGCTGGCCGGACGGAGCAGACCACCCGTCGTCGTCCCGCCGGCGAGGCCGGCGCCCGCTCGACGAGGTGGTCCACCGGGGCCGTTGGTAGGGCGAAGGGGGCGTCCCCGACGGCACCGGCCAGCACTGGCGGCATTTCGCCCTTGACATGCCGACTGCAATGGCATGAAATGCATCGACAGCGCTTCCCCGCTCCACCCACTGCATTCGGAGGCTCCGTGCCGGTCGCCGTCCCCCCTCTCCCGTTCCCCGATGAAACCCTGGCCATCGTCCCGCTCGCCGATCCCGCGGCGGACGAGTCCGGCTTCGATCCCCGCTCTGCGTATGTCGAACAGTTCTGGCTGGGCATCCTCGGGCCCAGCACCACGTGGCTGGTGAGGCGGATGGCCTCGGGCCTCGACGCCGAGCCCGAGGGCTTTCTGCTCGACCTGGCGGAGACCTCGCGGGCTCTGGGCCTGGGTGAGCGCCAGAGCCGCCACTCACCCTTCGCCCGCGCCCTGGTGCGCTGTGTCCACTTCGACCTGGCTCAGCCCCGGGGACTCGGGGTGCTGGCCGTGCGCCGCAAGGTCCCGGCCCTGAACGGGCGCCAGGTGCAGCGCCTGCCCAACTCCCTCCAGGGCCGCCACGCCACCTGGCAGCACGGCCAGGCCGGCCCGGCCACCGACGAGGCCCGCCGTCGGGCGTGCCAGCTGGCCCTGTCGTTGCTGGAGTTGGGTGAGCCGGTCGACGCCGCCGAGCGCCAGTTGGGCATCTGGCGCTATCCGGCACCGGTGGTCCGCCAGGCTGTCACCTGGGCGGTGGACCACCACCGCGCCGCTATGGTGGCCGCCGGACAGCCCCATCCCGACGGGGGCCCGGCCGCCTGACCCACTAGGCGGGGGGCGAAGGCCCTTGCCTCCGGCGCTATTGGCGGTAGTGCTCCACGGTGTCCTCGCTGCGAGCCGTCGCCTCGTCCGGGTCCTGGCCGGCTCGGCGGCGGGCCCGGCGCTGCCGCAACAGGTCCCAGCACTGGTCGAGCTGGACCTCGAGGTCGGCCAGGCGCTCGACCTCGCCCGGGGCTGGTTCGGCGCCGACGTGTCGCCGTTCGAGGCCGTGCTCCTCGTCCACCAGATCGTGGATCCGCTGCAGCACCTCGGCGTCGTCCATGCCTGCCGTTCTACTCCTTCACGGCGCCGGAGGAGGGCCAGAGCGCCTCCAGGGCCAAGGGCAGGCGCCGGCGAGCCCGACCGGTCGACCACGGCGGCGGCTTCACCGGTCGGTGCCGGCCGGTGTCGGGGCGTCCCTGGACCGCAGAGCGCCGTCACCGCCTGCCTCCTCGCAGCGGGCCATGGCCCACAGCAGGCTGGACAGGCGATTGAGGTACGGAAGGGCCCAGGACCCTTCGGCGGCCACCGGCACCACCGCCCGCTCGGCCCGCCGTACGGCCGTGCGGGCCACGTCGAGCAAAGCCGCCAGCCGCGTCTGGCCGGGTACCACGAAGTCGGTGAGGGGCGGGAAGCGACCACCGGCGTCGTCGGTCAGGGCCTCGACCCGGGCCAGCATCTCAGGAGTGGCCAGGCTGGTGCCGGCCACCAGCTTGTGGCGGTTGGCGGGTGCGGTGGCCAACTCGGCCATGAGGACGTACAGGTCGCGTTCCAGTCCGACCAGCAGGCGGTCGAGCTCTCCCCCCGGCTCTGCCTCCGACCGGGCCACGCCCATCGCCGCCTGCGCCTCGTCGACGGCACCGAGCGCCTCCGGCCGGGGGGCATTCTTGGCCACCCGGCCGCCGAAGTACAGACCGGTGGTGCCATCGTCGCCCTTGCCGGTGTAGATCGGCATCGCCCGGCGACGCTACCGCCTCCCCCCGGGCATCTATGCGCTCGTCGGGCCCCGTGTCGGACTCGCCGGCGCCTCACTCCACTACTCGGTGACGTGGCCGGCCTCCACCCGTACGGTCCGGGTGAGCCGGACCGATTCCAACAGGCGTCGGTCGTGGGAGACGAGCACGAGGGCACCGTCATAGGCGTCGAGGGCCTGCTCGAGCTGTTCGATGGCCGGCACGTCGAGGTGGTTGGTGGGCTCGTCCAGCACCAGGCAGTTGACGCCCTGGGCCATCAGCGTCGCCAGGATGGCCCGGCTGCGCTCCCCCGGCGACAGATCCCGACCGGCCCTGAGCACGTGGTCGGCGCCGAGGGAGAACTTGGCCAACAGGGTGCGGGCCTGGGCGCCCTCCAGCGAGGTGGCGGCGGCGAAGGTGGACAGCACGGGCTCGTCGCCGCCGTAGCGGTGGCGGCGCTGGTCCATGGAACCGACGACGATCCCCGGCCCGAGGAGCCGGCGCCCCGACGACAGCGGTAACTCGCCCAGCAACGCCCCCAACAGCGTCGACTTGCCGCCCCCGTTGGGGCCGGCCACACCCACCCGGTCGGGCCAACGCAGCTCCAGGTCCACCGGGCCCAGGCGGAACGGGCGGTGGTCCCCGCTCCGAGGACCGCTCGGGCCCCGGTCGACCACGGCGTCGGAGAGGCGGGCCACCACCTCGCTGCCCCGGGCGCCGCCGGCGAAGGACAGCCGCAGCTCCCACGGGTCGAACGGCTTGTCGACGGCCTCCGTCTCCAGCCGGGCCAGCCGCTGCTCGGTGGTGCGGACCTTGGCCGCCTGCTTCTCGGTGCGGTTGGTGAAGAACCCCTGTTGGGACTTGTCGTGGTCCTTCGGGTTGCGCTTGGCCCTGGCCACGCCGGTGACGGCCCACGATCGCTGGGTGCGCAGGCGCCCGGCCAGGTCGCCCCGCTGGGTGGCGAACTGCTCGTAGGCCGCCTCCTGCTGCCGGCGGGCCAGCGCCCGGGCCCGCGACCACTCGGTCCACCCGCCGGCGTACTCGGTCCCGCGGTGGCTGGACTCGTCGATCTCGAGCACCCGGGTGGCCGTCCGGTCCAGGAACGCCCGGTCGTGGCTGACCATCACGACCGCGCCGGGCAGCGAGGAGCAGAACCGCTCGAGGCGGTCCAGGCCGGCGAAGTCGAGGTCGTTGGTGGGCTCGTCGAGCAGGAACACGTCGAAGCGGGCCAACAGGATGGCGGCCAGCACGGCCCGGGCCGCCTGGCCTCCCGACACCACCCCGACGGGGACGGCGAGGCGGTCGGCGGGCAGGCCGACGTCGGCCAGCACGACACCGGCGCGGGCATCGAGGTCGACGCCACCGAGGGCGATGAACTGCTCCAGGGCGTCGGCGTGGGCCTGGATGACGGCGTCGTCGACTCCGCCCCCGGCCAGCCGGTCGCCCAAGCGGTCGAGGGTGGTGGACGCCTCGGCTACGCCGGTCCTGCGGGACAGGTAGGCCCGTAGCGTCTCGCCCGGTCGGGCATCGGGCTCCTGGGGCAGGTAGCCGACGGTGACCGACGCCGGCGAGCGCTCCACCCGGCCGCCGTCGGGCTCCTCCAGGCCGGCGAGGATACGCAGCAGTGTGCTCTTGCCGATGCCGTTGGGGCCGACCACGCCGAGACGGCTCCGGGGGCCGACGCTGACGCTCACCTGGTCGAGCACCACCTGAGTTCCGTGCCACCGGCTGACGTCGACGGCACTCAGCACGACCGGCGATCCTACGGGCGGGGCCCGCACCCTGAGCCGCCTTTTCCCCGCCGCGTGGGCGAATTGCCGGGGTGGTCGGGCGCACGTCGTACCCACTACGGGTGGGTCAGGAAGCCGCCGATCATCGAGCCGATGTCGCTCACCTGGTCGGCGGCCGGGGCGTGGGCCATGACCTTGGTGCCGAAGTCGTACAGCTCGAAGGTGGCCGTGCCCGTCCCGGTGGGCGGGGTCCTCGTGGCCCCTCCGCCCGTCGGGGTCGTCCTGATGCGACTGGCGTCGATGGTGAGGGTGAGCTTGCGCAGCCGGCCCTGGGCGTCGACCCACAGGTCGGCGGGCACGGGCTGGCCGACCACGGTGGCCGCCTGCCGGCCCCCGCTCCGGGCCGCGGCGGGCAGTTGGGCGGCCACCTTGTCGAGGTCGATGTTGGCCTTGTAGTGGGTGGTCTGGGTGCCCCGCACCGGCTCTGTGCCGACGGGTTGCACGTCACCGGAGACACCTTTGACGTAGTTGAGGACGTCGGTGGGGGCAATGGCGCCGCCCGAGCCCATCACGCCCAGCTGGTCTCCCACCAGGCTGGTGAGCGCAGCGCGGTCCAGCTTCACCCAGGGCTTGCCGTTGGTGACCATCCGGTACGACGCCGGCAGTTGCACGAACAGGGCGTCGCCCGTGCTGACCACGTCGACCGGATCGACGTCGTTCGGCAGGGTGATGGTGCCGGCGGCCACGCCGGTGCCGAAGTCGCCCACGCCCTGGCCCGACACCGTCTGGCCGGCGAAGGTGAGTGTGAGCTCGCCCCTGGCCGTGCCCGCGTCACGGGTGGCCTGATAGGAGGCGGCGACCGCCTTGGCCCCCGGACCGGTGGCCAGGTTGAGCGTGGTCGCTTTGTGGCCGCCCGGGGAGACCACGAGCGCCGCCACCAGGGCCAGCGCAGCCACCGACACCGTGGCCACGAACACCAGGCGCACCGGCGACCGGCGTCGCTCGTCGGCCACCAGGCTGAGCACGCGCGCCCCGGGCGCAGCCGGAGCGGCGGGAGTCGGCACCCGGCCAGCCCACGGTGACGCCGCCGCCTCGGGCACGGGGTTGGCCGGCCCGAGGTGATGGCGGACTGCCTTCATGTCCTCGTCGACGGTCATCGGGTTCCCTTCGTGGTGGGCAACTGGTCTTCCAGCCGGCGACGGGCGCGGTGGAGTCGGACGGCGAACGTCGATTCGCTGACGCCGAGGACGAAGGCGGCCCGGTCGGCGGCCAGGCCCTCCCAGGCCACCAGCATGAGGATCTCGCGGTCGTCGGGACGGAGCCGGCCGAGCGCGGCCCGGGCGGCGGCCCCGTCGAGGGCGGCGTCGGCGGCGTCGGGTGAGGGACCGGGGCTGGCGGAGCTGGACCGCCGGCTCAGGCGGTCGACCAGCCGGGACCGACGGGCCTCTCCCCGGCGGCGGTTGGCCAGGATGCCCCGGGCCACGCCGAACAACCAAGGCCGCGCGTCGACGGGCAGGTCGTCGATGCGCCGCCAGAGGACCTCGAAGGTGGCCGAGGCGACGTCAGCGGCGACGTCGTGGGGGGCTCGCCGGCGGGCGTAGGCCAGCACGGCGCCGTGGTGCTCCCGGAAGAGGTCCTGGAAGCGGGCTCCGGGCCCGTCATCTTCGTGGTGCTGCTCGGCCGCCACCGCGCTCAGCCCCGCCCTCGCCCGCATACCCGTCACCTGTCCGACACCGCCCCGTTCTTACAGCACAGCCCCCACAACCCCCGGCCGGCCCGCCGGTGCCACTGAAGATCACTCCAGCGTCGCCCCTCAGGGCTTGCGCCCGAAGGCCAAACCGAACGCCGGTATCGGGGCGGCCGGTAGCCTGAACGGCCGTGGCACCGCCCGGCTCTTCGGCCTCTTCCAGCTATCTCGAGGCCGTGCGCCACCGGGTGGTGGTGTTCGACGGCGGCTGCGGCACCTGGATGCAGCAGCAGGACCTGGCGGCCGACGACTTCGGGGGGGCCGCCCTCGAGGGCTGCAACGAGATGCTGGTCCTCACCCGGCCCGATGTCGTCAAGCGCTTCCATGCCGCCTTCCTGGAGGTCGGCGTCGACGTCGTGGAGACCAACTCGTTCGGGTCATTCTCCACCGTGCTGGCCGAGTACGACCTGTCCGATCGGGCCTACGAGATAAGCCTGGGCGCGGCCCGACTGGCCCGTCAGATGGCCGACGAGTTCTCCACCGCCGACCACCAGCGTTGGGTGGCCGGGTCGATGGGGCCCGGCACCAAGATGCCGACGCTCGGCCACATCAGCTACGTCGCCCTGCGCGACGCCTACGAGACCCAGGCCCGAGCTCTGCTCGACGGCGGCGTCGACCTGCTCCTGGTCGAGACCCAGTACGACCTGTTGTCGGCCAAGGCCGGCATCAGCGCTGCCCGGCGGGCGATGGCCGCCGCCGGCCGACAGGTACCGGTCCAGTTGCAGGTCACCATCGAACAGAACGGGCGCATGCTGGTGGGCTCCGAGATCGGCGCCGCTCTGGTGGCCCTCGACGCGGTGCGACCCGACGTCATCGGCCTCAACTGCGCCACCGGCCCCAGGGAGATGACCGAGCACCTTCGTCACCTTTCCCGGCACGCCCGCATGCCCATCGCCTGCCTGCCCAACGCCGGTCTGCCGTCGGTGGTCGAGGGGCGCACGCACTACGACCTCACCCCCGACGAGCTCGCCGAGCACCAGGCCCGTTTCATCTCCGAGCTCGGCGTCACCGCCGTCGGCGGGTGCTGCGGCACCACCCCTGAGCACCTCGCCGCCGTCATCGAGCGCTGCCGCCACCTCACGCCCGCACCCCGCACGCCCGTCCACGAGCCGTCGGCCACGTCCATCTACTCACCGGTGCCCTACGACCAGGACACATCGGTCCTGCTCATCGGCGAGCGCACCAACACCAACGGCTCACGCAAGTTCCGCGACGCCCTGCTGGCCGGCGACCTCGATACCTGCGTCCAGGTGGGCACCGACCAGGTGGCCGAGTCCGCACATTTTGTCGACGTCTGCGTGGACTACGTGGGGCGCGATGGCGCCACCGACATGGCCAACGTCGCTTTCCGCTTCGCCACCGCCATCACCCTGCCCATCGTCCTGGACTCGACCGAGCGGCCTGTGCTGGAGGCCGGCCTGCAGCGCATAGGCGGCAAGTGCCTCCTCAACTCGGCCAACCTGGAGGACGGGGAGGCACCCGGCTCCCGCTTCGACGGGGTGATGAGCCTGGCCCGCGAATACGGGGCGGGGGTGATCTGCCTCACCATCGACGAGCACGGCCAGGCCCGGACCCGGAAGAACAAGCTGGAGATCGCCACCCGCATCCGAGACCTGGCCGTCGACCGTTACGGCATCGAACCCGAGGACCTGTTCTTCGACTGCCTGGCCCTCACGCTCGGCACCGGTCAGGAGGAGAGTTTCGGCGACGCGGTCGAGACCATCGAGGGCATCCGCCTGGTCAAGGCGCAGCTGCCCGGAGTGCACACCGTGCTCGGCCTCTCCAACGTCAGCTTCGGCCTCTCCCCGGCCTTGCGCCATCTCGTCAACTCCGTCTTCCTGTACGAATGCCAGGAGGCCGGGCTTGACGCCGCCATCCTCCACGCCGGCAAGATCCTGCCTGTCAACCGCATCGACGAACGGGCTCGCCAGCTGTGCCTGGACCTGGTGTGGAACCGGCGTCACGAGGGCTACGACCCGCTGCAGGTGCTGTTGGCCGAGTATTCCGGGATGACCACGTCGGCCGACAGCGCCAAGGAGGACCGCACCGGATGGCCCGTCGAGCGCCGACTGGAGACGCGCATCGTAGACGGCGACCGCAACGGGCTCACCGACGAGCTCGACGAGGCCCTCGGCGAGGGCATCCCCGCCCTCGACATCGTCAACCAGGTCCTCCTGCCCGGGATGAAGACAGTGGGCGAGCTGTTCGGCTCGGGTCAGATGCAGCTCCCGTTCGTGCTGCAGTCGGCCGAGACCATGAAGACGGCGGTGGCCCACCTCGAACCCCACATGGAGAAGGTCGAGGGCCAGACCTCCAAGGGCCGGGTGGTGCTGGGCACCGTCAAGGGCGACGTCCACGACATCGGCAAGAACCTGGTCGACATCATCCTCACCAACAACGGCTACGAGGTGCACAACCTCGGCATCAAGGTGCCCGTACACGACATGGTGGACAAGGCCCAGGAAGTCCAGGCCGACGTCATAGGCATGAGCGGGTTGCTGGTCAAGAGCACGCTGGTCATGCGAGAGAACCTGCTGGAGCTGAACGAGCGCAAGCTGGCCGACATCCCGGTGCTGCTGGGTGGGGCCGCCCTCACCCGCACATACGTCGAGCGCGACCTGCGTCAGATCTACGAGGGTCGCCTGTTCTACGGGCGCGACGCCTTCGAGGGCCTACGCACCATGGAGAAGCTCATGGCCATGAAGCGGGGCCACGAAGCCGACGACCCGTCGTTCGGCCGGGCCCTCGGAGGTCGCAACCTGCCGCCACGGGCGGCCAAGCCCACGGTGGACCCGGCGTCGATCCCCCGGCGGGCCCCCTCGGTGGCGGTCGACAACCCCGTCTTCAAGCCGCCCTTCCTCGGCAGCCGCGTGGTCAAGGGCGTCGCCCTCGACGACATCGCCGGCTACCTCAACGAGACGGCCCTGTTCCGCAACCAGTGGGGCTTCCGGCCCGAGAAGTCCGACGGCGCAGTGGAGTCGGACGAGGTCATGAAGGACCGGGTGCGGGCCGTGCTGCGCCGACAGTTGGGCTCGGCCAAGGCTTCTGGGGTGTTGGTGCCCCAGGTCGTGTACGGCTATTTCCCGGCCAACGGCGACGGCGACGACGTGGTCATCTGGACCGACGAGTCCCGCGCCGAGGAACGCGTGCGGTTCGGCTTCCCCCGCCAGCAGGCCGATCCTTGGCTGTGCATCGCCGACTTCCTGAGGCCGGTCGAGTCGACCGAGGTCGACTACGTCGCCTTTCACATCGTCACCATGGGCGCAGAGGTCACCGAGGCGGCCGCCCGGCTCAAAGCCGAGGACCACTACACCGATTATCTCTTCCTGCACGGGCTCGGCGTCGAGATGACCGAGGCCCTGGCCGAGTACTGGCACCGCCGCATCCGCGAGGAGTGGGGTTTCGCCCAGGAGGACGGCCCCACCCTCACCGGCCTGTTCCGCCAGAAGTACCGCGGCGGCCGCTACTCCTGGGGCTACCAGGCCTGCCCTGACCTCGAGGACAACGAGACCGCGGCCCGGCTCCTGGGAGCGGACCGCATCGGCATAGAGGTCAGCGAGGACACCGGCTTCCAGTTCCACCCCGAGCAGACCACCAGCGCCATCGTCTGCCACCACCCCCAAGCGAAGTATTTCGTGGCATGAGTCGGGCCTCGAGAACGGGCGCCTACCGCGAGACCAGGGAACGCGGGAGCCGCCGGCGCAGCCGGCCGGGGGTGTGGGGGCCTTGCCCCCACAGGCGAGCAAGGATCCGGCTTGCCGGGCCTTGCGAAAAGATGGCGCGCGCCGCGAGCTCCACAAGCCGGAGGGGGGCTCGGGGGGAGGGGCTTTGGCCCTCCCCCCGAATAGGTCAGGCTTTGAGGACCAGGCGGGCTACCAGGTCGGTGCCGAAGGCGGTGAGGATGGCCAGGTAGAGCAGGCCGGTGGCGGCCATCACGGCCGAGTAGGCCTTTTCCTGCAGCGCCTTGGCGGTGACGAAGCACAGGCCCAGGGTGGTCACGGCGCACGCCACCCAGAACCAGGCCAGGATGCCGCCGTAACCGTCACGGATGGTGCCGTCGAGCACCGACACCATGCCCGTGGGCCACAGCAGCGCGCCCACCTCCACCGGCCACAGGATGGCCAACCCGCGGTTGAGCTGCAGGATGGGGTCCCGCCCGAGCCCCGGCTGCACCAGGTACCAGTGGCCAAGCAGCATGGCGTCGGTCACGGCCCCCAGAAAACCGGCCCCGGCAACGGTGCGCACGACGGCCAGGGCGGTCGGCCCACCGGCGGCCGCCGCCCCGGCCACTAGACCCACCAATCCGAACGCCGGAGCCATTAGGTCGAGCGCCGGCGGGAACTCCTTCACCTCGGCCGGCGGCCGGCCCGGGGCCGGCGGCGAGGTGTCGGTCTCGACGTCGGCGCCGGTCATGGCCGCCACCCGGGCACTGCGCCGCTCCTGCACCTCCCGCTGGCCCCGTACTCCCGCCCGGCGGCGGGCGACCGAGACGGCCGCCGCCACCAGAGCGCCGGCCGCGCCCAGGAGCGAGCAGGCGTCGCGCACCGGCACGGCGTCGCCGAAGCGGCCGGCGCCGAAGGCCCCGACGGCCATGACCGCGAACACGCCGCGGAGCAGCCAGCCGTAGCCGATGCCCACCTCCCGCCGGCGGGTCGTCACCCACAGGAAGAACAAGCCTCCGGTGGCCCACTGGAGGAGGACCGTGCCGGCGTCGAGCCTGATCACGGCGCGACCAGGGGGAGGGGCAACGCGTCAGATCCCAAGTGTGGCGCCCCCGTCGACGGTGAGCGTGGTGCCGGTGATGAAGGCGGCGGAGGCCGAGCACAGGAAAGCCACGGCCCGGCCGAAGTCGGCGGGGTCGCCATGGGCCCGGAGCCGCCCAGCTCCTTCATGCGGTCGGTGGCGTGGGCCCCGGGGCTTGATTCTCCCTGGTATCCGGGCGGTGGGCGGTTCACGTATCGCGTGGCCTGGCTGACGACATTGCCGCCGAAGTGCCAAGGGTCCAGCCAGCGAAAGCCACAGCTCTGCATGGAGGACAAGGTTTCTGTCATCCCGTAGGGTCCTTGACCGGCAAGGTCAGGTGGAGGTAGAGCCAGACGGCAAGGCCCACAGGGAGGACGAGCACGACGAGCAGGGCGTAGGGGCGGCCGTCCAGGCCGCGGCGGTCCAGGTCCTGGGCCAGCTTGGTGGCGAGAAGGAGCAGGACCGGCAGGCCGATCAGCAGGACCAGGAAGGCGGTGACAGTGGACACCGGCGGGTCGACCCGGTGGCTCAGGCTCGGACGTCAGCAGAGACGGCCGGGGCGGCAACTGCCGCGGGGCCAGCAACCGCGGCGGCGGCCTGGCGGGCGTGGTAGCTGGAGCGGGTGAGGGGTGAGGCCTCGATGTGGGGGATGCCCAGGGCCTCACCGGCCGACTTGAGGGCGGACAGCTCCGCCGGCGTCCACCAGCGGGCGACCGGGACATGGCGGGCCGACGGGCGCAGGTACTGGCCGATAGTGACGATGTCCACGGCCATGGCTCGGAGGTCGGCCAGGACGGCGAGCACCTCCGTGTCGGTCTCGCCCAGACCGACGATGACCGACGTCTTGGTGACCAGCCCGGCCGCCTTGGCCCGGGCCAGCACGGCCAGGCTGCGGGCGTAGGAGGCGGACGGCCGGACGGCCCGCTGCAGGCGAGGCACCGTCTCGACGTTGTGGTTCAGCACGTCGGGCCGGGCCTCGAAAATCATCTGGAGGGAGACAGGATCGCCCTTGCAGTCAGGGATCAGCGTCTCCACCGCGCAGGCCGGGTTGCGACGGCGCACCGCTCGGATGGTCACCGCGAACGCCCCGGCCCCGCCGTCGGCCAGGTCGTCGCGGGCCACGGCGGTGATCACGGCGTGGGCCAGGCCCACGCGCTCGACGGCCTCGGCCACCCGTTCCGGCTCCCCGGCATCCGGGGGCCGAGGCTTGTCGGTGTCGACCAGGCAGAAGGCGCAGGCGCGCGTGCAGCGCTCGCCGTTGATCATGAAGGTGGCCGTGCCGTCGGCCCAGCACTCGAAGATGTTCGGGCAACCGGCCTCCTCGCACACCGTGACCAGGTCGAGGCTGCGCATGGTGTGCTTGAGCCTCCGGTAGCCGTCGCCCATGTCGGCCTTGACCCTGAGCCACTCCGGCTTGCGGGCGGTGAAGGCCACCGCCGTCGCCGGGTCGACCGCGGCCTCGGCCAGCCGGGCCCGCACCCGTGACGAGAGCTGCGGGCCGGATGCATCGGCCGGCACATCCGCATCGAGGTCGGCAACGATGGACCGGTGGGCGCTCCAGGCCACGTCCTGGCGCTCCCAGCCGCCACCCCCCCACCGCTCGACGGCCCGGGTTACGAGGGCGTCGACCACCTCCTGCATGGTCGCCGTCACCCCTTCAGCCCGCAAGGACGTGACCGCCTTGTCGGGGTCGGTGATCCCGCAGGGCACGATGTGGTCGAACATGGCGAGGTCGGGGTCGACGTTCAGGGCGAAGCCGTGCATCGACCGCTCCCGGCTGATGCGCACCCCCACGGCACAGATCTTGCGGGGGCCGGCGCCGGTCGGGTCCACCCACACGCCCGGATAGCCGGCGAGGCGGCCGCAGGCAGGCACGCCGAGGTCGGCCAGCGCGTCAATGACGACCTGTTCTACGGCGTGGACATGGCCGGGGGTGGAGCCCGGGCCGGTGGGCACGTCCACGATGGGGTAGCCGACGACCTGGCCCGGCCCGTGGTAGGTGACGTCGCCACCCCGCTTCGCCTTGACCAGGCCGGCCCCCATCGTGGCCGGGTCGACCAGCACGTGCTCGGGTCGGGCCCGCACGCCCAGCGTGTACACGTGTGGGTGCTCCAAGAGCAGGAGGTGCTGGTCCGGGTGGCCGTGGGCGTGGAGGCCTTCCTGCACGGCCAGCGCGTCGGCGTAGGCCACGCGCCCCAGCCACCTGACCCGAAGCGTCGCGGGCAAGAGGCCTTAGACCTCGGCGTCCCAGTCGCGGGTTTCGAGAATCTGCCTGACCCGGGCCACGAACGCCGCCGCGTAGGCGCCGTCGAAGGCCCGGTGGTCGAAGGCGAGGGCCACGATGCCGGTGGGGTGGATGGCGATGCCGTCGGTCCCGTCGGGCAGGGTCACGACCACGGGCCGCTTCTTCACCCCGTCGGTGGACAGGATGGCGGTCTGGGGCTGGTTGATGACCGGATAGGTGATGAACGTGCCGAACGGCCCGGCGTTGGTGATGGTGAAGGTGCCGCCCACGAGGTCGTCGGGGGACAGCCGCTTGGTCCGAGCCTTGGCGGCGAGCCCGGAGATCTCCCGGGCAATGGCCCGCAGCCGCTTGGTCTCGGCGTCGCGCACCACGGGGACCAGCAGGCCCTCGAAGGCCAGGTCGACGGCGATGCCCAGGTCGACGTAGCGGTGCACGATCAACTGGTCGTCGCCCACGCTGGAGTTGACGTGGGGGAACTCGCCGATGGCGTCGACCACGGACCGGGCCACGAACGGCAGGTAGGTGAGGCTGGTGCCCTCCTCGGCCCGGAAACGCTCCTGGCGGCTGGCTCGCACGCGGTCGACGCCGGCGTAGTCGACCTCGACCGACACCAGCGTGTGGGCGCTGACGGCCTTCGACCGCACCATGTGCTCGCCGGTGACCCGGCGGATGCGGGAGAACGGGATGATCTCGTCCCGTCCGCCGGCTCGGGCTCTCGTAGCCGTCGGCTGGGGCGCCGGAGCCGGGGGCGCAACGGCCGGCCGTGGGACGGCAGCCGGGGCCGATGCCCCGCCTGCGCCGTCCGTCAGCTTCAACACGTCGCTGCGGGTTATCCGACCGCCTACACCGGTGCCAGGGATGACGGCCGGGTCGAGACCGTGCTCGCTGATCAGCCGGCGCACCACCGGGGACAGCAGCGGGGCACCGTTTCCGCCCTGGGCCGGATCGGCGGCGGGCGCAGCCTCGTCGGGATCGGTGGTGGGCTTGGTGGGCTTCCCGGCCTCGTGACCAGTCGTGTCGGGCCGAGGCGGCGAAGCCGGTGTGACGCCTCCGTCCGGCCCGGGAACGGTACCCGGCGGTCCCGGCTCCCGCCCGCCGGCCGCCGGCGCCTCGGTGGTGGGCGGCGGCCCGGCCACCTGTTCGGCCACGGGCCCGGGCCCGGCGGCCCCATCCTTGGCCGCCACACCGTCGTCGACCGACGGGCCGTCGGTCTGCCCGCCAGAAGCCGGGGGCGAACCGTCCCGCTGGCTCGCCTGGGTGGCGGAGATGACGGCCAGCCTGGTGCCGACGTCCACGGTCTGGCCCTCGCCCACCAGGATCTCCGACAGGTACCCGCCGGTGGGCGACGGCACCTCTGAGTCGACCTTCTCGGTGGAAACCTCGAACAGGACGTCGTCCTCAGCGACCGGATCACCGATCTGCTTGAGCCACCGGGTGATGGTGCCCTCGGTGACCGTCTCGCCGAGCTGGGGCATCGTGATGTCGGCCATCAACTGTTCAGGCTCCTCCCGGTGAGGGCCAGGACGGCCTCACCGAACGACTCGGACAGGGTCGGGTGGGGTTGGACCAGATGGGCCACCTCGTCGATGGTCGCCTCCCAGTTGACGGCCAGGTACCCCTGGCCCAGCTGCTCGGTCACCCAGGGCCCGACCATGTGGACCCCCAGGATGCGGCCGGCCCTCCCATCGGGGCCTTTCTCGGCCACGATCTTGACCAGACCGTCGGTCTCCCCGACGATGATGGCACGGGAGTTGCCCACCATCTTGAGCTTCTCCACCACCACGTCGTAACCGGCGTCGGCGGCCGCCTCCTCCGTGAGGCCGGCGTAAGCGGCCTCCGGATGGCAGTAGATCGACCACGGCACCTTGTCGTAGTCGACCGCCACCGTCGGTTCGCCGAGGATCTCCTTGACGGCGAGGATGGCCTCGGCGTAGCCGACGTGGGCCAACTGGGGGGTGGCCACCAGATCGCCGACGGCGTAGACACCCTGGGCCGACGTGCGCATGGTGGCATCCACCTTGACGAAGCCGCGCTCGTCGACCTCCACACCGGCGTCCTCGGCCAGCAGCCCGTCCGAGCAGGGCCGCCGGCCGACCGACATCACCACGGCATCGACCTCGAGGTCCTCCTGGCCCTCGACGTGCAGGGTGGTACCGCCCTTCGATCCGGGGGTGTGGCCGGTCACCTTGGCTCCCACCTTGATGGTGATGCCCCGGCGCTCGAAGGCCCGGAGCACAACGGCGGCGATGTCGGTGTCGACGCCGGTCATGATGCGGGGCAGGAACTCGACGAGGGTCACCTCGGACCCCAGATCGCACAGCAGGCTGGCGAACTCGCAGCCGATGACGCCGCCGCCCACCACCGCCGTCCGGCGGGGCAGAGCGGCGAGCGAGAGGAACTCGTCCGAGGTCATGACCAGAGAGCCGTCGACGTCGAATCCGGGCAGCGTCCGCGGCACCGAGCCGGCGGCCAGGATGACGGCGTCGGCCGTGAGCTCGGTACCGTCGTCGACCCGCACGGTGCGGTCGGGGTGCAGCACCCCCGTGCCGTGCACGACGGTGACCTTGCGTCGTTTCATCAGACCCTGCAGGCCCTTCCACAGCTGGTCGACCACCTGCTGCTTGCGCTGCTGGGACACGGCGAAGTCGAGCTCCGGGGCCGAGGCGTTGACGCCGTAGGCGACCGCGCCCCGCACCGTGCGGAACACCGTGGCCGTCTCGAGGAACTCCTTGGCCGGGATGCAGCCCCGGTGCAGGCACGTGCCGCCGACCTTGTCCTTCTCGACGACCGCCATCTTCAGTCCGGCGGATGCACCGTACAGGGCGGCTGCGTACCCGCCGGGACCGCCACCAACCACGACGACGTCGAACTTCTCGGCCAGGGGGAACCACCTCCGGTATCTGAGAGACCGGCTGCATCGTACCGATGCACGGGTGCCAGCCTCTATGGGCTCCGGGACTGCTATCCGACAGTGGTGCTCGTGGCGCCGGGGGGAAGGACGGGCGGCAACCTCGATGCCGGCTCCTGGCGCGCCACCTGGTTCAGCAGGATGGCGCCGGCCACGAGGATGGCCAACCCCGTCACCAGCGCGACCACGATCAACCGCCGGGTGCTCACCCGGCCACCGCCGCATCACTACAACCAGTGCTGCCCGGGCGGTCGGCACACTGCGGGCCAGGCGGGCCCGGCGCGGCGGCGATCGGGGCGCCGGCACCGGTGGTCACAGAGCAGCGACGCTATCGCCGGCTCGGGGCCGGGTCCGGTCCTGTCCTGTCACACCGCCGGCGAGCCCGGTAGGATGGGCCCAACGTCGCGCAGGGGAGCCCGGTGGCCCGGGCTGAGAGGGGACCAGCCAGGTCCCGACCCTCGAACCGGCCCGGTCATGCGGGCATGAGGGAGCCGCAAGTGTCGGATGCAGGGGCTCGGATGAGCCGCAAGGCCCAGGGCAACGGCTGATGACCGCTCCCATGGAAGTGGCACCAGCCGAGCTGGGAGTCGCCGACCCGCTGCTGCTCGGAGGGCGGAGCTTCACGTCCCGACTGCTGCTGGGCACGGGCAAGTTCCCGTCCAACGCCTCGCTGCGGGGCGCCATCGAAGCCTCCGGGTCACAGATCGTGACCGTCGCCCTGCGCCGGATCGATCCGACGGCCGAGGAGGACATCCTCGGCGCCCTGCCCGAGGGCGTGCTCCTGCTGGTGAACACCAGCGGTGCGGTCGACGCCGACGAGGCGGTCCGTCTGGCCCGCCTGGCCCGCTCCGGCGGGGCACCGGCCTGGGTCAAGGTGGAGGTGACCCCCGACCCTCGCTACCTGCTCCCCGACCCGGTCGAGACGCTGCGGGCCAGCGAGCGGCTCGTGGCCGACGGCTTCACGGTGCTGCCGTACTGCCCGGCCGACCCGATCCTGTGCCGCCACCTCGAAGAGGCGGGCTGTGCGGCGGTGATGCCGCTCGGTTCGTGGATCGGCTCGAACCAGGGGCTGCGCACCCGGCCCGCGCTCGAGATCATCGTGGAGCAGGCTGGCGTGCCTGTCATCGTCGACGCCGGGCTGGGAGCTCCGTCCCACGCCGCCGAGGCGATCGAGCTGGGGGCCGATGCCGTGCTCGTCAACACCGCCATCGGCACAGCCGACGACCCGGCGGCCATGGCCGGCGCCTTCCGGCTGGCGGTGGAGGCGGGGCGGACCGGGCGCCGAGCCGGCCTGGCCGGGAGCCGCTCCCGGGCCTCGGCCTCGTCTCCCCTGACCGGCTTTCTCGGCCCATGAGCCCCCGCACACCGGTAGAGCTCACCTCACGGGCCCATGAGGTCCCACCCGGCTCGGCTGCCGCCGACGTCGTCGCCGCCGACATCGGCGCACTGAGGGCCAAGGTCGACCGGGCCACGGACGCAGACGTCGATCGCGTGCTGCGAGGGGGCCCGGCACATGCCCTGGACCTGCCGGTGCTGCTGTCGGCGGCGGCCGCCGACCGCCTCGAGGAACTGGCCCAGGCCGCCCATCGCCTCACGCTGCAGCGCTTCGGCCGCGGGGTACGCCTGTTCGCCCCGCTCTACCTGTCCAACGAGTGCGTGAGCGTGTGCACCTACTGCGGCTTCTCGGCCGGCAACGCCATCGCCCGGCGGACGCTGGCCGTCGACGAGGTGGTGGCCGAGGGCCGTGAGCTGGTGGCCCGCGGCCTGCGCTCGGTGCTCCTGGTGGCGGGCGAGCACGCCCGGATCATCAGCAAGGATTATCTGGTCGACTGCGTGACGGCGCTGGCGCCCCTGGTCCCCCAGCTGGCGGTCGAGACCCAGGTGTGGGACGGCGACACCTATCGCCGGCTGGTGGCGGCGGGGTGCGACGGGCTGGTCGTGTACCAGGAGTCCTACGACCGCGGCACGTACGGCGAAGTCCACCTGAAAGGCAAGAAGCGCAACTACGAGTGGCGGCTCGCTGCGCCCGACCGGGCGGCCGAGGCCGGCATGCGGCGCCTGGGCATCGGCGCCCTGCTCGGCCTGCACGCCGACTGGAGGGCCGAGGCCATCGCCATGGCCGTGCACGCCGAGGCGCTGTGCCGGCGCTGGTGGCGGGCCGAGGTGTCCATGGGGCTTCCCCGGTTGCGGCCGGCGGCCGGGGGCTACGAGCCGGTCGACCCCGTCGGCGACCGCGACTTCGTCCAGTTGCTGTGTGCCCTGCGACTGTGCCTGCCCGATGTCGGGGTTTCGCTGTCGACCCGTGAGGGGCCGGCGTTGCGGGACGCGCTGGCCCATCTCGGGGTCACCACCATGTCGGCCGGCTCCCACACCGAGCCCGGCGGCTACTCGGCTTCTTCGGCGGCCGAGCCGCAGTTCGAGGTGAGCGACACGCGCTCGCCCATGGACGTGGCCGCCGCCCTGCGCACTGCCGGTTACGACCCGGTGTGGAAGGACTGGCAGCGCACCTGAGCGACGGGGCGAACCGCGAGATTGGGTGGCCACGTGGCCTTCGCCGGCCAAATCGGCTCGTGAAGGCCACCCCACGACCCAATCTCGACGGTCACCGCACGCCGACTACGGCTGTGCGCGGGCCTCGTGGAGCATGCCGACGAGCTCGCGGCGGACGTTGTCGCCGGTCTCCTGCGCGGTGCGGAACCCTATGCGCAATGGGGCCCGCCTGTCGCCGCCCAGGTCGGCCACGACCTCGAAGCCGTACCGGTCGACTGCGGTCATGGACGCCGCCACCACGTCGCCCCGCCCGGCGAAGTGGTGCGAGAGCGTGACCAGCGCGTCGGCGTGATCGGCGTTCATGTGGCCGATGATGCCGGCCGCGGCCGGGACCAGCGGGTCTGGCTCGGCCGCCGCGTACCCGCTGGCGTCGACCCAGCTCATGCGGCCGAAGCCGCCGACGTAGCGGACGCTGGCCACCTCGAGCCGCAGGCAGCGGAAGTCGCCATAGTCGACATAGAATGCGCCGGGGTTGGCGGCCAGGTAGCCGGCGCGGGCGGCGGCCCGCTCGTCGGGGTCGACGACCTCGGCCACCTCGCCCAGCAGCGTCACCCGCCCCGAGGCCAACGGATCAGCCCCGGCCGGGGTGTCCTCGACCACCAGCAGGCTGGCCCGCGGGTCGGCGTCGAGATTGCGGGTGTGCTCGGCCATGGTGCTCACGAAAAATGACGGTCGGCCCCGCGGGTCGACGCCGTAGGTCACCACCGATCCGAACGGCGTGCCCGCGGGCTCGACGGCCAGGGTCGAAAGCGCGCCCCGGGGCTGACCGGCCACCAGGGTGCGGGCCCGTTCGGCGTGGGTCGGCTCAGGCGGCGGCTGCGACACCGGCGCGCCCGGCGGGGCGCCCGGCTCGGGCTCGTATCCGGGGATGATGTGGCCGGCGCTCACGATTCGACCGCGACGCTACCAGGCAGCCGCGGCCCCGTCCGCGAACTATCGCGAGATTGGGTGAGCTGGTGGCCTTCACGGGCCGAAAACGGCCGTGAAGGCCACCGCCCGACCCAATCTCGCGAGACGGCGTCTGCGCCGGCGCCCCCACCCGGCGCTACGGCTCGACTCTCCAGACCTCCTCCTCGCCGAGGTGGTCCTGCAACGACCGGACGAGGCGACCAACGGCCTCGTCCCTGCCGTCCCACACCACCGCGGCGCAGTGAGCGTGGCGGGCCAGCCAGGCGTCGCGCCGGGCCAGGGCAGCGCCGGCACGGTTGCGGTTGCCGGGTGCCTCCGGCGACACCACCACCCGCTCACGGGCCCCCCCGACCAGCGCCCGATAGCGCTGCTGGGAGGCGGGGGGCCAGACCTTCTCGGGGTCGGGATAGGCCAGAACGGCCACGTAGGGCAGACCGGCTTGGACCGCGGCCTCGACGCCGATCTGCTCGGCACCCAGACCGAGACCGGAGAGCACTACCAGATCGGGATGCAGTTGTTGCTGGGCGACCAGGATCTCGGCCAGGCGGCGACGGGTACGGTCGGCCACCGGGTTGGGGGCGTACCCGCCGATGCCGGGCGGGCGCAGGCCGGCCACCACCACCCGGTAACCGGCCGGCACGGCCATGTCCGCGCTCTTGGCGCTCTTGACGCTGTTGGCGCTCTTGGCGGTCTGCCCGGCGAGCGTATCGGCCGCATCGAGTGGGTCGGGGGAGTCGGGCGCATCGGGGCCATCGGGGCCCCGGGGGGCGTCGTCGGGGCTGGCCATCCGATTCGGCCGCGAGGGGCCGCCGGGCACGGCATCGGCCGGCCCCAGGCCGGTCGGAGGTGCGTCGCCGTCGTCGGCCCGCTGCGTGACGGCGGCGGCCACGGCCAGCCGGTCGACCACGTCGTTCATGGCGTCGGCGCTGTGGCCCTTGACCCAGCGGAACCTGAGCCGGTTGGGGTCGACCAGGTAGGCGCCGACCAGGGGTTCCCACAGGTCGCGGTTGGCCACCGGCTCCTTCTTGGAGTTGACCCAGCCCCGCCGCATCCAGCCCTCGAACCACCGGTCCCGGAAGCAGTTCACGACATAGGTCGAGTCGCTGACGACCTCCACCGGGCCGGTCAGGGTGCGTACCGCGTCCAGTGCCGCCGACAATTCCATCCGCTGGTTGGTGGAGTGGGCCTCGCACCCGGTTCGCCACCGGCCCTCGGGCACGGCCCACGCCCAACCGCCCGGCCCGGGGTTCCCCGAACAGGCACCGTCGGTGTAGACGGTCGTCGTGTCCTCCACGGAGGCCGAAGGGTAACGGGCTCGTGAAGTCCTCGGTCCGAAGGACGGCCCACCGGTCGTCCAGCGCGAGTATGGGGCCGATGAGCGACGGCATGATCTTCGACGGCTTCTCCCACCAACTCCCCGACACCGACCCGGCCGAGACCGAGGAGTGGCTCGACAGCTTCGACGCCGTCGTCGACGCCCGTGGTCGCAAGAGGGCCCGCTTCCTGCTCATGAAGCTCCTGGAACGGGCCAAGAGGGCACAGGTGGGGTTCCCGGCCACCGTGTCGACCCCGTACGTCAACACGATCCCGCCGGAGTACGAGCCCTGGTTCCCGGGTAACGAGGACCTGGAGCGCCGCATCCGGGCCTACATCCGGTGGAACGCGGCGGTGATGGTGGTGCGGTCGAACCATCGCAGCGAGGGCATCGGCGGCCACTTGGCCACCTTCGCCAGCTCGGCCAGCCTGTACGAGGTCGGCTTCAACCACTTCTTCCGGGGCAAGGATGATGGCGGCTTCGGCGACCAGGTCTACTTCCAGGGCCACGCCGCACCCGGCATCTACGCACGCGCCTATCTGGAGCGGCGCCTGGACGAGGACGACCTCGACGCTTTCCGGTTCGAAACGGCCCGGCCCGGTCGGGGCCTGTCCAGTTACCCCCACCCACGGCTCATGCCCGACTTCTGGGAGTTCCCCACCGTGTCGATGGGTCTCGGGCCCATCAACGCCATCTATCAGGCCCGCTTCAACCGCTACCTGCTGAACCGGCGCATCGCCGACACCTCCGACGCCAAGGTCTGGTGCTACGTCGGCGACGGCGAGGTGGACGAGCCGGAGACGCTGGGGGCGTTGTCGATCGGCGCCCGCGAGCAGCTCGACAACCTCGTCTTTGTCGTGAACTGCAACCTGCAGCGCCTGGACGGGCCGGTACGGGGAAACGGAAAGGTCATCCAGGAGCTCGAGGCCGCGTTCCGGGGCGCGGGCTGGAACGTCATCAAGGTGGTCTGGGGCTCCAAGTGGGACGAGCTCCTGGCCAAGGACACCGACGGGGTGCTGCTCAACAAGATGAACGACACCGTCGACGGCGAGTTCCAGAACTACGCCACCAAGGACGGTGCCTACATCCGCGAGCAGTTCTTCGGGCCTGACCCCCGGCTGCGCAAGCTGGTCGAGCACCTGTCCGACGACGAGCTGCGCAACCTGCCCCGCGGCGGCCACGACTACCGCAAGCTGTACGCCGCCTACAAGGCGGCCGTGGAGCACGAGGGCAGCCCCACGGTCATCCTGGCCAAGACCATCAAGGGATGGACGCTGGGCCCGGACATCGAGGCCCGCAACTCCACCCACCAGATCAAGAAGATGACCAAGCCGCAGCTACGCATCCTGCGCAACCGGCTCAACCTCGAGGACGAGATCCCCGACGCCGTGCTGGACGTCGAGAACCCGCCCTACTACCGCCCGCCGGAGGGTTCGGACGCCGACGAGTACCTGCTGGCCCGTCGGCGCATGCTGAACGGCTCGCTGCCCAAGCGGGTCGTGCGCCGGGCGTCCCTGCCCCAGCCGGCCGACACGGTGTTCTCAGAGTTCGACGCCGGGTCCAAGAACCGTTCGGTGTCCACCACCATGGCGTTCGCTGTGCTCCTGCGCAACCTGCTGCGGGACGAGAAGGTGGGCTCTCGCGTCGTTCCCATCATCCCCGACGAGGCCCGCACGTTCGGCATGGACGGGCTGTTCTCCGAGGTCAAGATCTACGCCCCGTTCGGCCAGAAGTACGAGCCGGTCGACGCCGGCATGCAGTTGTCCTACCGCGAGAGCCAGCAGGGACAGATCCTCGAGGAGGGCATCAGCGAGGCCGGCTCGATGGCCAGCTTCACCGCCGCAGGCACGGCCTATGCCACCTGGGGCCAGCCCATGATCCCGTTTTTCATCTTCTATTCGATGTTCGGCTTCCAGCGCGTGGGCGATCTCATCTGGGCCTTCGGCGACCAGCGGGGCCGGGGGTTCCTACTGGGCGGCACGGCCGGGCGCACCACCCTCAACGGCGAGGGACTCCAGCACGAGGACGGCCACAGCCTGCTTCTGGCCTCCACCGTCCCCAACGTGCAGGCCTACGACCCGGCGTTCGCCTACGAGACCGCCATCATCGTCAAGGCGGGCATCCGTCGGATGTACGGCGCCGATCCCGAGGACGTCTTCTACTACCTAACCCTCTACAACGAGAACTACGTGATGCCGGCCCGACCTTCCCACCTGTCGGCCGGGGAACTGGACGAAGGGGTGCTGCGCGGCCTCTATCTCTTCGCCCCGGAACCGGCCACGGACGAGGGCAATCCCGGTCGCGGCGCCACCATCCTGTTCTCCGGCTCGGCCCAGGGGGCGGCCCTGGAGGCCCAGCGCATCCTCGCCGATCAGTACGGGGTGGCCGCGTCCTGCTGGTCGGCCACCTCCTACAAGGCGCTGCGGGAGGACGCGTTGTCGGCCGAGCGCTGGAACCGGCTCCATCCGGGCGAGCCCGCCCGCGTGCCATACGTCACCGCCGCGCTGAGGAACGCCGACGGGCCGGTCGTGGCCGTCACCGACTTCATGAAGTCGGTACCCGACCAGGTCGCCCGCTTCGTCCCCCACCGCTTCATCGCGCTGGGCACCGACGGCTTCGGCCGATCGGACACCCGGGAGGCACTGCGCCGCCACTTCGAGATCGACGCCGCCCACGTGGTGGTGGCTGTGCTCGACGGCCTGGCCCAGGCCGGTGAAGCCAAGGCCGACGAGGTGGCCGACGCCATCGCCAGCTTCGGCATAGACGCCGACGCCATGGATCCCCGAGAGGCCTGACCCGTCGTCCCGTCGGCGCCGGCCCTGCCGATGGCGGGCCACCAGGCGGTGACGGGTGCGGGACCGGTGATCGCGCCTAGCTTGACCGCACATGCCTGCCCGACGCCGCGAGCTTCGACCCGTGGCCAGGGCAGCCATCGGGCTCGCAGTGGTCACCAGCATGTTCGCTCTGGCCGCTCCGGCGGAGGCGGCCCCCAATGCAGGGGGGCCAGCCAGGCCCGGCGTACTGGCGGCATCCACCTCCACCACCCGCCCGGCCGGCGCCACCACCACCCGCCCGGCGGCCACCACCACCACCCTGCCGCCGCCGCTGCCGGGGCCACCCATAGCCGGACCGCCCATACCGCCGACGATCCCCGGCGCGCCGCCGACAACACAGGCCCCCCCGCCTGACCCGACTCCGATCCTCAACGCCGTACAGGCGGGCATGGCCCGGCTCGACGCTCTGGGCCGGGTGCAGGCGGACAAGACCGTGACCGCTACGGCCGACGGCACCGTCGCCACCGCCGACGCCCAGGCCCAGCAGGCGTCCCAACTGGCCACGTCCACCCGCGACACGGCCCAGCGTGACATCGTCGCCTACCAGGCGAAGGTGGCCCGCATCGCCACCGCCGTGTACGCCAACCCGGCGCTGTCCCTGCCGCCGCCCCCGGGGTCCCAGGCTCCCGACATCGACACGTCCGTGGTGCTCCCAGTCGTGTTCAAGGGCGTGAAGCAACGGCTCCACGACGCCCATGCCCAGCTGGCCGAAAGCGTCAACATGGCGGCCCGGGCGGCGGAGCTGGCCAAGGTGGCGGCCGCCGCCCATGCCCAGGCCAACGCTGCCCGCGCCGCGCTCAACCACGACATGGCTCTGGCCCGCGGCACCCCGGCGATCTTCAGCATGGGCGGGCCCAGCATCATGGGGCCGCTGACGGTGACGGGCCCCGAAATGGCCGGCTGGTTCACCGCCATGGGCCACCACGTCGCCACCCAGGCGACGATCATCGACCTGGCCAACGCCTACGCCGCGCAGGGCATGGCGACGGGGGTCAGGGCCGACATCGCGTTCGTCCAGTCCATCCTGGAGACGGGCTGGTTCTCGTTCCCCGCCGGTGGCCAGCTGGACCCGGGCGACAACAACTTCGCCGGCATCGGCGCCTGCGACAGCTGCCACCACGGCTGGGCCTTCAAGGACACCACCACCGGTGTCGAGGCCCAGCTCGAGCTTCTGCGGTCGTACGCGTCGACTCAACCGGTGCCCACACCGGCCCTCGGCAAGGTCGGCGTCCACGGCTGCTGCCCCACCTGGATGTCCCTGACCGGGGTGTGGGCCACCAGCCTGGCGTACGGCGTCTCCATCCTCGGCCTCTACCAGCAGCTACTCGAATGGGTCATCCCCCAACGGGCGGCGGCCGCCGGCGCCTGATCCGCTCGCTGTCCCGGCCGCAGCTTTCAGGAGCCCGGCGAATGTGCGACGATCCGCGCATGCCCACCGTGCACCTCTCGTTGAGCCAGGACGCCGCCGCCGATGCACTGTTGTCCAAGGACCCGCTGGCCCTGCTCATCGGCATGGTGCTCGATCAGCAGGTCCCCCTGGAAAAGGCGTTCCGGGGGCCGTACGACCTGAAGGAACGGCTGGGCGTGACCAAGCTCGACGCGGCCACGTTGGCCGGCATGGACGCCGACGACCTGACCGCCGCCTTCGTCGCCCAGCCCGCCCTGCACCGGTACCCGGCGGCCATGGCCAAACGGGTGCAGGACCTGTGCGCGGTGGTCGCCGGCGAGTACGGCGGCCGGGCCGACCGGTTGTGGAAGACAGCCCCCACGGGTGCGGAGCTGTTGCGCCGGGTGCAGGCCCTGCCCGGGTTCGGCGAGCACAAGGCCAGGATCTTCGTGGCCCTGCTGGGCAAGCAGCTGGGGGCTCGACCGCCGGGTTGGCGCGAGGCCGCCGGCCCGTACGGGGAGGAGGCGTCCCACCGCTCGGTGGCCGACATCACCGGACCGGAGTCGCTCAGCCGGGTCCGCGCCCACAAGCAGCAGATGAAGGCGGCGGCCAAGGCGAGGGCGGCTGCCCAGCCGTGAACGTGGTGGCCAACGGCGAGCGGGTCGAGGTGGGCGACGGGGCCACGGTCGAGGATCTGCTGGGCCTGCTCGGGCTCGGGGCCAGGTGGGTGCTGGTGGAGCGCAACGGCGAGCCGGTCGACCGCTCCGACCTGGCCACCACTGCGCTGTGCGAGGGCGACCGACTGGAGCTGGTCAGAGCGGTGGCCGGTGGCTGAGGCCCTGCGCCCTCCGAGGGCGACCGACGACCCGACCAGCTCCCCCGCCCGGCCCGTCCACCCCAAGCTGGTCGGGCGCCGGATGTACCTGTGCACCCCCGACCGCCCCGACCTCCTCGCCTTCGTCACCGCCTGCGTCGAGGGAGGGGTCGACCTCGTGCAGCTGCGGGACAAGGTCCAGGAGGCGGGGCCGCTGCTGGAAAAGGCCGCCCTCCTGTGCGCCCGGTGCCGAGAGCTCGGGGTGCCTTTCATCGTGAATGACAGGCCCGACATCGCCGTGGGCTGCGGCGCCGACGGGGCCCACGTCGGCCAGGACGACGTCCCGCCGGCGCTGGCCCGGCGCATCCTCGGCCCCGACGCCGTCATCGGCCTGTCGACGCACGGGCCGGCCCAGCTGGCGGCGTCGGTCGACGAGCCCGTCGACTACGTGTCGGCCGGCCCGGTGGAGGCCACGCCCACCAAGCCAGGCCGGCCAGGCGTGGGCCTCGGCTACGTCACCCAGGCGGTGGCCGGGGCGGGCCGCCCGGTGTTCGTCACCGGCGGGGCCAACCCGACCACGGTGGCGGCCATCGTCGCCGCCGGCGCCCACCGGGTGGTGGTGGTGCGCTGGCTCACCGAGGCCACCGACCCGGGCGCCGCCGCCCGGGCCCTGCGCACCGCCCTCGACCGGGCCCTCGCGCCCGCCAGCAGACGATGACGCTGCCACCCCGCCCGAGCAGGGCCGGAGGGCAGATCCCCTGCCGTGGGCTACCAGGCGGGAGCGCTCGCCTGACGTTCCAACCAGCCCAGCAGGATGGCCACGGCCCTGGGATCGTGGCGCAACTGGTGGCCGGCGCCGGTGATGATGCGCAGTTCGACCTGACCGTCGGCGGCGTCGGCCAGGGCCCGGGCGTCGACCATCGGAACCTCCTCGTCCTCTGCGCCGTGGACGAGGAGGATGGGCCGGGGAGGCACGGCCGGGATCTCGTGGATGGGACGGTAGTGGCGCAGCTCCTGCGACCAAGCGTCGAACTGGGCCGGCGAGTGCCGGGTGGCCAGCACCCCCACCGTGCGGGCGTGCTCGGCGAAGCGCCTGGGGTCCGACGCCCACTCGTCGAAGTCGGCCGGGGCACCGAAGGCGGCGACCCCCCGTACCCGTTCGTCCTGGGCCGCAAGGCAGATGGCGAGGGCGCCACCGGCGGCGAACCCGGCCAGCCACACCCCGGCGACATCCTGCTCGTTCAACAGCCGGTCTATCCCCGCACGCATGTCGGCCAGCCATCCCGACAGCGAGAACTCGCCTCCGCTGGCACCGGTCCCGCGCAAGGACAGGGCCAGCACCACCCAGCCGGCGTCGGCCGCCAGCCGGTCGGCCAGGTCGGGCAGGGTGGCCGCCGCCGTCGCCGCCCCCTTGGGCCCACTCGGGAAGCCGTGGGCCAGGACCAGGCCGCTCCGGGTGCGGTCGGCTCCGGCCGCCGACGCCTGGGGACGGGCGAGGTGGGCCTCCAGCACGATGCCGTCGCCCACCATGACCTGGGTCTCCACGTCAGGCGGCCGGCGGCTGGGCCGCCGTCACCGGCGCGGCACCGTCACCCGTGCCGCCGATAGCCCCGGTTGCGGGCCTCGGGGAGGGTGTCGGGACCGAAGGAGGCGAACTGCCCGGACGTCATGAGCTCGTCGACCACCGCCTGCTCCAGTTCGGCGTCCTCCAGGTCGTGGACGACCAGGCTGCGTTTGTCACCGAGCCATCGATGGTGCCCGAAGCGGGCAGGTCGCCGGGCCATCACCGGAGCGTAGGGCCCCGACGCGACGTAGGAGCCTCCGGTTGTGGAGGCTCCTACGCCAGAGACTGCTGGAAAGGCGAATGGGCGTCGGCACTGCGGCGAGCGGGACCGGCTCTCGCCGCCGAAGACCAAGGGTGACTGGTGGAGATTCACCAGGTGGTCCAGCGGCCACGAACTAGTGGCCAGCCACCTCCAGGGTCCCGAACAGCTGATCACTGTGCAGTTGGACCACCTCCTTTCTCTGGTACTGCAAGTACATCACAATCGCGGCCCGAAGTGGTGGTGATTCGCCATGATCCGACGGACAGAGGCGGACCTACGGGGCCCGGTCCTCGGGGGGAGCCTCGGGCCCGATGGCCTGGATGGCCCGGAGGTAGCCGAGCTGGGCGTCGAGGACGGCGTGGGCCTGGCGGGGGGAGATGTCCAGGCCGGCCGAGCGGGCTCTGTCCAGCACGAAATCGACCGTCTCGGCCCCTCCCACGACGATACGCCCGTCGGTCCGGGGACCGGACCCGTTGCCGGTCGGGCCCCTGGATCGGAAGAACTCCAGGTTCCAGTCGATGACCTGGCGGACCTCGTCGTGGCTGAGCACGGCCGACACCTCAAAGGGAAGGTGGTCGGCCACCCAGCCCACGGCCTCGTCCAGGTCGAAGACGGGCCTGGGGGGCACGGCATCGAGGCGCCTCGCCTCCCGCCCGATGACGGCGGCGGCGATGACCAGGACGATGGCGATGACCAGGACCACGTACACGACGACCACGCCGCGACGTTATGCGTGCCGGAGACGGCACGGCGCACAGAACGGACCGGCTCGTGACCCGGTCAGACGCCGTTGGGCCGGGCTGCTCGGCCGGGGTGGTGGACGGCGTGGCTCAGCACGACATCCCACCTTGCGGAAAGCGCGTCACCATCCGCCAGACTGGCGCCATGGCCACCCCCGTGGAGTTGCGCTGGTCCGACGCCGACGCCGAGGTGCACAGCCTGGTCGTAGGGCCCATGGACAACAACGTGTACATCGTGCGGGACAGACGTTCGGGCCAAGCCGTGCTCATCGACGCCGCCAACGAGCACGAACGCCTGCTGGAACTGTGCCGGACGATGGGCGTGCGCCGGGTGCTGGAGACCCACGGCCACTGGGACCACATCCAGGCCGTGCCCGCCATCCGCGACGCCGGCTACGACGTGGCCGTGACCCGGGCCGACGCCGCCATGCTCCCGTCCTACGACTCCCTGCTGGAGGACGACCAGGTCGTCGAAGTCGGCGGACTGAGGCTGCGGACGGTCCTCACCCCGGGGCACACGCCCGGTTCCGTCTGTTTCCGCCTCGAGGGCACGCCCCTGCTGTTCTCGGGCGACACGCTGTTCCCCGGCGGCCCCGGCAACACCACCTTCGCCGGTGGTGACTTCGACACCATCATCGCCTCGCTCGACGGGCGGCTGTTCCGCCTGCCGGACGACACCGTGGTCCTGCCCGGCCACGGTGGCGACACGACCATCGGCACCGAGCGCCCCCATCTGCCGGAGTGGATCGAGCGGGGCTGGTAGACCCGACATGGGAGACATCGCCCTGCCCTACGACCAGCGCCCGGTCGACGACCGTCCCATCCACACCGCCGACCTGCCACCCACCCCGCAACGGGACCGCAACATCGTCGCCGTCGCCTGGGTCGAGGCTCCTCCCGAGCTCGTCCACCTGGGCGATGACCTCTGCCAGCCCCAGGTCGACTACAAGCGCCGCATCGGCCGCTGGCTGCTGTGGCGGGCCGGGCCGGCCACCAAGGCCGACGCCCGCTACATGGCCCTGGCCGCCGACGACCTCGCTGAGCGCTGGACGTTCCGGCTGTTCGCCGACGGCCACGGCGAGGGCGAAGGGCCCAGCGGCCTGGTCCACACCCGCTTCCGGGCCTGGAAGGAAGACCTCCGCGACCACGGCGGAAGTTCCTGATCGACCGCAACGGCCTCAGGCCGGGTCGACGGTTCTCCACCGGCGCTCTTGGCAGGGCCCGCCTCGGCGTCGACTAGGCGACGAGCGAGGCACCGTCCAGCTCGATACCGACGACCTTCGCGATGCGGGCGAGGTCGGCGTCGTAGGCCAGCAATGAGGCACCTCGGCGCCACGCCACGGAGGCGATCATGCAGTCGAGCATGCCCCGGGGAGTGACGCCGGCGCTTCGGCAACGGCGGTAGATCCGTACAGCAGCCTCGAAGTCGGCGGTCGCGTCGAAGGTGAGCAGTTGGAACCGGAGCAGCAGCCG
>JBBSHS010000004.1:0-59720 GCA_038232515.1 Acidimicrobiales bacterium
CAGGTAGACCTTGCCCTCGTCGGTGCGGTGCTCGGTGACGTCCATCACCCACAGCCGGTCCGGGCCGTCCACCTTGAACTGCCGCTTCACCAGGTCGTCCGAGGGTGTAGCGGCCGAGTCACGGCGGGTGCAGCCATGCCCCTTCCGCCTGTAGATGCCGGCGATCTTGGCTTGGCGCATCAGCCGCTCGACCCGCTTGCGGGAGCAGCGGATGCCGGCGCCGAGTCGCAGGTCGGCGTGGATCCTGGGAGACCCGTAGGACAGCCGCGAGCGGCGGTGGATCTCGACGATGGTGTTCGTCAGGTGAGCGTCGTCCCAGTCGCGGTCGGACACCGGGTTGGCCCGCCACGCGTAGAAGCCGGAGGTCGACACCCTCATCACCCGGCAGCACACCGCGACCGGCAGATCGCCGCAGCGGTGGGCGATGAAGGTGTAGATCATTTTGGGAGAATGTTCTCCCGGGCGAAGTAGGCCGCCGCCCGGCGAAGGATCTCGTTCTCCATCTCGGCCACCCGGAGCTTGCGGCGCAGCTCAACCAGCTCGGCCCGGGCGTCGGTCGACGGGCCTTCTCGCCGGCCCTGCTCCACGTCAGCCTTCACGACCCAGCCGCGGAGGCAGCTCTCGCTGACCCCCAAGTCGCGGGCCAGCTGCGAGATCGGCTTGGCCTTCTCCCGGGCCAGCTCAACAGCACGCCGGCGGAACTCCGGCGGGTGAGGACGAGGCACACGAACTCCTTCCCGAGGCGGTGCTACCACCTCAGCGCAGGTGTCCGCCCAGCCGGGGGATGCTCAAATCTATACCGGCGCAAAACTGCGCGACGAAGGCGCGACGCTGGCCGCTCACGGCAGGGTGGACGGTTGCGTCGGCAACGAATTCCTCTGCTTCAAAGAGATCGCTGATCTCACCCAGGGTGGTAGAAACAAGAGCTTCGCGGATCGCACGGCGGACACGGCCCGACACAAGAACTGGCCTCACCAAGCCATGGTTCCCGGGCTTCGCTCCTCACCCTGGCTCTTTTTCTGTTGTGGTATGGGATTGGGAGGGGAGGCAGAGATCCGTGATTCACGCCAGGACTACCTACCGTTCACCAGGATGTGACCGGACGTTGGGCTCATCGAGTTTCGAACGGGTCTACGCTGATAGCGTCTTATGGTCTCACAACTGACCACTACCGCGTCGGACGCTGTCATGGTCCTCACCCTCGGCGCGCCGGTGTCGATGTCGCCCAGGTTGGTTAGACCATCGCTGCGTATGCCGCGTACTGCGTTCGAAGGAACGACAACGCCGGATCCACGGAGTAGTCAACCAGCAGGTCCTGCTCCGGACCCGCCAGGTTCTTGGCCGCTGCGACGCTTGCCTTCTCGGCGGCGAGCCATTGGACAAGGATCGCCGACTGCAGTTGTGCCGTGCTGGTCGGGCTCGTCGTGCTTGTCGTCGCCGTGACTGTTGGCAGCGGGGCCGTGCGCTTGGTGGTGCTGGAGGTACATCCTGCTACTACCACCGCTACCAGGAGCACGGCGGTCACCAAGCGGGTCCATGAGTGGCATGACCGCAGGCGCGCATAGACCACCGACTGGACGCACTGCTCTGTTCGACGCGTCCTCACTTTCCAGTATCCGCCCTCAAGTCGCTGGAGGCGGACAATGTTCCGTGGATTTTCCTGCGAGAGAAGCCTGCCGGCATCCGCCGGGCCAAGAACGAAGCCCAGCCAGGCCAGGACAACCGGGGCGACGTGGACCCAAGTGTGGTGGTCCCGTCGGCGACGACCGACGCGTTCGTGGCACCAAGGGCCTCTGGCTTAAAGACTTGCCTGGGCAACGGTGGTCACGCAGAACTCTTTCCTCACTCGGTCGACAGCTGGGGAACGTCAGCAGTTGGATCACACGGCTCGGCTCGGCCCGGCGCCACTCGCGCCAGACGACATGCATTCTGCGCGAGCGACGCACCGGTGTGGGGATGCCTTTGCTCATCGCTCCCTGCGGTCGCACGGTCGCCGTCGCCCAACCAGCAGAGCGCCCACAGGGCTGAGCTGGAGCGCATCCCCGCCCATGATGCCGGCGGCAGGCCTGGCCTGGGTACCTGGGGCGTGTTCACGCCTGCCTCCGCCGATGCTCGCCTCGGCCGTCCACCAAGTCGAATACCTGGGGGTCCCGGCATGAGTTGCCAGCCGGAGCTGCGAACAGCAAGGTCAATCCCTGGTGGACGCGGCGAATTCTTCACTCCTCGTGTCCGCCAACGCCAACTCCGACGGTGGTTACTACGAGTGAGGCCGGCGACGTGTCGGCACCTCCCATCTGGAGACGCACAGAACGCGCAACGGCAACCGGAGGGGCCCACGATGGATCGAGACAAGACAACGCTCACCGTCCCGGAGGCAGCAGAGGTGCTCGGGATTTCCCGGACGCTTGCCTACGAGCTCGTCGCCCGCCGGGAGCTGCCCGCCCTCCGCCTGGGACGGCGTCTCGTCATTACCCGCCAAGCCTTGGAAGCGCTGCTCAGATCGGGCAACTCCTCCGGATGAGTCCCCGGCAGAACCTGCTTCTCCCACCACAAGGTCGTGAGGCAAGCGATGAGCCGCGTGACCCCTCCCAAGGACGAGGAAGCCGTAGCGGTGCTTCGCAACCAAGGCGATACCTGCCCATCTCCACACCCTCGATCCATCGATCCCGGTTTTTACGCACCCCGGCGGCGCCACCGTCCACCTGCATGTGGACCAGGATGCGGTCGCCCAGATCCTCGGCTGACCATGGGATACCACCAGCGACACCGAGGCGGTGGGCCCGTGGGCGGCCAGGTCGGCACACACGGCGTCGGCCATGGCCCCCCGGGTCGCCTCCGGTGAGCCCAGCTCGTGTTCCCAGCCCGCCTCTGTGCGGATCGTCTGGGAGTCGGCCGTACGGCCCTGGCGCAGCAGGTCCAGGGCCTGGCGGTCGACGGGGTCGACTTGGCGGCGGTCTCGCTCAGGCGGGCCGAGGGGATCAGGCCACCCCTCCGCTCGCCGCTCCAGCTCGTGGGCGAAGCCGCCGGCCTTGACGGGCTGGGTATGGCGGGGGTCGCTCAGCACCCACAGCTGGCCGCCGGGACAGTTGGCCGCGGCCGTTGGGCCGCAACTGTTGACACGCCCCAAACATTCGGTGCCTCGCTGAGAGCTGCGCTCCAGTCCCGGAGTGAGCCACTCGAACCGGACTGGAAACTCGTCCCCGCAACGCTCGCCCAACTGGAACCCTATGGTCCGTTAGTTCGGGGTACTAACGGTCGTGCCACAAGCGTGCCATTACGGGCCGGAATGGCACGGGCGCGCCGACACTGGCCGGACAAGTGCACCGCTCCTGACGTGCACTTTCGTCCGGCAGGTGTCATCCTGTGCCGTCAAATCCGGGCCTGGAACTGCCTTCTAAGCAGCGGGTCGCAGGTTCGAGTCCTGCCGGGGGCGCCGACCCTGACGGTGGTCGAACCTTTCCGATGTCGGATGGGTTCGATCCCGTCGGGGCTTTCCATCGAGTGTGGCACCCGGCGCGGTCGGGGCCGGCCTCGTCGCCGTGGCCGCCGCGCTGGCCGCCTGGGCCCTGCTCGCCGTCCTCGAGTGGACCGTCCGACACCTTCGCCCGGGTGTGGACCACGATCGCCGTCGTTGCCTTCGTGGTGTCTCTGGGAGCACCGCTGTCCGGCCACGGCATCGCCGACACCGACCGGGCAGTCCCCGCCTGCCTGAACCTCGTCGTCGCCACCACGGTGATCGTCGTGCTCGGGCGCATCGCTGGCCGCAACACCGCGGGCCACACCAGCCACGCAGATCGACATGACGTTCTCGAAGTCGAGTCCCGATGACACAGGTCCCAGGCTCGGCCGCTCATCGGAACGCCCGGACCGACGGCACCGCGATGTACGCCATCGTGAGAGACTCCACCTACGACACCGCAAGGCCGGCCCATGCCAGCAAGGGGGCCGCGAAGTTCCAAGACCGACACTCCGCCCAGGCCGGCTATCGCGTCAACATCGTCGTCGACGCCGGCAACTGACGCCGTCTCACCCTCACCATCTGGAAAACCGAGAACCATGCCGCCGCGGCGCGTTCGGCGCTTGAGCCCGACGTACGTCGCCTCATCGAACCCGTGCTGACCAGCCCCTCACAACTCATTGGAATGGGCCAGATAATGGCCATCGACCTGACCTGACCTGGTCGACGCTTCGAACGGAGCAGCGGCAGCCCCCCAGCCGGCAGTGGCGGCTTGCCGGTCACGGATCGTCAATCGGCTCCGGCTACGGGAGTTGTGGCGCTGACTGACCGGCCGACCGGTCGCTCGACGGTCCTGGCGTAGTTGACCACGGCGCGCCAAACTGACGACCATGTCCAGTCGTATCGCGGTGATCGCTATCGACGCCATGGAGCCTCGCGTGGTCGCGAACTTCTGGTGCGCCGTCCTCGGGTGGCGGGTGGTGGAGGAAGACCACGACGGGGTGAGCATCGCTGCGCCGGACGGGTCCTGGCCGTCGATTGACGTCGAGGCCGTACCGGAGGGCAAGACAGTCAAGAACCGGCTACACCTCGATCTGCGCGCCGCCGGCGTGACCACGGCCGAGGAACTCGAGCGGCTTCTAGCCCTCGGTGCGCGAAGGACCGACCTGGGCCAGAACCCGGACGCCAGTTGGGTGGTGCTGAGCGATCCGGAGGGAAACGAGTTCTGCTTACTCTCTCGCTCCGTGCAGGAAGCCCAACGGGCGTCGGAACCGACCGTGTCGCAGCGGGATCGGTGACCGGTACCCGTCGGTGCCAGAGTGGTGAGATGTCGTCGTCGGTGACAGCGAAGAGCCTTCGCAGGCTGACTCGACGGCTGCTCCGAGGGCCGTCGGCTCTCTACCGCCATAATCTCGGTTGGCTGCTCGGACGGCGATTCATGATGCTCACCCATGTCGGTCGCCGCTCTGGACGCGAGTACCACACGGTGCTCGAGGTGCTCCACCTCGATGGGCCGTCCAAGGAGGTGGTCGTGGTTGCTGGACTCGGCCGGTCGGCGGACTGGTACCGCAACGTTCAGGCCCACCCGCCGATCGAAGTAGCTATCGGACGCGACCGGTTTCGGCCCGCAGCCCGTGACCTCGACGAGTACGAAGCCGTTGCTGTCCTGGCCGACTACGAACGGCGCAATTGGTGGGTCGCCCCAGTGGTGCGCCGGATGCTCACATGGCTGGTGGGATGGGACTACGACGGGAGTGACCCGGCGAGACGTAGGCTGGTGCGGGCGCTACCGCTCGTGGCCTTTCGCCCCGCCAACCTGACCGGTCACTGAGCGCTCAGCGGGGGCCTCCTGTTGACTGTCCGAGCGCCCGCTGCACGACCCGTCGCAGGGAAGGTCACCATCAGTGTTCCAAGGGCGGCTACTGCTCTCGCCCTGTCTGTCAGGCTGGGGAGACACCTGCTGTAGCCCGATCCCTGCAGGGCGAGAACGGAACGTTCTGACCACCATGACTTTGACGACTTCGACGATGGACCGCGCCCATGATGAGGCGATGGGTGGTGGCGTCCCGGTCCTGCCGGAACGGCCACGGCGACGGTCGTTCACCGCCGCCTACAAGCTGGCGGTCCTGGACGAGTACGACGCCTGCGCTGGTGACGGCGACAAGGGCGCGGTGCTCCGCCGGGAAGGCCTCTACTCGTCGCACATCGTCGAGTGGCGCCGGGCCCGTGACGCGGGTGCCTTCGCCGGCGTCGCTCCCCGGGCTCGAGCGCCGAAGGTGTCGGCCGAGTTGGCCCGGGTTCGCCGGCGGGCCGAACGGGCCGAGGCCGATCTGGCCAAGGCCCGGCTCGTGATCGAGATCCAGGGAAAAGCCTCCGCGCTCTTGGAGCAACTGCTGACCGAGAGTGCCGGGGACCAGCGGCGGCAGCCGTGATCGACACCGCCTTCACCGAGCTGCAAGCCCTGGTTGGGACCAAGGCGGCGTGGCGGGCCGTGGGCCGCCCTCGGGCGACGCACTACCGCCGCGCTCAGCCGCCCCGCAGCGGGCCGCCCCGACCTCGGCCGGCGCCCCCCAACGCCCTGACCGAGACCGAACGCGACGCCGTCCTCGGAGTCCTCCACGGCCCTCGGTTCGCTGACGCTGCTCCGGCCCAGGTGTGGGCGACCCTGCTCGATGAGGGCGACTACCTGGCGTCGGAATCGACGATGTACCGGCTCCTGCGGGCGTCGGGTGAGACTCGGAAAACGGAGCCGGCAGGCCACCCACCCGCCCCGGGCGATACCCGAGCTGGTCGCCGTCGCCCCGAACAAGGTGTGGTCGTACGACGCCACCGCGTTGGCGGGCCCGGCCCGGGGCGTCCACTACGACCTGCTGGTCATGCTCGACATCCATAGCCGGTACTCGCCCGGCTGGCTCGTGGTCGACTGCCGCGATGGCGACATCGTCAAGGCCTGAATCGGCCAGGTCGTCGCCGCCCAGGGCGGCATCGAGCCGGGGACGCTCACCATCCACGCCGACCGGGGCAGCCCCATGACCTCCAAGCCTGTCGCCGTGCTCCTCTCCGACTTGAAGATCGGCCGCACCCACTCCCGCCCCCAGGTCAGCAACGACAACCCGTTCTCCGAGGCCGCGTTCAAGACCCTCAGTACTGCCCGGCGTTCCCCGAAAGGTTCGGGTCGCTCGCCGACGCCCGTAGCTTCTGCCACGAGTTCTTCAACCACTACAACCATCACCACCGTCACTCCGGGATCGGGCTGCACACCCCGGCGTCGGTTCACTTCGGCACCGCCTCCCAGATCCGAGCCGAACGAGCCAAGGTCCTCGACGCCGCCTAGGACCCCACCCCGAACGGTTCGCCAACAAGCCACCCGTCCCACCCGAGCTGCCCGGCACCACCTGGATCAACAAGCCAGCACCGACCGAGGACGCTACCGATGACCCGACCTGACCCGACCCCGATACGCCGTTCAGTCCGGTCGAGCGGGGTGCGGTCGCCGGCTACCCGCCCCGCGTAGCGCTGCCAGGTACTGGCCCGGGTGACGCCCAGCAGATCGCCGATCTCGGCCCACGAGCACTCCTGGTCCCGGGCGTCAGCAACCGCCCGAGCCACCCGGCTCTGGGCTTCCACGCTCAGACTCATCAGCAGATGCAGCGTGACACCAGCATCACCCAGCCACGACAAGCCCCGAAGCGAGCCGAGCGTCTCGATCGCCTCATCCACCACCCGGGCGCTGAACTCGTCGGCCGCCGGCGTCAGGTAATGATGACGGCGCGGCGGCCTCATGCATGGGCCACATACACCTATCGGGCCTGAACCGCTCCGCCTGGCACCCCCAGCGACCACCTCCCGAAGCCGACGCTCCCGACGACCAAGCAAGGCCCGCACAGAACAAACCTGAAGAAGTTGTCCCGAAGGGCTTGACAGGTTCCGCTTGCCGAGGCGATCGACGATCCCAAGGTCGCACCCCGGATCGAGACCATCGACCTCGTGACCGCCGTCGCCATCGGCAAGGTCGGCGGCTACGGGGACGTAACCGTGGCCGCGACCATCGCCCGCGTCGCCCGTGAGGCCGGGCTGGCCACCGCCGAGGCGGCGACCGGTCCGGTACGGCTGTCCGACCCGAAGGTCAAGGCGTCCGCTGCGCAGATGCTGGCCGCGGGCAAGCGCGTCATCGCTGGGACCGTCAACCACTACGTCTACCTGATCGAAGTCCGCGACGACGGCGTGGTGGTGCGCGACCCGGCTGGGGCGCGGGTCACACCCGGGCTGAGCGCGCCGGTCTTCGTCCACTCGGGTGAGGCCCCTCACATCGCTCGCGAGTTCCTGGCCATGGACGCCGACCGCCGGGAAGCGGCGCGGCGCCGCGTCGCGACGAATGCGCGGGCCGCGGCGGTCATCGGCGAGTTGCCGGCAATCGCGGCCATGTCCAAGGCGGACCAGGCCGCCGCCCTGAAGGCCCTGGCCAAGGCCCATCCCGGGCACATCTCGACCGGCGCCATGAACTTCTACGGCAACAGCGAGTTCGCCGCCAACGACCTCCGCCTGCGCGTGACATTGTCCGCCGCCACCCACTGACCACTCGTGGCGGTGAGCCCGACGTGAGCCGTACGTTTCACCCTCCCGGATCGATATTGGACGTACCTCCGATACGGATGGGTGCCTCGATGAGGTGAGGCTTGGTCTCGCCTCCAACCGGGGCCAACCAGGGGGCATCAGCAGGGGCGTCGGGGCGCACCTGCCACTTTCGTCCGACGTGGTCGATCCCAACGGGAAAGACGGTCAGGGTTCCGTCGCTGTCGATGTGAAGGCGCAGGAAGTTCTTGTAGCCACTGTGATGAAGAGGTGCATAGACCTCGTTTCCGTGGAATCCGAAGCAGTTGGCCGCCCACAGATAAGCGGCCACGCCCAGCACCCCGCCGATCCCACCGAGCACGCCGACAAGTCCGAGGAATGCGAGCAATGAAGGGACGCCGTGGCCCAGGGCCGAGGACAGCCGGGAGGCGGCAAGCATCACCCCAGCCAGCGTGGCGAACAGGCTCAGCGAGTGGAGGAGCCCGAGCAGCAGGCGCGTCGCGCCGCTGGCGTCGTGGGCGAGGCGGACCATACCGACCAGGGTGATGGTGATGATCAGGATCAACAAGAAGGCGGTGGGGCTCTCCCACAATGCCCGGCGCAGGTCACCCAAGCCGAGGGAGACGTGTCGGCTCCGCAGATGAAGGTTCAACATGAAGGCCAAGAGCACCTGGACAACACCGAAGACGGCGGCCAGGGGCAGGTTGTACGCCGGAAGCAGGAAGACACGCTTCCGGAGCCGCTTCGAGTCGGGCGCGGACGGATAGACCGCGGCTCGCCGGTAGCCACGTTCTTTGGCGTTGGGGTGCGGGTCGCTACGATCGGGGAGGTGGTGGGTCGGGTGCATGAACGCACCACCACCGCCGGCCGTGATGAGCTGGCTCGGTCCGCCTTCCTGTTCATAGCGGCAGTAGTAATGGCGCCCGCTCTTCAGGTACACCATCACCCGACCTCCAGCCGGTGCGATGATATCGCGTTCGAGGTGCTGGAGGTCGCGATCAGAAAAGACCTCGCTGCTCTTCCGACCGCTCTCGACCTCCTTGGCCAGGCAGAGGATGATGGAGGCGCCGGGTTCCATCTCATCGGCGGCGATATCGGCGAAGTAGCGCAGCTGAACCTCGTCGAGATAGTCACCGAACTGCATGTCGACACCCCACAGCCACCAGCCGCGGGGCAGCTTGAGTGCGAAGTAGCTGCGGGTCTGGCTCGTCTTCCATCCGCCGATCGAGCGGCCACCGCAGAACACGTTGGTGAAGTTGATGAGGCCGTCGTACCAGTCGTGACTTCCAGGGATGGCGAAAAGGTCAGGACGGTGGACAAGAGCGCACGGCATGGCCGCCCGGTACGGACCAATGAGGCGGTTCTCGTACTCGGTCCGCTTGGGCACCGGGTACACCTGATCGCCGCCCATCACGAGGATGCGGCCCCGCGTCGTCGGCTGGCGATCGCCTTCCCAGGCCAGCTCGAGCTCGTCCTGCGCCAAGAGCCGTGCCACCGTGTAGGTCGAATTCCAGCCGTCCCCGAGGTCGGACACGTAGTCCAGCCAGAGGTCGTCCGACTGAGACCGGTCATAACTGCCGGACGGCACCAGCGCCTGGAACTCACGGCCATCCGAGTAGGAACTCCATACACCCGACGCCACGACCCGCGACGCTGTGTCCAAGAGTTGATGGGGGTCGAACCAGCGCACCATGGGTCTGCGGACGAAACCGAGATCGGAGTCGGAGGCGGGACGCTTCGGGCATCCCGGATCGACTGCCTCCGGAGGCGTGTGGGGGTCTCCCATCCTCCGCATTCTTATCCGGATGCTGGCCGGACGTGGCCATGACGATGCCGGCAACGGCCGTCGTCCTGCCCATGTCTCCTGAGGCCCTGCAGGGAAGGGGACGAGAGCCGGCGGTCTCGGCGGTTGGCGGAGGGCTTCGGCGGCGGCCGGCGGGTTGATGGGGCTCGGGACGGGGGATACCTCAACTCTGGGCCAGGATCTTCACGGCCGTCTCGGTGTCGGAGAGATCGCCGAGCACGGCATCGGGCTCGAGGTCCTCCAGCTCCTCGAACGACGTTTCCCCGGTGGCCACCAGGAGGCATCTGGCTCCACCGGCCCGGGCGCAGGCCAGGTCGTTCGCAGTATCGCCCACGACCCAGATTTCGCCCGGTCCGACGCGCAGTCCTCGAAGGCGCCGGGCTCGTTCCAGCGCGATGGGCACGAGCTTCCTGCGGTCGGAGTGGTCGCTGCCGTAGGCCCCGATCTCCAGGTCGAGCCAACCCTGCAAACCGAACGCCGTCACCTTTACGGTAGCGTTGGCAACGGTGTTGCCCGTCAAGAGCGTCTGTTGGACGCATTCGGCCGCCAGCCGGCCCAGGATCTCGGGCACGCCGGCCAACGACTCCCCGGTCTCGGTCATCTTGCCGGCCGCGGCCGCCGTCGGCGTAGGCCTGGACCTCCATGGCCGCGGGGGAGCGCTCGTCCCGGACCGGGTTGTCGGTGGGAAAGGACATCGTGTTGTTCAGGATCGTCTGCCGGGCATTGGCGTGGATCTGGTCCAGCAGGGCGTCCGACGACCGGAAGGTCCCGGTCTCCGCCAGGTCGGCGTGGATCGACCGCCCATCAAAGGGTGTCGAGCGTCGGTGCGCCCGGATAGCCGGTCAGCTCGACGTAGCGGAATCCGTGATAGGTGAACCGGGGCTCATAGGTCTGCACCCCCCCCGGCATCGGCCAGCACGTAGACGTCGGTGGCGGCGTCGCGGTTCGTCGTCCGGTCGATCATGCCGCCGGCACCGAGGTCCTCGCTGTAGCGGGCCTGGACGCGGGTGCCGGGCGGGCCGGTGACGCGGACGCGTTCCCAGCCGGCGATGTTCACGCCGAGGTCGAACACGTACACGCCGGGCTTGGGTTGGGTGACGGCGACGGGCCGGAGAGTCCGGGCCACCCGGATCGGGGGCACGATGCCGGGCATGAGCCTCCCGGAAGGGGCGGTCACGCCCACCGCGGCCTGCCAACCGGGCGCTCCTGGGCCAGGGCTGTCCCAACCCGGCCTGGCCTGCCGGGCGTCGTACGTCTCGCCGTTGTAGATGTCGTTGGCCGTGATCGGGCCGTTCGCCCAGGTCCAACTCGGGTCGGTGACGATGCTGGTGTTGGTGCCGTCGGTGAACCGGACGGCAAGCTTGACGATGACCTGCTTCGGGCCCAGCCAGCGCCACCCGTACTGCGAATAGTTGGCGCCGTAGCCGTTGCCCAACCAGGCGCCGACGGCGTTGGCGCCGGGGTGCAGTTGGTCGGTGACGTCGTACGTGTCGTATCGAAGAGTCTGCTGGTACTGCGTGTTGGCCGGTGTCAACACCCGATCGTCGACCTTGCGCCCGTTGAGGTGCAGCTCGTACCACCCGAGGCCCAGGACGTAGGCCCGGGCGGCCGCGACCGGCTTGGCGAGCGTGAACTCCTTGCGCAGCAGAGGCGCATCCGCCGGCTGTCCGGTGCCGATCCAACCGGCCCCGGACCATTCGTCGGCACCGACGGCGGCCCCCGCGCCGACGTCGAGGCCGGTCTCCCACCAGGCCGGTTGGCTCCATGCCGACGGCTGACCGGTCGCGTCCCAGACGCGGGCCCGCCAGTGGTAACGGGTGGCCGGCTGCAGCGCCGGACCGCCGTAGGCCACGCCGACCTGGTCGGAGGAGTTGACCCGTCCCGGCTCCCACACCGTCCCGGCCCGATCCGTCTCTGCCCCGTCGGTCCAGACCTCCACCTGGTAGGCGGTCTGACGCTCACCTTGGCCTGACGAGCGAAGCTGCCAGCCGAGCACCGGCGTGGCTGAATCATCGGCCAGCGGGTTGACCCGGTAGTCGGCGGTCAGCCCCAGGACCTCGATCTTGGGCGCGGCAGCGGCCGACGGCGCGGCCGCGCTGGGTCCGAGCGTGAGCAGGATCGCGGCCAGCACAGCGAGGGGCGCCACGGACCCGGTAGCAGGCGCTCACTCGGCGCTGGCGCCCACGACTCAACGTTGAATCGATCCGGCCACGGCCACCGGACGCTACTACCGTTGACTGAGCCCGGCGTCAACCGGATGCGACGTGTGGCCAGAGGGCCGCTCCCGCACAGGGCCGCCCACGGTTGCGCGTACTGCAGCTGACCGGCCGATCTTTGCTGCTGTCGGTGTAGCGAAGATCGACGGGCGTCGCCAGTGTTACCCGCCGAGTTGGTCTAACCGTCGTTACTCAGGTTCCCGAGGAACTCGGGTACCCGGCCAGCACCGAAGTCGTAGAACCGCGCCCACTTCGGCTCGATCGAGATGCGCACCATCTGCTTGTACACCGATCGCACGTGCCGTTCGAACTCCTTGAGTTTGGATGCCTCCAACGACTTCGTCGATGCTGCGATGTACTCGTCGGGGACGCCGTTCACGGTCTCCATGGCAACGGGCCACGCACCAGGAGGGCCTTCGCCTCCGCTGGCGTGCTGCCGGTGTCGATCGTCAGTGCGACGTCGGGACGAGAGGAGAGCGCCTGCACCTTAGGCGAGGTCGGTGCCGTGCAGACGACGACGTGTTCGCCGTTCCAGTGGAACCCGATAGGGATTACCCGCGGGAGGCCATCGTGTCCGTTGTAGGCGAGCCGGGCCAGGCCATCACGTCAGGACGGTCACCGTTGGTACAGGAGGGACTGTTGGGGTCGGCACAGCCTTTGCGCGCCTTGGCCGCGGACAGGGCAAAGCCGTCCATCTTGCCCCCGTTGATGTCGGCGGTGGCGTTGTCCTGACCGTGAGGGCCCCCGCCATTGACGTCGACCGCGTCGTGGAAGGGCATGTCACAGCCCCCCGAGGGGTTGGGGAGGCAGACCGTGCGCTGATCCGGTAAGGGTTCTGTGAGGAGCGACAGGGGCCCTCTCGCCCGTTATCCGTTCATTCGCGGGGTGGTTGCACCACGCCGATGTCATCCTCCACGAAGTCGTCAGGGTCATCGAGATTGGCGCCGATCTCCTCGGCCTCCTGAACGTCAATGGGCAGAAACTCGTCCTGGGGCTCGTCATCGATGTAATCGACCTCCGAGTCGCCAGCTGGGTCCTGCTCCCTCACGACGTCACCAACGCCCGCCAAGCCTTGATCGCTCATGCTCGATCCGTACCCCCTGGCGCTGCTGGGCCAACATCGCTCATCGGCGGGTGAAGTCGGCGCCGTATCCCGGCGTCGTTCTCCGCCGCGGCCGCCCCTCCACGTGAGGCGGTCGGGGCCGCGTCTGCTTGCGGCTGTGGCCCTGGGCCAGTGGCGCGGTCGATGCCTGAGCTCAACTCCTCGTAGTCACCGAACCGACGCTCCGCCCAAAGCTGCAGACTGGGGACCACGTGACAGCCAAGGCCCGGCGAGCCAAACCATGTTGAAGGTGGGACAACTGGGCCCCTCCGGACGGCCACGCCATACAGCCGGCTCAGGCGTCGAGCGCAGAGCGCAGGCGGGCGAGTTCGTCCGGCACGAGGGAATACCAGACCCACCTGCCGCGCCGCTCGCCACTGACAAGGCCGGCGTCAGCCAGGATCTTGAGGTGATGGCTGACCGTAGGTTGGCTCTTGCCCAGCGGCTCGACGAACTCACACACACAGACCTCGCCGGTGGGGGCGGCAGCCAGCATGGAGAGGACCCGCAGGCGGGCCGGGTCGGCCAGGGCCGTGAACCCCTTGGCCAGCACGGCGGCCTGGTTCTCGTGGAGTGGCGCTGACAGGACCGATGGGCAGCACCGGTCGGCCGCTGTCACCTCGATCACGTGGGGACGCCTCGCCATCACCATCCTCCCATTGACAGCTGTCGATGGATCCACGATGATCAACGCATCGACATGTACGAATACTAGCCGGAGGTCCCCGTGTCCCGAATCCAGCTCGCTCTCAACGTGGCCGACATCGACGCCGCCGTCGACTTCTACTCCAAGCTGTTCGGCATCGAACCAGCCAAGCGCCGACCCGGCTACGCCAACTTCGCCATCGCCGAGCCGCCGCTGAAGCTGGTGCTCATCGCCGGCCAGGGCACGGCGGGGACCATGAACCATCTCGGCGTCGAGGTCGGCTCCACGGACGAGGTGGCCGCCGCCCGGTCCCGTCTGTCCGACCAGGGACTGGCCACCGCGGTCGAGGACAACGTCACCTGCTGCTACGCCGTGCAGGACAAGGTGTGGGTCGACGACCCCGACGGCGCCCCCTGGGAGGTCTACACCGTGCTGGCCGACGCCGACGCCGCCGCCGGCCACCTCCGCCGGTCGGAGCCCGGCAGTTGCGGGCCCGGGGCGAGCTGCTCGGCGACTCCTGCCGCGGTCGAGGCGGCCTGCTGCGGTCGGCCTGTCGGCGCCTGAACGGTGCGTAGATGGCCGCTGGGCCGACGGGTGCTGGCCGAGTTCCTCGGCACCGGCCTGCTGGTGGCCGCCGTGGTGGGCTCGGGGATTGCCGCCGCCAAGCTGTCCCCGGGCGACGTCGGGCTGGAGTTGCTGGAGAACGCGGCCACCACCGTGGGCGCCCTGATCGCCCTCATCCTGGCTCTGGGGCCGGTTTCCGGCGCCCACTTCAACCCGGTGGTCACGGTGACCGACCGATTCTTCGGCGGGATCTCCTCGGCCCATGCCTGCGCCTACATCGCCGCCCAGACCACCGGGGCGGTGGGCGGGTCGATCCTGGCCAACGCCATGTTCGCCCGGCCCGCCTTGGAGGCCTCCACCAAAGCCCGGTCGTCGGGGCCGTTGTGGTTGGCGGAGGTGGTGGCCACCTTCGGGTTGTTGCTGGTGATCTTCGGAGTGGTCCGCTCAGGGCGGCCTCAGCATCTGCGTTCGCGGTCGGCGCCTACATCGGCGGCGCCTACTTCTTCACTTCGTCGACCAGCTTTGCCAACCCGGCGGTGACGATCGGGCGCATGTTCAGCGACACGTTCGCCGGAATCAGGCCGTCCTCGACGCCGGCGTTCATCCTCGCCCAAGCCCTGGGCGGTGTCTTGGCTGTCGCCGCCATCAAGGTCCTCTACCCCCACATGGCCGTCTCGGCGGCCGACGTCGTCGTCCCCCACCATGTCGAGTCGACCGACGGCTCGACCACCGCCACGCAAGACGCCCGGCCATGAACCGCGACCATCCAGACCAATGGCCCGGGATGTGTCCACCGCCGGTTCCAGGCGACCAGGCCGGTACCGTCTTCAGCGGCATGGACCGTCTCTCCCATCACCGGCGTCGGCCTTGGCGTTCGCCGCATTCATCGCGGTGGGCCGCCCGGGCCGGCGTCTACACCGCTACGTGCCGCGCGTCGATCTCATGACGCCCAAGCGTTCACTGGCCGCGGCACGCAGAGGGGCCGCCGGCCACGCACTGGATCCCCGGTGGCGACGATCGGCGTTGGTGACGACCGGGTTGTGCCTGCTCGCCTTTTTCGTGCTGGCCGCCAAGGTGCACAGGTTGCCGTCTCCCCTGCACATCGACGTGTGGGCGCAGTGGTGGGTGTCGGCTCGTCCGATGGGCTTTCCATTGGTGCCCGTCCGTGCCGCACAGGTGTTCCAGCAACTGGGAACGCCGGGTTTCTTCGCCTTCCTGGTCAGTCTCCTCGTGCTCGGTGCGGCTCTGCTGCGCGATCGGGTCGGGGCGCTGTTGGCCCTGGTGGGACCTCCTGGCGCCGTCTTCCTCACCGACGCTGTCGGAAAGCCCGGCGTGGCCCGGCCCGAGGGCTACATGGCCGCCAACGCCTTCCCGTCCGGGCATGTCACCGCCATGGCTGCCATCGCCGCCACGGCCGCGGTACTCGCCTACCGGAGGTGGGGAGTGCGAGGACTGGCCATCGCCTCTCCGTTCGCCGTGCTGCTCCCGTCGGTCATGACCCTCGTCGTCACCAGGCTCCATTCCCACGACTTCACCGACGGCTTGGGCGGCATCGCCGTCGGTGCGGGCACTGTCACGGCCGTTGCCCTGCTGCTGTCGGCCACCTTCGAGCGGCCCGCACTGCATGGCTCCCAGGATCGCCCTTGGGCACGGACCAGGGACGAAGCGACGGCCTTGCCCATGGTGGAGACGGGTGACTCCGACCGGGCCGGCCCACACCGCGGCTAGATGCAGATCGGACCGGCCCGTATATGCAGCACGCCGCATCGCCGCCCGTGGGCGCGGGGATATGCCTTTCGCAGAGCGGCGACGTCGCCGGCATCGGGCTGCTCCACGGCGCCCGAGGGGAACATCACCGAAGCCGGCCGGGCGCTGTGGACCAGACCGAGCGTGTGGCCGATCTCATGGGTGGCCACCGCCCGTCGGCGGCTCGCGTCGATGTCGCAGTCCGAGCACACCTGCACCTGGGACGACAGATCATGGGGACCGCCGGTATCGGGGCTGGTCACTGCTTCGAGCCCGAGGGGGTACCGCCGGTTGAGCTCGCGGTAGGTGGCCGTGCACACCTCGATCCGTACTTTCTCCGCAGGGCATTCGCCCGCCGTTTCCTGCTGCCAGGTCAGCCGGATGCCGGTGTCGGCGTCGTCCCACCGGGCGACGGCCCACTGGGTGGCCGCCTGCCACTCCGGGTCCCCGGTCCGGTCGACGACCGTCACGTTCCTCGAGCCGCTGGGCCAGTAGGCCGGCCCCGGGTCGGCGGCCGTGACGGGAGCGAAGTCGGCGAGGATCAGCATCGCCAACGCCAGCGCCAGCACGACGCTGTTGGCGTAACGCACGAAGTTGTGGACCCAGGGCCGCTCGGCCACCAAGGCGACGTCGCCCCAAGCCGCCCCGGCGAAGCGGCTGCCCATGTTGCCCATGTTCCAGACTTCGGCGGCGCCACGGATCCGGATGACACCGACGGTACCGTCGTCGTCGGCACTAGCGGCCCGGCGCCGAAAGCAGTCAGCCGGGAGGGATCTTCTCGCCCTTGCCGATGACGGTGATCCCGCCCTCCGACACCGTGAACTGCCGGCGGTCGGCCTCGAGGTCGACTCCGATCCGGGCCCCGGGCGGCACTTGGACGGTCTTGTCGATGATGGCGTTGCGGACGACCGCGCCCCGTCCCACCCTGACACCGTGCATCAGGACCGAACCATCCACCTCGGCGTGGGCTTCGATGAACACGTCGGGCGAGATCACCGACCGGCGCACCCTGCCTCCGGCGATGACGACCCCAGCCGAGACCATCGAGTCCAGGGCCTGGCCGGTGCCAGCCTCGCCCTCGTAGATGAACTTGGCCGGTGGCCGGGGCGGGCCCCAGGTGTAGATGGGCCACTGCTGGTTGTACAGGTTGAAGACGGGCTGCTCCGAGATGAGGTCCATCTGCGCCCCGTGGAACGCGTCCAGGGTCCCGACGTCGCGCCAGTAGGCATGGTCGCGTTCCGTCGCTCCCGGCACCTCGTTGGTCATGAAGTCGTAGACATGGGCCTCGCCCGCGGCGACCAGCGACGGGATGATGTCGCCGCCGATGTCGTGCCTGGAGTCATCGTCGGCCGCATCGCTGGTCACGGCATCGACCAAGGCCCCGGCCGTGAAGATGTAGTTGCCCATGGAAGCGAAGACCTGACCGGGGTCGTCGGAGATGCCCTCGGCATCGTCCGGCTTCTCGAGGAAGGCCTCGACCTTGGTACCCGGCCCCGGCTCGATCACCCCGAACTCGCCGGCCTGGTCGATCGGCACCCGCACGGCGGCGATGGTCACGCCCGCGCCCGAGGCGACGTGCTGGGCCAGCATCTGGCGGGCGTCCATGCGGTAGATGTGGTCGGCGCCGAAGACGCAGATGTAGTCGGGCCGCTCGTCGTGGATCAGGTTGAGGTTCTGGTACACGGCGTCGGCGGATCCTGCGAACCAGTGGGGCCCGAGGCGCATCTGGGCCGGCACCGGCGTCACGTAGTCACCCATGAGCGTGGACAAGCGCCAAGTTCGGGAGATGTGCAGGTCCAAGCTGTGGCTCTTGTATTGGGTGAGGACCATGATCTGCATGTAGCCGGCGTTGGCCAGGTTCGACAGCACGAAGTCGATCAGCCGGTAGTGGCCGCCGAAGGGCACGGCGGGTTTGGCCCGGTCGGCGGTGAGCGGGGCTAGGCGCTTGCCCTGGCCCCCGGCTAGGACGATGGACAGCACGCGGGACGCCATGGTCACAGCCTGGCCGCTGGACGGAGCGGCGGCAACGTCCGCTCCAGGCGGTCGCCGGCAAAGCCGCCGCAGGACGGGCTGAGGACGGGTACCTGGGGGTAGGGCAGGGCCATGGCCGTGACCCAGGGACAGGCGCCTCAGGCACCGAACGATGCCAAGGGGCTCGAGAAGCTCGTCCGAAAGGTGGACGACCTCCAACAACGCCATCCGCCGTTGGCCGTGCCCTTCGCCGTGGTCAAGAAGTTCGGCGACGACCGGGGCAGCGCGCTGGCCGCCCTGTTCGCCTACTACGGCTTCGTCGGGCTCTTCCCATTGCTGCTGCTCCTCGTCACTCTGCTGGGTGTCGTGCTGCGGCACAATCCCACCCTGCAGACCAAGGTCTTGAATTCAGCCCTGTCGGAGTTCCCGATCATCGGCGACCAGTTGGGCCAGAACATCCACTCGCTGAAGGGGCGGGGCGCAGGGCTCATCTTCGGCACCCTCGGCCTGGTGTGGGGTTCTCTCGGCATCGCCCAGGTGGGCCAGTTCGCCATGGCCCAGGTGTGGAACGTCAAGGGCGTCGACCGGCCCGGCTTCGTGCCCCGCCTGGGGCGCAGCTTCTGCCTCCTCGGGGCGATGGGCGCCGGCATCTGCCTCAGCACCGCGCTGGCCGGTGTGGGCGCCGGCACCAGCTCGCCCGCCCCTCTGCGGGTGGCCGCCCTGGCCGGATCCGTGGTCGTCAACATCGCCCTGTTCACCTCCGCCTTCCGCATCCTCACCCCCAAGCAGGTCGCCACCCGACCGCTGCTTCCGGGCGCAGCCGCGTCCGGCGTGGCGTGGTCCGTCCTGCAGGGGCTGGGCGGTTATCTCGTCTCTCAACAGCTCCGCCACGCCAGTCAGGTTTACGGGTTCTTCGGCATCGTCCTCGGGCTGCTCTCGTTCCTGTCGCTGGCGGCCACGCTCACCCTCTACGCGGCCGAGGCCAACGTCGTCTGGTCGCGGCGCCTGTGGCCCCGCAGCATCGTCCAGCCGCCGTTGACCGAAGGCGACAAGCAGGTCCTGTCCGACATCGCCGCCCAGGAGGAGCGGCGACCCGAGCAGGAGATCGACGTCCGCTACGACGACGCCACCCGTGCCGATGACGGCGCAGCCGTCGGTGACGACCCGGGGCCGGGCCGCTGACCTGGATCACAGGATCACGATTCCGGGTTCCCGGAAGTGCCACCGCCGCCACCGGTGTTCTGAGCTGGGGATTTGTGAACCTCGTGGACCGCGGCCAAGGGCCACCACGCCATGACCACCCTCGTAATCCGCCCGAGGCCTTCCACGGGCCGGGCCGGCCGGGACGGCGACCTCCTGAACGGGCGTCAGCGGACGGTGACGGTGCCCGTCATGCCGGCGTGGATGGTGCACCGGTAGCCATAGGTACCGGGCCGGGTGAACGTGTACGTGTAGCTGCCGCTGGCCTGGTTGCCGGAACGGAAGTCGTCCCCGGTGACGTTGTGGATGATCGGGTCGTCCCACACCCAGCTGACCGCCTGGCCGCTCCTGACCGTCACCGCGTCCGGGACGAAGGTGACCGCCTTCAGGTGCACCACGGCCGCCGCCGGGCCGGGCGGCACCGTCGCCGATCCGGTCTTGACGTGGGCGCACCCCGTCACGGCGGCCACCGCCATCAAGGCCCTCGCTCCAACCAGAGGACGCCGTCTGTCGTTCACACGCACGACTGTCGTCCGGATTGACCTGTTGGTTCCAGTCGAGGGCACGAGGGCGGCGAGGACCGACAACGGGCCGCCGCAGTCGAAGATCAGCGCTTCCGATCGGCCTCCACGCACCTACGCAGTCGGCCCGGGAGGCCGGCCGGCAGCGGGCTCGGGAGCACCGTCGACCCGGGGCTCGGTAGCACCGTCGACCCCGGGCTGGGCCCGCCGGTCGAGCCAGCGGCGCAGGCCGGCGGCGTTCGAGTGCACGCCGTTGAGGGTCTCCAGCTTCCGGCGGTGCTGCTCGGGCACGGTTGACAGGTCGTCCGAGAAGGCGGCCTCCAGGGCGGCGGCGATGTCGACGCCGTTCCTCCACGCCTGCTCGGCCACCTCGGCCCATCGGCGCAGGGTGCCCTGCGCCTCCTCCAACAGCTCGTCCGGGAAGGGCAGCAGGCCGTAATGGGCCAGGGCGATGCCCGACGGCGACCGCTCGGCGAAGCGATGCAGGGAATGGAGCGCCAGATCGAGATCGAAGTCCGGAGGCGGGGTGGCGGGCCGCAGCACACCGCCGTCGGGCAGCCGCACGCCCACGGCGTCGCCGGCGAACAGCATCCCGCTGGCCCCGTCGCCCACGTGGTGCAGGCCGAGGTGGTGCTTGGCGTGGCCGGGCGAGTCGACGGCCACGAGTTCGGCGTCGGGGCCCACGGTGATTACCTCGCCGTCCTCGAGCACATGGATGCGGTCGGCCGGGGTGGGGTCGAGCCGTCCGTACAGCGAGTCCAAGAGGTCGCCGTAGACCAGGCCGGCCGAGCGCACCAGCCGCTCCGGCTCGGCCAGATGGCGGGCGCCGTTGTGGTGCACGTACACCGTGGCGGCTGGAAAGGCGCGGGCCACGTCGCCCACGCCGCCGGCGTGGTCCAGGTGGATGTGGGTGACGACGACCCCGGCCAGGTCACGAGGCCCGATGCCGAGCTCGTCGAGGGCGGCCAACAGCGTGGGTACCGACGACTGGCTGCCCGTCTCCACCAGCACCGGTGCCGGGCCCTCGACGAGATAACCAGCCGTCATCCGGTCCCAGCCCCCCAGCTTGGTGTCGATCTCCAGAACCCCGGGGCCGATGCGGGTCGCCATCGCTTGCGAATCGTAACGACTCGACACGCCGGTCCTGGATTCGCCAGCTCACCCCAGCGACGATGCAGGGCCCCCCGCAGCCATGCCTCGTTGACGGGGGCTGGTACCCCCCTGGTCTTCGTGGCCACCCCCTGTCATCGGCCGTCGGAATGTGCCACAACTGGAACATGGCGGGACACGACGGCGAGGGCGGGCGAGGCGTCAGCGGCGGGACGCGGCCGAACGAGAGCCTGATGAAGCTCGCCGCGTACCAGTTCCGGGGCACGTTCCGGCGTCGTTGGCGCAGCTACCTCGGCATCGCCCTGCTCCTCGGCGCGCTCGGGGGGGTCAGCCTGTTCGCGGTCGCCGATGCCCGCCGGACCCAGTCGGCCTATCCCCGCTTCCTCCGCTCGACGAACGCGTCGACGATGGCCGTCGACCCCGGCCCGTACGACGCGACGCTCAACTCGACCGTCTCGCGGCTTCCCCAGGTGCGGAGCAGCGCGACGTACATCGCCTTCAACGTGGCGCCCGTGGTCGACGGCCGGCCCGACCCGTCGGTCAACCTCGAGGCCCTCGGCAGCCTTGACGGCCGGTTCTTCAGGCAGGACCGGTTCACGCCGACGAGGGGCCGGCGGCCCGACCCGCGGCGCGACGACGAAGTCGCGCTCAACGAGTTCGCGGCCCGGAAGTTCGGGTACCACGTCGGCCAGCAGGTGGAGCTCGGCGTGTACTCAGACGAGCAGTTCCGTGACCCGGAGTTCGGAAAGCTGTCTTCGCCGTCGATGCTGCAGGTCTCCGCCACCATCGTGGGCACGGGCCTGTTCGCCGAGGAGGTCGTCCAGGACGAGAGCGACAGCTCGTCGCTGCTCCTCCTCACTCCGGCCTTCACGGCCCGGGCCCAGCCGTACGCGACCTACGCGTGGCAGGGCCTGATCCTCAACCGGGGCGACGCCGACGTCGACGCCGTGAAGAAGCAGATCATCGCGCTGCTGAATCCCGGGGACCCGCAGTTCTTCCGGGTTACCTCGGTCGACACGTTCCATTCCCTCCAGGCCATACGGCCGCTGTCGATCGCGCTCGGGCTCTTCGGGGCCATCGCCGGGCTGGCCGCTCTGGTGCTCGTCGGCCAGGCCATCAGCCGCCTGCTCCGGCTCGACCGGGAGGAGCGGGCCGTGCTCCGGGCCCTGGGAGCGAGCCCGGGGTCCATCGCCCGTTCGTCCCTGGTCGGTCCGACTTTGGCCGTGCTCGCTGGAGCCGCGCTCGCGTTCGGCGTCGCCCTGGTCGCTTCCGCGGCGGCACCGACCGGTCGGGTGCGCAGGGTCGAGGTGGCGCCGGGGGTGCACCCGGACCTCACCGTGCTCGGGATCGGTGGGGGCACGATGATCGGGCTGCTCCTGGTCATCGCCGCGCTGGCCTCCTGGCGGGAAGCCAGCCGTCGGGGCCGGCCCGCCCACGAACGCCCTTCCGCCATCGTCGGCGCAGCCTCGGCCCGGGGGATGTCGCCGGCCGCGCTGGCCGGGCTCCGCATGGCGCTCGAACCGGGGTCGGGGCGCACGGACGTGCCCACCCGGCAGGTGATGGCCGGCGCAGCCATCGCCGTCGCCGCCCTGGTGGCGTCGGTGACCTTCGGCAGCAGCCTCCATTCGCTCGTGCGCAACCACCGTCTCTACGGATGGAACTGGGACGCCACCTACGAGGACGCGCAGGGCTACGGCAACGCGCGGCTGGATGGTGCCCATGCCGTGCTCGACGGGAACGCGGACGTGGGCTCGTGGTCCGCCGCCTCCTTCGGGTCGGACCTGGTGAACGGCCGGAACGTCCCGCTGCTCGGCATCGCACCCGGCAGCTCCGTGCTGCCGCCGATCGTCCGCGGGCGCGCCGCGAGGAACGCGGGAGAGGTCGTCCTCGGGGCGGCGACGGCCGCGCAGCTGGGAAAGGGCATCGGTGACGCCATCTCCATCGGGGCCTTCGGGGCCACGCACTCCTTACGAGTCGTTGGGTTCGCCATCCTGCCGACCATCGGCATCGTGCACGGGGCCCACACCTCGTTGGGGGTCGGCGCACTGGTGGCGCCCGAGCTCGTGCCCGGTTTCGACCGCAACGTCACCGAGACGACGGTCGGTGGTCCTCCGCCGACGAGAGTCGGGCCCAATGCGATCTTCGTCCGCTTCCGCAGGGGCACCCACCCCCGGTCGGCGTTCGCACGGCTCAGCCGCTCGATGGGGCCGATGGCGAGCTTCCCCGGGACCGAGTCACTGATCGCCGCGCAACGGCCGGCCGAGATCGTGAACTCGAGCGAGGTGGGCGGCGCGCCGTCGCTTTTGGCCGGTGCGCTGGCGCTGGGATCGGTGGCCTCGCTGGCGCTGGCGCTGACCAGCTCCGTCCGCCGGCGTCAGCGGGACCTGGCGCTGCTGAAGGCGATCGGCTTCACCCGTCGACAGCTCGCCACCACGGTCGCATGGCAGGCGACCGCCACCATCACGGTCGGCTTGGTGGTCGGCGTGCCGGTCGGCATCGTCGTGGGCCGGGGGCTGTGGAACCTGTTCGCCCGCCAGCTCGACGTCATCCCCCGCTCGTCCGTCCCCTTTCTCCTGCTGCTCATCCTCGTCCTCCTATCTGTAGTCATCGCAAACGCGACGGCGGCCGTTCCCGCGTTCATGGCCCGCCGGGTCCGGCCGTCGCTCGTCCTGAGCTTCGAGTGAACAACCCGACGGCGACGCGTCGCAGGTGCCTCTGCACGTGTCCACCCCCGTAGGGCCGATGAGGTGCTCCCCTTGGTGCCAGAATGGGCGTCGTGGCACTGACCCGGTTGATCCACCACGTGCACGAGGTCGGGCTGGGGGACCGGACATCCTTCGCCGACGGGGCACTCACCGTCTCGGCCGACGAGGCCCGGGGTGTCATGGCCGACCCGGCACTGGCCGAGGTGCGCCTCTCTTGGGTGTCGCCAGGCGACAGCGCCCGGATCGTCAAGGTGCTCGACGCCGTCGAACCTCGGACCAAGGGCCCGGGCGGCGGCGGGATCTTCCCCGGCTTCGTAGGGCCGGCCCGCTGCCAGGGACACGGCGAGACCCACGTGCTGCGGGGCGCCGCCGTCGTCACCGCCGGCTACCTGCCCCGGGCCCAGGAGGCGCTGGTCGACCTCAGCGGGCCGGCGGCACCGCTGTCGCCGCTGGCCGCCACCCACGACCTGGTCGTGGAGTTCACCCCCGCCGAGGGGGCGGGCTGGGACCTGGTCGACTCCGCCCTGCGGCGGGGCTCGCTGCGCCTGGCGGCCAGGCTGGCCGAGGCCGCCCTGGAGTGCGAGCCCGACGAGGTCGAGGATCTCCCCTCACCGCCGCCCCCTGCCCGCCCCGGAGACCGGCCCCGGGTCGGCGTCGTCACCAACCTGCAGACCCAGGGCGTGTTCAAGGACGTCTTCGTCTACGGCCGCAGCTTCGCCTCGGCCCTGCCCACCCTCCTCGACCCCGGCGAGCTGGACGACGGCGCGGTGGTGAGCGGCCAGTTCGGCCACCCGGCCCTGAAGAACCCGACGTTCATGCACCAGAACCACCCGGTCGTCAACGAGCTGCGGCGCCGGCACGGCCGCGACGTCGACTTCGCCGGCGTGGTCATCTGCCCGGAGCCCGTCGACCAGGCCGGCAAGGAATTCATCTCAGTCTTCGCAGCCAGGGTCTGTGCCGCCGCCGGCTTCGATGCCGCCCTCGTGACCAAGGAGGGGGGCGGCAACGCCGATGCCGACATGGCCCTGAAGATGGACGCCCTGACCGATCTGGGGATCGAGGCCGTCGGCCTGTACGCCGAGATGGCCGGGGTGGACGGCACCGGTCCCTCCATCGTGGTCGCCCCCGAGCGGGCCACGGCCATGGTCAGCACCGGCAACTACGACCACCGGCTGACCCTGCCGGAGATGGAAAAGGCCTACGGCGGCGAGGAGCTGGCGCTGCTGAAGGCCCCGGCCACGGCCGCCTTCGAGGTGCCGACGGCGGTGGTGTACTGCGCCCTCAGCCCTTTGGGCTGGGGTCACGTCACCGCCCGGGCCGGCTGACGTTGCCCTTTCACTGCGGCCCAGGGGAGACTTGACCGATGGCCAGGATCGTTCACTACGTCAACCAGTTCTTCGCCGGCGTCGGCGGGGAGGATTCGGCGGGGGCCGGACCGGCTTTGGTGGATGGGCCCGCCGGCCCCGGGCGGCGGCTGGCCGAGCTGCTGGCCCCCGAGCATGAGATCGTGGCCACGGTGTGGTGCGGCGACGACGTCGCCTCCGGGGTGGTGGCCGACATCGTCGACCTGGCCCGGTCCGCCCAGCCCGACCTGGTCGTGGCCGGCCCCGCCTTCACCAGCGGCCGCTACGGGCTGGCCTGCGCCCGGGTGGCGGCGGCCGCCGAGGCCGCGGGGCTGGCCGGCCTGGCCTCGATGCACGAGGACAACCCCGGCCTGGACGAAGCGGGTGCGGCGCCGGTGGTGGCCAGCGGAGAGGTGGCCCGGCGCATGGGGCCGTCCCTGGAGCGGCTGGCCGGTGCCGCCCAGCGCCTGCTGGCCGGCGAGCCGCTCACCGCGCAGGACGGCCGCATCGGCAAGTTGGCCCGGCGCACCGTCAGGGCCGAGGCCAGCGCCGCCGAGCGGGCCGTCGACCTGGCCCTGGCCCGCCTCGGCGGCGACACGACGGCCACCGAGATCCCGCTCCCCCGGTTCGACCGGGTGACCCCGGCGGCGCCGGTCGAGGACCCCACCACAATCATGGTGGCCCTGGTCACCGAAGGCGGGCTGGTGCCCGACGACAACCCGGACGCCCTCGAGTCGGCCCGGGCCACCAAGTGGCTGCGCTACCCGCTCGAGGGCCGCGACACCCTGGCCCCCGGCGAGTACCGGTCCGTCCACGGCGGGTTCTCCACCGCCTGGGCCAACGAGGACCCACACCGGATCCTGCCCCTCGACGTGGGCCGGGAACTGGAGGCGGAGGGCGCGGTGGGCAGCCTGTTCGGCGAGTACTTCGTCACCGCCGGCAACGGCACGTCGGTGGCCAACGCCCGCCGCTTCGGCATCGAGTGGGCCGCCGACCTGCGCCATTCCGGCGCCCGTGCCGCCATCCTGACGGCCACCTGAGGGACGGGTACGCGTTGCGGGGCAACGCTGGCCAAGGAGTTGGAGCGGGCCGGGATCCCGACCGTGGTCCTGTGCAACCTGATCTCGATCGCCGAGCGGGTCGGGGCGCCGCGGATCGTGCCCACGCGGGGCATCCCTTACCCGACGGGGGACCCGTCGCTCAGCCCCGAGGCCGAGAAGCAGTGGCGACGCCGGCTCCTGGAGCGGGCCCTGGAAGCCTTGCAGACGGCCGTGCACCAGCCGACCGTGTTCGAGGTCGGCACCGCTGCCCAAACCGAGGAGATGCATGCCTGAAGTCGTGATCTCGGCCTCCACCCAGGTGTTGGCCCACGCCCCTTCGCTGGCCAGGCACGGCTCCAAGCCCCGCCGCGAGCTGCCCAAGAGTGAGTCGGTGGCCGCCGCCTTCGCCTCGTCGCTTCGCAGCTTCGACGAGGCCGTGGCCTATCCGGCCAACCAGGCCTACATCAACGCCCTGCATCCCCGCGACCTGCCAGGCCGGCCCTGGACGGGGCTGACCGGCGCCGCCCGGTGGGCCCGCTCCGGCGAGATCATGCCCGAGGACGAGTTCTTGGGGCTGATGGCGACGCTCGACGACTTCGACCTGCTGACGCTGTCGAGCGACGCCGCCGGGCGGGCGGCGGCCGGGTTGGCCGAGCACCCGCTGGCCAAGCGGCTCGACCTCGAGCGGCTGGAACGCGCCCAGGGCGACGTCGACCTGGTGGCCGCAGAGGCGGGCGCCCTCAAGGTGGTCGACGGGGCCGCCGCCTTCCGCTGCGGGCAGGTCGACGACGAGTCGCTGGCCGCCCATGTGCTGCTCGACAACCTGGCGGCCAAGACGACAGCCACGTTGGCCCTGCTCCACCTGCTCGAACGGCAGGGCATCGACCCGACGTCGATCGACTACGTGCTGAGCTGCGGCGAAGAGGCCATCGGCGACCGTTACCAGCGGGGCGGGGGCAACTTGGCCAAGGCGGTGGCCGCCGCCGCCGGCCTGACCGAGGCATCCGGAGCCGACATCAAGAACTTCTGTGCGGCGCCCGTCCCGGCCCTGGTCATCGCAGCCAGCCTGGTGTCGGCCGGTGTCTTCGGCCGGGTGGCGGTGGTCGGCGGCGGGTGCCTGGCCAAGCTGGGCATGAAGTTCCAGGGCCATCTCAAGTCGGGCATGCCCATCCTGGAGGATGTCCTCGGGGGCGCGGCCGCCCTCGTCGAGGCCGACGACGGCGTATCGCCCCGCATCCGTCTCGACGGCGTGGGCCGGCACAAGGTGAGCGCCGGTGGTTCCAATCCGCAGGTGATGGAGGCGCTGGCGGTGGAGCCGCTGGCCCGCCTGGGCCTGCCCATGACGGCGGTCGACGACTACGCCACCGAGCTCCACAACCCCGAGGTGACCGAGCCGCAGGGAACGGGCAACGTGCCCGAGCGCAACTACCGCACCATCGCCGCCCTGGCCGCCCGCAGAGGCGACATCGTCAAGGACCAGATCCCCGACTTCGTCACCGAACGGGGGATGCCGGGCTACAGCCCGACGCAGGGGCACCTGGCCTCGTCGCTGTGCTACCTCCCCCACGCCGTGGATCGGCTCACCACCGGCACAGCCAATAGAGTGATGCTCATAGCCAAGGGCAGTCTCTTCCTCGGCCGGGTGTGCCAGCTGTCGGATGGGATGAGCGTGCTGATCGAGAGGAACGGGTTGACCCCATGAGCGAGACCACGACCGTCACCGAGGCCACCCGGGAGACCTTCCGCGACCTGGTGGCGCAGGGCACCGTGCTGGTCGACATCTGGGGACCGGAGTGCCAGCCCTGCCTGGCCCTGTTGCCCCACGTCGAGGCGCTGGCCGCCAGGTACGCGGCTGACATGCGCGTCATCAAGCTGGAGGCGCCCAAGGCCCGGCGGCTGTGCATGGAGCTCGGCGTCATGGGGCTGCCTGCTTTTGTCATGTTCCGCGACGGCGAAGAGGTTGGCCGCCTGGCCGGGCCATCGGCGGCGTCGGCGGACGGGCTCGATCAATGGGTGGACGAACAGAGGAAGGGGGTGAGTTGAGACCCATGCTCAAGGACCGGTTGGTCATCGCCCTCGGCGAGCGGGACGGCATCTCGGGCACGGCCATTGCGGCCTGCGCCGAGGCGGCGGGAGCCAAGGTGGCTTTCATGGCCACTGAGTGCTTCGTCTGAACGGCGTCAGGAGCCATGGACCTGCAGAGCCAGGAGGCCATCCTCCGGCTCGCCAAGGCCAACGACCCCACCTCGCTCGTCGTGCTGCTCGGCGCTCCGGACCCGGAGGCAGCCGAGATCTCAGCCGAGACGGTGATCCTGGGGGACCCGGCCTACGCAGGTGCACTGGCTGGGGCCCAGTTGGGCCTCGATGTGTATCACGTACTGGATGACGAGGTAAAAGCTGAAGTGCCGGACGACGTCTGGGAGGCACAGATCGGGCTGATGGCTGACGTCCTCGACCCGGCCGCCCTGGCTGCGGCGGTGCGTTCGATGCGGCCCACCGACCCGTGACGCTCCCCGACCCCTGCCCCGAAGACGGCTTCGATGGCGCCTCGCTGAAGCCCCTCGATCTGTTGACCACGGTCAGGTCACTGGGCCGGCGCTGGGCGGCCGTGCTCGACCGTAGCGACGAGGACGCAGACCTGGTGACCCGCCGACCACCGGACGGCGGACCGTCGGCGGCCGAGCTGGCCGCACAGTCCACCGTGGGCCTTGACGCCGCCAGCGACGAGCTCGGTCCGGCCGGCTACCCGTCCGTCGACGTCAAGGCGGCCGCCTCCCGGCTCGCCGATCGCCTCATTCTCCTCGACGCCGACGCCTGGTCGGCGCCGGGAGTGGCCGATGCCGCCCGGCGCGGAGCCCACGCCGGTACCCACTGGCTGCGCCCCGCCGAACGGGCCATCCAGGCCGCCCGCACACGCCACGACTGACGGACGCCGCCTGTGGGTACACGCCGTGTGGGGGCGTGGATGAGGGAGGTCCGATGCGATCCAAGGGCGTCGAGTCCCGTGGCGACCGGGTGGCTCTGGCCCGCGACGCCGGGCTCAAGAGGCTGAGCTTCGCCAGCGTGCTGGGGGGTGCGTTGGCGGCCCTCGGGGCACTGGTTGTCCTGCTGGAGGCGGCCGCCGCCATCGCCGCCGCCGCTGGCGCCCACCCCCGGCTCACGACCGACGACTCCGCCGCCGTCTGGACGGCCGGGGCCGTCGCCGCACTCGCCTTCGTTTCGTGGTGGTACGGCGGCTACGTCGCCGGCCGGATGGCCCGGCGGGCCGGAGCCAGCCAGGGACTGGCCGTCTTCGTCCTCGGGGTGGCCGTCGGCGCTGCCATGTACGGCTTGGCGCTGGCCGCCGACAGGCGGGCCGACGTCATCGGCCGGTTGCGGAGCCTCGGCATCCCCACCGGTCGGGCCGAATGGCACTGGCCGGTGGTGATCTGTGCGGTCGCCGGCTTGGCGGCGATGCTCGTCGGCGCCTTGGTGGGTGGCGCCTTGGGCGAGCGCTGGCACAGCCGGCTGCTGGGACGAGCCCTCGACCCCGAGATCGGCCCGGAGGCCGAGGCCCGCCGACGGGCCCAGGCCGACCTCGTCCGGGCCGAGGAGTTGCACGGCGAATCCGAGAAGCGCGTGCTCCGGGTCCGCCCCCCGTCGCGCCAGCCGGTCACAGGCTCGGCCAGCCCGGTGGTGCGTTCGCGGTTCGGGCGGTCCAGAGGGGCCGACACGAGCGACGTGGGCGACGCCGGGCAGGGTGCTGAACCAGTGGTTGCGAGGTCGGAGGCTGGTGAGCCAGCGAGCGGGGACCCGACCGGCGGCCGAGGGCCTGGTGCGGCCTCGGACCGTGGCGAAGCCTGACGCCCCACAGCGGGTGACCGGGGGGGAGGGGCCTTGCTCCTCCCCCCGGCCTTGCCGGCGCCGAGCTACCGCAGGGCGGGCACGTCGGGCTGCGGATCCCCGCGCACCAGGGCGAGCGGGATGATCCCGGCCCAGACCGGCAGCTCAAGGTCGTCGGGCTCGTCGACGGGCGGCCCGGTGCGCACCTTGGCCGACGCCTCGGCCAAAGGCAGGGCCAACACGCTGGTGGCCCGCAACTCCGACGGGCTGGGTGGTCGGGCCGCGGCTGACCGCCCCGGGAGGTTGTGGTCCACGATGGCCGCCAGCGCCACCTCTTTCTCCCCGCCGTCGACGTGTCGGGCCCGTCCCCGCACGACGACCGAGCGGTAGTTCATGGAGTGGTGGAAGGCGGAGCGGGCCAGCACCAGGCCGTCGAGGAGCGTGGCCGAGACGCACACCTCGGCCTCGCACGACGCCGCCAGCAGGGCATTGGCCACGGCCCCGTGCAGGTACAGGGTGTCGTCCACCCTGCCCATGGCCATGGGCAGGACGACGGGGCCGGTGTCGGTGACCACGCCGACGTGGACCAACGGAGCTTCGTCGAGGATGGCGCACACCGTCTCCCGGTCGTACCTGGCCCGGTCGGCCAGGCGCCGGGCCCGGGTCCGCTCGCTCGGCGCTCCTGGCATCATCATCCTCTGTTCCTGGTGGTGGTTTGTAGCAGCAACAGTCACCGCGTCGCCGTCAGGGCCCCGGCGGCCCGCCATTACTCGCTCTAAGCGCGACCCCGGGTGCCGTCGTGCCCATGGCCGTGGACGACGATGGTCCGGCGGGACGTCGGCATGAACGTGTGGTCGGGTAGTGGCCGCACATCGTGCCCACGACGGCCGGACTCAGGCCATGGCCACCAGCTCCAACAGGTCGTCGGTCCAGTAGTCGAGGGTGGCGTCGGGCATGAGCAGCACCCGTTGGGGAGCAAGCTCGGCCACGAAGTCTGGGTCGTGGCTGACGATGATCATGGCGCCCTTCCACCGCGACAGGGCGTGGCCGATGGCTTCGCGACTGGGCGGGTCGAGGTTGTTGGTGGGCTCGTCCAGCAGCAGCAGGTTGTGGCCGCCGGCCACCAGCATGGCCAGAGCCACCTTGGTCTTCTCGCCGCCCGAGAGAGTGCCGGCGTCCTGGAAGGCCATGTCGCCGACGATGCCGAACATGCCCAACAGGCCCCGCAACTCGGGGGTCGGGATGTGCGGAGCCCGGTCGGTGAGGTGGGCCAGGACCTCGCGGCCAGCCTCGATACCCTCGTGCTCCTGGGCGAAGTATCCCGGGTCGACGTCGAGGCCGAACGACACGTGGCCCCGATCTGGCTCGGTGACGCCGGCCAGGATGCGCAGCAGAGTGGTCTTGCCGGCGCCGTTGAGGCCCAGCACCAGCAGCCGCTCCCCCCGCTCGATGGCGAACTCGGCGTCGGTGAAGACGGGCGGCCCGGAGTAGGACTTGGTCAAGCCCTGAACCTCGAGCACCGTGCGCCCGCAGTGGACCGGGTCGGGCAGGCGCACGTTGAGATGACGCCGCCGGGTCGGGCCGTCGACGGCCACCGAGGCCAGCCGACCGACCCGTTTGTCCAGGGTCTTGGCCACCCGGGCCCGCTTGGCCGTCTGGCCCCGCATCGAGTCGGCCTGACGGGCCAGGCGGGTCATCTCGGCCTGCTGGCGGTCGGCCAGCTTGCCCCGGCGCTCCTCGTCGGCCGCCCGTTGACGTTGGTACTGGCTGTAGGTGCCCCGGTACTCGACGGCCGTGGCCTCGTCGAGGTGGAGCACCCGGTTGATGGCATCGTCGAGCAGGTCGAGGTCGTGGCTCACGACCAGCAGGCCACCGCGGTACGAGCGCAGGAACTGCGTGAGCCAGGCCTTGGCGTCGCTGTCGAGGTGGTTGGTGGGCTCGTCCAGGAGCAGGAGGTCCGAGCCGGCGAACAAGATGCGGGCCAGGTCGACCCGGCGCCGCTCACCCCCCGACAGGACGTGCAGAGGCAGGTCGGCGCGGTCGGCCCTCAGGCCCAGTCCGGCCAGGATGCGGCGTACGTCGGCGTCGGCCTCGTAGCCGCCATCGGCCTCGAAGGCCTCTTGGGCCCGGGCGAAGCGGGCCACGTTGCGGTCGCTGGAGGTCTCCTCCACGGCCAGGCGCAGCTTCTCGAGCCGGACGGCGGCCTCGTCCAGGCCCCGGCCGGACAGCACGTGCGACAGGGCCGTACCGTCGGTGCCCCGCCCCGCGGCCAGCGGGCTCTGGACCAGGTAGCCGATCCCGCCTTGGCGCAGCACGGTCCCGGCGTAGGGCGGGTCCTCCCCGGCCAGCACCTTCAACAAGCTGGTCTTGCCGGCACCGTTGCGGCCCACCAGTCCGACCTTGTCGCCGGCGCGCACCGAGAAGGTGGCGGCCTCGAGGGTGAGGCGGCCACCCACCTCGACGCTGAGGTCTCGGACTTGGAGCACCCGACCAGTGTGGCGGCTGTTAGCGCCCAAGCGACAGCCGGTTCGGCCATCGAGGGCAGACTGCGTCATCTTCGCCGGGCGCCGGGCGATCGGTGCCGGCGTCCCAGGAGCCCCCTGTGTGGCGAGCCGAGCCGTCGGGGTGGACCGAGCAGCGCAGGGATGCGCGCCCGTGTACGGAGCGCAGAACGCGGGTAGCGACGCTGGCAGTCGACGATCGAGGAGGACCGACATGGTCGAGAGCGCCGAGTTGGACGTGGTGGATGTCATAAGGGCACAGCATGCGCAGGTGCGAGCACTGTTCTCCCGCCTCGACGGGCTCACCGGTGGAGCCGCCCTGGGGCCTTTCCAGGAGCTCACCTGCCTTCTGGCCGTGCACGAGACAGCCGAGGAGGAGGTCGTCTATCCGGCCCTGCGCAAGGCGCCGGGCGGGGACTCGGTGGCCGAAGCCCGCAAGGCCGAGGAGGACAAGGCCAAGCAGGCCCTCTCCGATCTAGAGTCGCTCGGCACCGACAGCGCCGAGTTCGCCGGCCACCTGGCCTCTTTCAAAACGATGGTGGAGGCCCACGCCGAGGCCGAGGAGGCCGAAGTGCTGCCGCTCCTGCGGGCAAGCTCCAGTCCCGACGAGCTGGAGTCCATGCGCAAGCTGTTCGACGCAGCCGAAAAGGCGGCTCCCACCCACCCTCACCCCCACGGTCCACAGAGTGCGTTGGGCAATCTGGTGGTCGGTCCGGCGGTCGCCATCATGGACAAGGTCCGCGACGCCCTGCGCAACAAAGGCTGACCGGAGACGGGCCGGGCCCGGTTCAGTGCCCTCTCCGGCACCATGGCGACATGGTCGTCCGTTCCTTCAGTTCGGCCGACCGTCCTCAGCCGGGCACCGTGAGGGCCTCGGGCAGCCGGCGCACGCCGGTCGTCCAGTCGTCGATACGGGCCAGGCCGGCGGCCAGGCCGGCATCCAGGTCGGCCAAGGGGGCGAGCACGAAGGGGCGCTCGCCGGCCAGCGGGTGGGGCACCACGAGGTCGGGTTCGTCCAACGCCTGACCCTCGACCCAGATCACGTCGACATCCAGGGTCCTGGGCCCCCAGTGCTCCCGGCGCACCCTGGCGGCCGCGGCCTCGAGGTCGTAGGCCAACCACAGCAGGCCCCGGGCCGGGAGGGCGGTGTCCACCTCGACGACCGCGTTCAGGAAGTCGTCCTGGGGCGGCCCGCCCACCGGGTCTGTCTCGTAGACAGGGGAGACAGCCGTCACTATCACACCCGTCGCGGCCGCCAGCCCGTCCACCGCTCCCTGCAGACGGGCCTGCCGGTCGCCCACGTTGGAACCGAGGGCCAGCATGGCGCGGGTCATCGGCCAGGGCCGGAAAGAGGCGACGGCCCGCGCCGGCGCCGACCCCGGGTACACGTCAACGCCGGACGGTGACAGCCACCGATTCGACCATGGCCGCGACGGGCGGCCGCATCTTGCGCACGGTCACCTCGACGGCCACGACCCGGGGGTCGGCCCGGCAGGTCTGTGCCACCCGGACGGCGAGGCGCTCGAGCAGCCTGTGGCTCTCCGACTCGACGACGTTCACCACGGCCAGGGCCAAGGCCCCGTAGTCGACGGTGTCGGACAGCTCGTCGCTGCTGGCGGCGGCGGAAATGTCGACGTCCAGTCGGATATCGACCCGGAAAGGTTGGGCCCGCATCTGCTCCTCGGCCAGCACGCCATGGCGCCCGAGGGCTCGGATGCCGCTCAACTCGATGACGTCGGTCATCTGCAGGCGCCAAGGGGCCGACCCCGCCCCGGCCCGGGCCGCGGCCGCGGCGTGGGATCAAGCCCACGACCTGAGCCGACCGGGTCTGAGCGGCCGGCGGGGCCCTTCACCCGGCCCATCCCCCGTCGATGGCGTGGTCGCCCAGCAGGGCCAGAGGCGGCCGCTCGGCGGCCGACACCATGACCGTCTGGCGGACGTGGCCGGCGCCGAACCGGACCAACTCGGCGGTCGTTGGCACGTCGACGCCCGAGCGGTCGAGCACGGCCATGAGCACGGCTGTGGCCTGGGGGCCGAGCTCACCGAGAGGTCGATGGCGGTGGCGTCGGACCCCGAGATCGACCTGCACCATACGGTTGATACCGACCAGGCGGGCCACGTCGATGAGCAGGGCCACGTCGACTCCCCACCCCTGCACCAACGGCAACTCCTCCAGCACCGGCCGGCGGCCGGCGTACTCGCCGGACAGGGGTTGGACGACCCCGGCAAGCTCGGGCAGGAACAACGACAGCGCGGGTCGGGCCACCAGCTCGGTGGTGCGACCGCCACCGGTGGCGTCCTCGCCCAGCGGGCGGCGGTAGTACCCCTTCACGAAATCGACGTCGGCGTCCATGAGGAGCGGGGCGATGAGGCGGGTGATGAAGCGGGCGTCGAAGTCGCGGATGTCGCCGTCGACCCAGCACACGATGTCGCCGGTCGACGCAGCCAACGACGTCCACAACGCCTCGCCCTTGCCCGTGCCGACGCCGCCGTCGGCACCGGTGGCCACGACACGGGCTCCGGCGGCCGTAGCCACATCGGCGGGGTTGTCGGTCGAACGGTCGTCGGCCACCACGACCTCGTCGACCAGGCCGGCCTTCACCAGGCCGGTGGCGACGGCCACGATGGCGCCGACGGTACCGGCCTCGTCCCGGGCCGGTATGCAGACCGAGACGCTGGTGCCGGTCGCCCGTCGGACCGCCACCAGCTCGACCAGCGAGGCCGTCGCGGCCCGATGAGCGAGGCGCATCGGGCGACCATAGCCAAGGCAGGGCCATGAGCTTGCCTGGCGCCGCGTTGCGCTCCTGGCGCCCGCCGCGGACTGCGCCAGCTGCGGTGAGCAGACTCATGGCCGGCAGCTTTGTGATCTCATGGCCGATGCCGACCCTTCTCGGCGTGTTCCCGGGTGTCGGCGCCATGGTGTGGGTGACCGGCGTCAAGCCTGCCCGAGCGGTGGGCACTTCGATGCGGGACGGCTCCCGGACCTCGAGCGTGTGGCCGTGTGCCGACGGGCCAACTCACGAGCCGATGGGCTTGGGCCCTTGCGCCGTCCGGTTCACAGCCGACTCACATCCGGGGCGTAGGCGGCTCCCAGGGCGGAAGGCTTGTCTGCCCTACCATGTCATGTCACCGTGTCCTGGCCTTCGGCGCCCTCGGGGCGGTCCTGCTACTCGCCGGCTGCGGATCGAAGGGCTCTTCCAACGCATCGGCCACGACGTCCACCAGCCTCGGTGGCCGTCCCGACCGCACCGCCTTCAACAGCTGCCTGCAGCAGCACGGTGTCGACCCAGCCCAGGTCCCGGCTGCCGGCCGCGGCCGGCGTGGTCCTGCCGACAGCAACCAGCCGGACGGCTCGGCCCCTCCCGGCTCGGCCCCTGCCGGCTCGGCCCCTGCCGCCAGCCTGCCAGCCAACGTGCAACAGGCCTTGCAGGCGTGTCAGAGCCTGCTGCCCCGGGGCGGCCAAGCTGGCTCGGGCAACAGCGCCTACGGGCAATGCCTCCAGCAGCACGGCGTGACCGCCGGCCGCCCACCGGGCACGCCCCCCGACACCACCGACCCGAAGTACCAGGCGGCCCGGCAGGCGTGCGCCTCTCTCCGGCCCAACCGCAGCACGACGACCTCGACGGCTCCCTAGGAACATGGCCACTTCACCCAAAGGCCCGCTGCTCGTCAATGGCGCTCTAGCCGCGGTGCTGATCGTGGTCGCCGCCATCGGCTGGCGGGCCACCACGGCCGGCTCGACAGTCAAGGCCGCACCGCGGACGACGACCGTCCAGCGGGGCGCCGTGCAGTCGACGGTGACGGCGTCGGGCAACGTGCTGGCCTCGTCGACGTTGAACCTGGCCTTCAAGAACGGCGGGACGTTGACGGCCATGTACGTCAAGCAGGGTGACCAGGTCCAGACCGGTCAGCCGCTGGCCAAGATCGACGACACCGACGCCAAGGCCGCCTTGGCCACCGCCCAGGCCAATCTAGCGTCAGCCCAGGACAAGCTGGCGGAGACCACGGCCGGCCTGACGCCCGCCCAGGTGGCCCAGAACCGGGTGGCCGAAGCGGCCGCCCAGCAACAGGTCGACACGGCGGCACAGAACCTGGACAATGCCCGACGGAACGCGGCCGTCAACGTGTCGGGCTATCAGAACGCCCTCAACCGGGCCCAGGACCAGCTCAACCGTGACACCGGTGCGTGCGCCACCCCGACCAGCGCGGCGTCGGGCGGGGCTCCGGCGCAGTCGTGCTCGGACAAGCTGGCCACCGACCAGACCAGCCTGGCCGACGCCGCGCAGAGCGACACCGCTGGCGTCAACAAGGATCAAGAGGCGATTGCCTCGGCCCAGGCCGGCCTGGCATCGGCTCAGACCAGCCAGCGGTCGACCCTGGCCGCCGACGTGGTCAAGGCCGAGGTCATGCCCAGCGCCGTGGCTTCGGCCCAGGCCGGCCTGCAGCAGGCCCAGACGGCGGTGGACAGCGACCAGCGCGCCGTCGACCAGACCACTCTGGTCGCCCCCGTGGCCGGAACCGTCTCCTCCGTCAATGCCAGCGTGGGCCAGACGGTCGGCGGCGGCGGTGCCGGCTCCTCCTCCAGCACCAGTACCGGCACCGGCAGTACCGGCAGTACCGGCAGCCCGTCCACCGCCGGGGCATCAACCACGACCTCGCCGAATGCCGGCAGCTCGTCGTCGTCGGCCAGCGGCTCGTCATCGGCCTTCTTGACGCTCACGGACCTGTCCACCTTCCAGGTCAAGGCTGGGTTCGCAGAGGCTGACGCCGTCAAGCTCGGCGTGGGCCAACCGGCCACCGTCTCCCTCGACGCCCTGCCCACCCAGCAGATCGCCGGCCGGGTGGTCGAGGTCGACACCACATCCACCGTCTCGAGCAACGTCGTCACCTACGACGCGCTCATCGAACTCGTCGAGCCCCCAGGCGGGACCAAGCCGGGCATGACCGCCAACGTCAGCGTCATAACCGGTCTGCGGCCCAATGTCCTTCGTCTTCCCACGGCCGACATCCGCACCACCGCCGGCGCCTCCACCGTCACGGTCATGAACGGCACCCAACAGGTGACCAGGCCCGTGACCATCGGGCTCAAGGGCGATGATGCCACCGAGATCGTCTCCGGGGTGAACCAGGGTGACACCGTCGTGGCGCCGACGATCCCGGTCAGCGGTACCACCGGTGGCGGTACGGGCGGCGGGGCCGGGGCCGGGGCCGGCCGCTTCGGTGGCGGCGGTGGCGGATTGGGAGGCCCGATCGGGCGATGAGGTTCCCAACCATGAGGCGCCCGTCTCCCTCCTCCACCCGCGGTGAGCGGGCACCGGTACCGGCACCGGCCAACCGGCACAGCCCCGTGGTCGAGCTGGGCAACGTCGTCAAGACCTACACGATGGGGGCGGTCGACGTGCACGCCCTTCGTGGCGTGTCGCTCACCGTCGAACGGGGTGAGCTCGTCGCCCTCATGGGAGCCTCCGGGTCGGGCAAGTCGACGCTGATGAACATCATCGGCTGCCTCGACGTACCCACCAGGGGGCACTACCGGCTGGACGGCGTCGACGTCCGCACCCTCGACGAGCCAGCCCTGGCGGTGGTGCGCAACCGCAAGATCGGCTTCGTCTTCCAGTCGTTCAACCTGATACCGCGCACGTCGACGCTGGCCAACGTGGAGTTGCCACTCGCCTACGCCGGCCTGAAGCCGAAGGAGCGGCGGTCGCGGGCGGTGGCCGCATTGGAGGCGGTGGGCCTCGCCGACCGCCAGGACCACGTGCCGTCGGAGCTGTCGGGCGGCCAGCAGCAGCGTGCCGCCGTGGCTCGGGCCATCGCCACCAACCCGGCCCTGATCCTCGCCGACGAGCCCACCGGCAACCTCGACAGCGTCGCCTCCGCCGAGGTGATGGGCATTTTCGACCGCCTGAACTCCCAAGGCCGCACCGTCGTGATCGTCACGCACGAGGACGAGGTGGCGTCGTGGTGCCGGCGCATCGTGCGGCTGCGGGACGGCCACGTCGTCGACGACCACCGCGTCGGGCCCATCCACCGGGCCGCTCCGGCGACGGAGTGGCCGGCGACGCCTACCCGGGCCGGAACGACGTCGTGAACTGGCTGGAGAACATCCGCATCGCCCTGCGGGGCATCGCCGCCAACAAGCTGCGGTCAGCCCTCACCGTGCTCGGCATCCTGATCGGGGTGGGCGCAGTGATCATCCTGGTCGCAGTGGGCGCCGGGTCCTCCAAGTCCATCCAGGACCGGATCCAGAACCTGGGCACGAACACCATCACGGTGTCCAGTCAAGGCCGCTTCGGCCGACGTGGCGGAGGTTCACGGACCGGCACCCAGTCGCGGGCCACACAGCTCACGCTGGGGGACGCCAAGGCGCTGCAGGACCCACAGAGCACACCGGATGTCAGGTCGGTGTCGCCCGTGGTCCAGGCCAACGCCACGGCCACCCACGCCGGCAACACCTACACCGTCAACCAGATCATCGGTACCACGCCCAGCTATTTCAGCGCCGCCAACGACAAGGTGGCCCAGGGCACCGCCCTCACCGACGACGACGTGACGTCACGCAGCCGGGTGTTGGTGATCGGCCAGACCCTCGTCACCAACCTGTTCCCCGGCCAGGACCCGGTGGGCCAGCAGGTCAAGCTGGGCAGCGCCAGCTACGAGGTGGTCGGGGTCCTTCAGGCCAAGGGGACGAACGGGCTGCAGGACCTGGACGCCGTGGCCATCGCTCCCTACACGGCCGTACAGGACACGCTGGCCGGCAGCCAGACCGTCAACTCCATCACCATCCAGGGTCGTTCGGCCAAGACGCTCGACCTCGCCCAGGCTGAGGTGCAGACCGTCCTGGACTCCCGTCATCCCGTCTCGGCGTCGGCGACCTCGCCGTTCCAGATCCTCAACCAGGGCAGCCTGCTGGCCACGTCGGAGTCGACAACCCGGACCTTCACCATCCTGCTGGGCGCGGTGGCGGCCATCTCGCTCCTCGTGGGAGGGATCGGCGTGATGAACATCATGCTTGTCACCGTCACCGAGCGGACTCGTGAGATAGGCATCCGCAAGGCCATCGGAGCGCCGAGATCGGTCATCCTCGGGCAGTTCCTGATCGAGGCGGTGCTGCTGTCGGTCATCGGCGGCGTGGTGGGGGTGGCCACCGGGATCGTGGGAAGCCGGTTCCGCATCGTCGGCGTGCAGCCCGTCGTGGCCCCTTCCTCGATCCTCCTGGCCTTCGGCGTGGCTGTGGTCGTCGGCATCTTCTTCGGCTTCTACCCGGCCAACCGGGCCGCCTCGCTCCGACCCATCGACGCCTTGCGCTACGAATGAACGAAAGGCCTCCGACCATGTCGATCGACGACACCAGCGAGCTCCAGCCCGTCGAGCCGGAGCCGGGGGTGGCGCTCTCCGGGCCCAGGTCACCCGAGGTCGGGCCAGCGTCTTCCTCAGAGGCTGCCCCGGTGGTCGAGGATGATGACGTGTGGCCGACCGGCGGGCCGCCCAGGGGCGTCCGCCTGCGCCTGCCGACGGCCCTGCTGACGGCCGGAGTGGTGGCCGCCCTGGGGTTCTGGGGCGGTGCCGTGGTGCAGCGGCACAGGGCCGGCACCACCACTTCCCCAGCCCGAAGCGCGACACGGGCAGCGGCTGGCGGCGCGGTGGCGGGCACGGGTGCGACCTCGGGCGGGGGTGCCGGTCGGGGTGCCGGTCGAGGCGGGGGCACCGTGGGGACGGTCAAGAGCATCGACGGGTCGACCCTCTACGTGACCGATGCCACCGGCAACACGGTCGCCGTCACCACCACTGACTCCTCCACCGTCAACAAGACCGACAAGGGCGCGGTGGCCGACATCCACCCGGGCGACACGGTGGTCGTCCAAGGGGCCAAGAACCCTGACGGCACCACCACGGCGCAGTCGGTGACGATCGGCGCACCCGGCACGGGGACCGGCGGCTTCGCCGGCTCCAGCCGCGGCGGTGGTGGTGGCGGCGGCGGCGGGGCCGGCGCGGCCGGCGGCGCACCGACCACCGTTGTGGTCCCTCCGGGCGGTTGAGCACCGAAGCTTCCACGCCGTGTTCGGATGGTCGCCCGGCGTCCCCGCCGCATCGGGGTGGTCGACATGACCGGTCCCAGTGCTCCCGCCGCCGACCCCATTGAGCGCTTTCTGGACCAGTTGCTGGGTCAGCTTCGAGGTCGGGCCCACGACGTCCGCCGGTACTGGCCGAGACCGAGGACCACCTTGTGGAGGCCGTGGCCGCCGGGATGGCCGACGGCCAGCGAAGCCGAAGCCCAGGTCAGGCGGTGGCCCGGTTCGGCTCAGCCCGCACGGTGGCGCGTCGCTTCGCCCACGTCCAGCACCGGCGCGTTCCCGGCGTGGTCCTGGGCCATCTCGTCCTCGGCGCTGTCTGGCTGGGTGGCATCGGCCTTTGCGCTGTCGGCCTCAGCGGCCTGCTGGCGCGGGGCATGGGCGCGGCCTGGGGTGTGTCGTCCGTGGCCGGGGACCAACCGGGCGTCACGTACACCTCCGCCCGCTGCGCCGGCTTCTTCGAGTATCACGCCCGGGCACTCTCCTGCGCCCAGGCCGCTGCGGCGCACCATTTCGACGAAGTCGTCCTGTACCGGGTGGCCGTCGGCGCCCTCGGGCTCCTGGTGCTCCTGGCTGCGTGGCTGGTGCGGTCCCGCCTTCGCCGTCGTGACGCCCTCACCCCGCTGCCCGACGGCTTCGTAGCCACCATCGGTACCACCTTGTTCGGGTTGGCCGGCGCCCTGCTGCTGGTGCAGGGAGTCGACCAGGCCATCTTGGGTAACCAGGGTTGGGGCCAGTACCTGAGCGGCGCCATCGCCTCGGTCATGGTCGCCATTGCCTTCTTGCGCTCGCTCTACCGCACGCTCGTGTACCACTCCAGCTTGGGCTCGCCGCCACCGCTGGAGGCGGCCACGTAGGGTCCACCACAGAGGCGGGTCGCGGACGGAGCCCACCAGATGCCCGCCGTCCCCCCACAGCTTGTCGCGGTGGCGGCGGACGCCTCTTCCGAAGCGGTGGCGGTCGCGGTTGGCGTCCGGGGCTGACGGTAGGGTCGGCGCGGTGTTGACCGGCGGCGTCGTTGCCACCTTTGTGGGCGCGGACCTGGCCGGGGGACCACCGGTTCTGGCCTTGTATCGGCCGGGCGAGGACGCGTCCGTCGACGGTGCTGGCATCGAGATGGCCAGGCCGGTCGGGCGCAGCGTGCGCCGGTCAATGGCGGGAGGCAGCCGTGCCCGGGTGGACGAGGTGCTCGCCGAGCTGGTGGCTTTGCCGGTCGACGCCGACGTGACGCCATCGGTCGGGGCGTGGTCGGTGGCGGCCAAGACGGCGGTTGACCTGGTGGCCAGGGCCGGCTCCGGCCCGCTCTGACACCGGCGGGGACTGCGGGTTGGGCGGTCGGGCCGCTCGACCCGGCCGATCACCGACGACTGGTCGAGCTGGCCGAGGCCCTACCTGTGGAGGCGTTCGCCGTGGTCGTGCCCGGCCGGGGCCCGCTGCAGGTGCAGGCGCCCGACGCTGCGGTGGAGGGCTTCTTCGACGCGGTGGCCGATGCCCTGGTACGCACCTCGGCGGCCGGGATGGTCGGTGGGGCCTCGTTCGCTGACCGGGACGCGGCGGTGGTGCCGAGCGCAGAGGTGGCGGCGTGGCTGGACGGGCTGGGGGCCGGCTTGGGGGGCGGAGCGGTTCCCGGTCTACGGGTAACCGCGCCGGAGGGTCTCGACGGCGGTTTCACCGCCGTCGTCCAGCTGCGGAGCCACGTCGATCCGAGCTTGGTGGTCGATGCCGCCGAGCTCTGGTCGGCGCCGTCGGTGGTGCTCGAACGGCTGGGCGTCGATGCCGAGGCCGACCTGCTCGTGGGTCTACGGCGACTGGCCCGGGCGTGGCCCGCCGCCGCCCCCCTGCTGGAGCAGACCCGCCCCGAGATGCTGGTGTTGGGCGACGACGACGCCATGGACCTGGTCGGCCCGGCGGCCGAGGCGGTGGCCTCGGCGGGCGTCGAAGTGCTGTGGCCGACCGATCTGGGGGCCGGGGAGATACGGCTACGGGCGATGGTCGGCACCCCGTCGCCAGCGGCGGTCACCGAAGGGGGCCTCAGCCTGGACGGGCTGGTGCAGGTCCGTCTGGAGGCGACTATGGACGGGCGGGCGTTGACCACGGCCGAGCTGGAGGCGCTCGCCGAAGCGAAGCGGCCGATGGTCAGGCTCCGGGGCCGTTTCGTGCTCGTCGACCCGGCCCTGATCGAGCGGATGCGCCGGGCCGGGGCTCGCCCGGTCCCGTTTGCCCAAGCGCTCGCCGCCGCGCTGTCCGGCTCGATAGCCGACGGACCGGGAGGCGAGATCGAGGCGTCGTGCGAGGGGCCGGTGGCCAGGATCGCCGGGCAGTTGGCGGCCGCCCGAGACCAGGCGGAGGCCGACCATGAGCTGGCCGAGCCGCCCGGGCTGGCGGCGACACTGCGTCCCTACCAGCGCCGCGGGCTGGCGTGGATGGCCGCGTTGGCCGGAGCCGGCCTGGGCGGCTGCCTGGCCGACGACATGGGCCTGGGCAAGACCATCCAGACCCTCGCCCTGCACCTGCACCGCCACGACGTGTTGGGCCCGGGCGCCGGCCCGATGCTCGTTGTGTGCCCGGCCACGCTGCTGTCGAACTGGCAGCGGGAAGCGGAGCGCTTCGCCCCCTCGGTCACGGTGCGCCGCTACCACGGCGGCGGCCGGGACCTCGACCATGTCGCCTCCGACGAGGTGGTTCTCGCCACCTACGGCGTCGTACGCCGGGACCGTGACGCCCTCGCCGACGTGGATTGGGGCCTGGTCGTGGCCGACGAGGCCCAGCACGTCAAGAACCCACTGTCGCGGACCGCCCGGGAGCTCCGCCACATCCCCGGTGGCACGAGGCTGGCGCTTACCGGCACCCCGGTCGAGAACCGTCTCACCGAGCTGTGGGCCATCTTGGACTGGACGGTCCCCGGCCTGCTTGGCCCGCTTGAGGACTTCCGCCACCGGGTGGCCGTGCCCGTCGAGCGTCACCGCGACCCCAAGGCCACGGCGGCGTTGGCCCGGGTGGTGCGCCCGTTCCTGCTCCGGCGGCACAAGCTCGATCCGGGCATCGCTCCAGAGCTGCCGCCCAAGGTCGAGACCGATGAGGTCGTACCGCTCACCGCCGAGCAGGCCACCCTCTACGCCGCGGTGGTCAAAGAGATGCTGGCCGAGATCGCAGCTGCGCAGGGCATGGCCCGACGGGGGCTGGTCCTCAAGCTGCTGACCGCCCTCAAACAGGTGTGCAACCACCCGGCCCACTACCTCGGCCAGAAGGGCCCGTTGGCCGGCCGGTCGGGCAAGCTCGACACCCTGGACGAGCTGCTGGCGGCCATGGCCGACGCCGGCGAGCAGGTCCTCATCTTCAGCCAGTACGTGGCCATGGGCCGCCTCCTCGAGCGCCATCTGACCGATGCCGGCACGGCGTCGCTGTTCCTCCACGGCGGGGTCCCGGTGGCGAAGCGCCAGGCGATGGTCGACCGCTTCCAGGCCGGCGAGGCGCCCGTCCTGCTGTTGTCGCTCAAGGCCGGAGGCACCGGCCTGAACCTCACCGCCGCCACTCAGGTCGTCCATTACGACCGGTGGTGGAACCCGGCAGTCGAGGACCAGGCCAGCGACCGGGCCTGGCGGATCGGCCAGGACCGGACCGTCCAGGTGCACCGCCTGGTCACCGAAGGCACCGTCGAGGACAGGATCGCCGCCCTCCTCACGGCCAAACGCGAGCTGGCCGACGCCGTGATCGGCGGCGGCGAGGCGTGGCTGTCGGAGCTGTCCGACCATGACCTGGCCGAGCTCGTCACCCTCCAGAGGACGCCGTGACCGGCGGGGCCGGTCCCCCGCCGACCGGCCCGGCCCGAGAGGCACGCCTCGCCCAGATCCGCGAGCGCATGGCCGGCCTCGACGAGGCCCGGCAGCTGGCCCGGGACCGCGCCCGCGGCCAGGGCCGCAAGCCCGGCGGGCGGACGGCGTTCGGCACCACCTGGTGGGGCCGGGCATGGGTTGACGCCCTCGAGCACCGGGCCCGCCTCGACCCCAACCGGCTGCCCCGAGGCCGGACCTACGCCCGCACCGGCAAGGTCGGCCCGCTCATCTCTCAGGCCGGTGAGGTACGCGCCCCCGTGTACGGGAACCGGATGTCGGCCTACCGGGTCCGCGTCCGGGTCCGGCCCTTCACCGAGCCCGAATGGGACCGGGTCCTCGACGGAGTGGCGGCCAAGGCCGGCCACGCCGCTGCCCTGCTCGACGGCGAGCTCACTCCCGCCATCGCCGACGACATCGCCGACGCCGGCCTGTCGCTGCTGCCCGGCCCCGGCGAGATCGGCACCACCTGCACCTGCCCGGACTGGGCCAACCCGTGCAAGCACGCCGCCGCCGTCTGCTACCTGGCCGCCGAGCTCCTCGACCGCGACCCCTTCACCGTCCTGCTCCTGCGGGGCCGCACCCGCGAGGAAGTCCTGTCCGGCCTGCGGTCCCGCCGTCGAGAGGCCATCGCCACCGACCCGGTCACCCGGCCACGGTCCGGGTCGAACCACACCGTCACCGCCCGCTCGCTCAGCGGGCGCGCCGCCGGCCCGCCACCCCGGCCGCCGCTCCCGCCGGAGCATGCCGGCCGGCCGGCGCCGTTGCTCAGCGACCCTCCCGCCTCGGCCGGCGTCACCGCCGCCCAGATCTGCGACCTCGCCGCCGACGCCGCCCAGCGGGCCCTGGCCCTCGCCACCGGCGACAGCGACGGCGGCCTGGGCCTGTCGTTCGAGCACGACCTGGCCCGGCGCGCTGACCCGCTCATCGGCACGCCGGCCTTCGCCGGTCTCGCCCGCCGGGCCCAAATCCCCGAGCGGCGCCTCCTGCGTCTGGCGCTCGGCTGGCGCCACGGCGGACCACCCGGCGTCACCATCCTGGATGACACTTGGGAACCTCCGGCCGACGCCCTCGACGAAGCCCGCCAGGCCCTCGTCGCCGCCGGCCTCGCCACCCGCCCCCGTGCCAACGCCAACTCGGTCCAAGCTGGCCCTCTTCAGCTCCGCCTCGGCCGCGACGGCCGGTGGTACAGGCTCGAACGCCGAGCGGGCGGCTGGGACCTCACCGCCCGGCCGTCAGCGGACCCGGCGACGTTGCTGCATGTCTGAGGCCGGCCGCCGTCGGCCGCCCGGTCAGTCCGGCACTTCCCCTCGGTTTGACCGAGGAGGGTGTGACGCTGTTGGTGCCTTGTTGTTGGGACCGGCGCGAGACCTTGGTCGATGTCCCCGAGCACCGAGGGCAGCTGTGCCCGGGCCACTGTTGCCAGACCTTGACGTCGACGCCGTCGGGTATTGGCGGGTAGTCGGCGTCGATGCAGTAGGTGGTGTCCGTCGACTTCGCCGACGGCGTTCCAGCTTCCGGCCAGCTTGACCCCGGCGTCGCCCCCGAGCACGGGACATGCCCAAAGATGAAAGGCCGGCACGAAGGCCCATCACGCAACCTCCCGGCCGCACGGCCAGGCGGTACGGCAGCGCGCCGGGCTCGACCGTGCTCGGTGGCCGGCGAGTGGCCGTCGAGCAGCTCACGTCGAGTGTGCTACCGCAGCTCGGCGGCCAGCCAGTGAGCCCAGGAGCCGGGGTCAGCGTTAGCGGCCGCCCACCGGTCGATGACCTCGACGAGTTTCGAGCTCAGCGAAGAGGCCGGCCACCAGGCCTTGCGCACGAACAGCACTGGGCAGATGGTGACGGCGGCGAAGTCGCTTGCGTTCTCGGTCACGATCGCTCGATGTTCGGGTGCGGCCAGTTGCACGAGCATGCCGTCGGGAAGGTTGTGGGCGCCGAGCCGGGCCGGCGTGTTGGCGTCATGGCCGGCGGCCTCAAGAAGCTCGGCGACGATGGGCGGCAGCATCGAGTCGACGAGGAATCTCAAGCACGAAGCCGCTCACGCTCGGCCGAGACGCGTTCGACCTCCTCCAGGGCTCGGTCGTTTGACTGGATCCGCGCTTCGATCTCCTCGCGGTGAGCGGCGGCATAGCCGAGCGCGATCACGACTTGGCGTTCGTGGATGCCGAACTGGTGGGCCAGTGTCGCTATCCGTTCGGCTTCTGAGCCGGTGACGTGCCGGAGGGCGCCGACAATCTCCCAGACGTCGGGTCCTCCGCCGAGCGCGGCCCGCCGACCATGGGGGCCGGCCTTGAAGACGATGCCCGGATGCGCCGCGCAGGCAAGCCCTTCGCGTACGTACCGCTCGACCAGCTCGGTGATGGTCGTGGCCTCTGCCGAGGCGGCGTCCGCGAGCTGCCTGCGGACGCTGTCGGCGAGTCGAACGCTTGTGTTTGACCTGGCCATGGTGACCTCACTCGGCCCTGTAATACGCTGTCATGCAGAGACTACAGGGCATGGATGACCGCCGCTCTCGTCGGCCACCTGGCGGAGTGCGAACATCCTGGGTCTCGCCGGCCGAACGTCGGGCGGAAGCGTCTCGAGTGCCATATCCGGCCCCACCGCACCCAGTCCAAAGTCGTGGGCTACTCGATAGAAGCGGGTTCCAGGATGGGTTGAGCGGGTCGTCTGTCGAAGTGCGCGGGGGATGGCCGGCTTACGGAATGCCCGTTCTCAAGAATGACGGAAGAGTCGGTGAGGCCCTTCTGTGCGAGGAATATCAGCCGGTTCGGCTTAGTCGCAAGGCTTTTCCATGTCCTCCGGTTACCCGTATTGACCACCGCTTACGATCTGATCGGGCTGTTGGCGAGTTTAGTTTAGTTTCGAATCAATGCGGGCATCGGCCCCGACCGTACACCCGGTGGCCCGGGCAGGAGCACACCCGGCGGGGCAGCGACTTCAGCGTGGCGTAGGGACGACGTGAAGGGGGCATCTTGCCCGTTGACGCAGAACACCGCCGTCGGCTGACCCACCGGCCGCATCGGTCGACGGCTCTGGGTTTGCCGACACCCCGTACTGACGTGGGACTTCTCTTGATCGTCCCGCCGGTGGGTGACCTATGCTGGGTCAACGGGAGAGGTGCGAGAGCGGCCGAATCGGCCTCACTGCTAATGAGGTGACCTTCACGGGTCCGAGGGTTCAAATCCCTCCCTCTCCGCTCGTACACGGATGGTGCGCTCGTCCAGAACGCAAGTGCAGGCCCAGGCCGCACTCCTACATCCCGGTTTCCAGCCACCGAAAACGAGCGGGGCCAGAGCTCGGCGTGGTACCACCGCTGGTCGACGTGTGCTCAGGTCGCAGATCGTCTCCTCAGATCGGAGACTGCCCTCTTGCAGACCCATCGCTCCGCTCGACAGCAGGGGTGATCAGCCAGTGTTGACGACCCTGAAGGCCTCGGCCAATCGGCCCGGCTCCCAGCCGGCGTGGCTGGCCGTGCCTTGGGCCCAGCCGCGGATGAAGCCGGTTAGGTCTTCCATGTGCGCCGTCTGGCTGGCATGGGCCCGAAGGGCAGCCACCTTGTCGTCCATGGCAGCGGTGATGTCGACGTAGGTCGACGGCCCTGCGCTCGGCGTCCCCATCAACCACACTTCGTCCACGGTCCATGGCTCCAGGCCTTCTTCGGCCAGGACCCGGTGGGCGAACGGATTGCGGGCGTCGGGGTACACGGCGCAGAGGGTGGCCTCACCGGCAGCCAGGTGGTCGGGGTGGCTGGCGTAGACGCGCTCGAAGTTGCGTTCGGGCGACTGGGTCACCACCCGCTGGGGCCGCACCTGGCGGATGACGCGGCTGATGTCGCGCCGCAGGTCATGGCTGACGTACAACGCCCCATCCGGGTAGCCGAGAAATGTCACGTCCTTGACCCCGACGGCTGCTGCGGCGGAGCGCTGCTCGGCCCGCCGGATACAGCCGATCTCTGCCCGGGGCACAGCCGGATCGAAACCACCGGCATCGCCGTCGGTGACGATGCAGTAGCGCACGTCGATGCCAGCCGATACCCACACGGCAACGCTGCCCGACGCCCCAAAATCCACGTCGTCTGGGTGCGCGGTGACCACGAGGATCCGCTCTGGTTGGCCGTCTTCCTGCTCATGGGGCACGGCATCACAACGTACCGGCCCGCCGCAGCCACCAGGCGCAACAGGGAAGTCAACATCGGCTCGTACAGGGCCAGGTCCGGAGGCGTCACCTCGTCGATTGGTCCAGGCCGACGGGCGCCTCGTCGGCTCGCAGGACGAGCACGTGCCGACCATCCGAGGCACCGCTTGATGATCCCGTTCAGCGCCCAGCCTCGCCGCCACCCTTCAGCGGTAGGCCGCCGCCTGGATGCCGTACAACTCGGCGTACTGCCCGCCCCGGCCCAGGAGTTCGTCGTGGGCACCGACGTCGACGACCCGGGAACCGTCGAGCACGACGATCAGGTCGGCCATGCGCACCGTGGAGAACCGGTGCGAAACCAGGATCGTGATGCGGCCGTCCTCCGACACACCCCTCGCTCCGGCGGCGTAGCGCTCGAAAAGAGCGTGCTCGGTCTCCGCGTCCAGCGCCGCGGTGGGTTCGTCGAGCACCAGCAGCAAGGGTCCATCGCGCATGAAGCCCCGGGCCAGCGCCAGCTTCTGCCACTGCCCGAACGACACCTCCACCCCCTCCGGCCACGTCGGGCCGAGTTGGGTCTCCAAGCCGGAGCGAAGCCGGGCCACGACGTCGTCGGCTCCTGCCCGCTCGATGGCCCGTGCGACGGCGCCGGTGTCGTCCAGCCGGGGCACGTCGCCCACCCCCACCGAATGACGGGCCTGGAACTCGAAGCGGAAGAAGTCCTGGTAGGCACCGGCCAGGCGTGAGCGCCACTCGTCGGCCGGCATCCTGGCCAGGGCCATACCGTCCACCAGGATGCGGCCCGATGTCGGCTCGTAGAACCTTGACAGCAGCTTCACCAGCGTGGTCTTGCCGGCGCCGTTCTCGCCCACCACCGCCACGACTGCGCCTGCCGGCAGCTTGAGCGAGACGTCCTCCAGAACCAGACGGGAGGTGCCCGGGTATGAGAACGAGATGTTCTGGAACGTGATGCCATCCGTGAGGCGCATCGGCACCGGTTGGTCGGCGTCGGCCTTCAGCGAAGCGACGTAGTCCTCGAGCCAGGCCAGCCGTCGAGACCCGTCCATCCAGATGCCGCGCAAGAAGCCGACCTCCCCCACCGTCGCCCCTATGTAGGACGACAGGCGGGAGCCGGCGGCCAGCACCAGCAGCACGTCCTGGGCCGGACGGTGGAGACCTGACGTCACGAAGACGACCCCGCCCACATAGGCCGAGCCGAACACCGCCCATGCCAACGTGTGCCACACCGCCGAGGCGCGGCGGGCGGCGCCGACGGGGCCGTACCAGCGCTCCCAGGCCGCCCGCCGATCGACCGCCAGCCGGGGGCCGATGCCGGTGACCCGCACCTCCTTGCCGGGCAGCGCCGTCGTCGCCACGGTGAAGAGGTGGCGGCCCAGTCGCTCGTGCGACGCGCTCTTCTCGAAGGCGGCCCGCTCGACTGCGGGACGCCAGGTCGACGAGAGCACCGTGGGCAGCGCGAACAGGGCCAGCAGCGCCAGCAGCGGGTGAACCGACATGAGCAGCGCCACCGTGACGGCCAGGCGCAGGATCCACCCGCACGTCGAGAACAGCGACATGTACATGTGGTCGAGCACGAACACCTGATCGCGCAGCACTGACAGGCGATCGAGGTAGTCGGGACGCTCCTGGTGGGCGATGGTCGTGACCGACGCCTGCAGCCCGGCCACGTGCGACTCCAGGGCGATCGTCACCTTGTCACGGAAGCGGCGCTGCATCCGGGTCGAAACCGTCCGCAGGAACCAGGTGGCAACCACGGAGACGGCCATGCCCAGAGCCGCCACCTCGATTAGGCCGCGCCGCGACTGCAGAACGCCCTCGCCCAGCAGCTTGAGCCAGACGGCGATGAGGGCGTCGGGCAGCGCGGCCACCAGAGACAACACGAAGGCGGCGAGGATCAGCGCCGGCTCGTGCTGGTACCCGAGCTTGCACAGCCGCCACATCGAGCGCAGGGCGGGCGGCAGGTCGTCGTCGGCGCCATTGCGCGAGCGGTCAAGAGAGGACGTCGAAGACCACCTCCTCCTCGCCCTCGGCCACCGGCTGGCCGGTGGCGAAGCGCTGGGCCTGCAGCTCGAACATCGTGTGGTACCGACCCCCGAGCGCCATCAGCTCGTCGTGTGTGCCGAGCTCGACCACGCCACCATGCTCGAGCACGCAGATGCGGTCGGCCTGGCGTACGGTCGAGAAGCGGTGGGAGATGAGGATCGTCGTGCAGCCGCGTGTACCGGCCAGGATTCGGTTGAAGATCTCGGCCTCGCCCCGGACGTCGAGCTGCGCTGTCGGCTCGTCGAGGAGCACCACCCCGGCCCCGAGTTGCACCGCACACAACGCCCGGGCCAGCGCCACCCGTTGCCACTGCCCCCCGGACAGGTCGGTGCCGCCCTCATACCCCTTGGCCAGAACGGTGTCGAGGCTCACGAGATCCCCAAGCCCAGCCGCCTCGAGCGCGGTCAGGATCACCGCGTCGGGTGCGCCCGCCGGCGCCACGTTGTCCCTCAGGGACAGCTCGAAGCGGATGAAGTCCTGGAAGACGGCGGTGACCCGTGAACGCCAGGAATCGAGCTCGAAAGCGCGGACGTCGACGCCGTCGACCTCTATGGCCCCCGACTGCGGGTCGTAGAGCCGGCACAGGAGCTTGGCCAGGGTGGTCTTGCCGGCGCCGTTCCGGCCGACGATGGCCAACGACGACCCGGCCGGTATCTCCAGGTCGAAGTCCTGGAGAACCGGCGAGCCCTCGACGGTCGGGTAGGCGAAGGACACCGACCGGAACCGCAACGACCGCCCGGGCATGCCGTCCGCCGCCCTGGTGCCCGACGCCAGTGCTCCCTTCGGCCCCATCTCCGGTTCGACCCGCATGACGGCGGCGACCGGTGCCGCCGCTCCGTCAAGGGCCCAGTTGAGGCCGCCGAACGCGATCATCGACGCCCCCATCGCAGCTTGGGCGTACACGACCACAGCACCGAGGCCGAGGTGCCCGTCGGCGGCGGCGACGGCCAAGGTCCACAGCACGACGACGTTGGCGGCGACGACGACCACCAGGCTGGAGAGTACCGACCGCTCTCGCAGGCGTGTGGCCTCGTACTGCAACTCGTGCAGCACCGTCCGCCGGGCGATGAAGCGGTCGATGGTCCATCCGGCCAGGCCGAACATGCGCAGCTCCTTGGCCGCGGGCGGGTCGACGGCAAGCCGGTAGGCGTACTCGGCATCACGCTGGGCGGAGCGCACCTCGTCCGTGTTCCTGTCGCGCCAGACGGCGCTCTCCTTGAGCAGCCAGTGCGTCGACAGCCATGCCCCGCCGAGCAGTATCGGCGCCCACCACGCGTACCCGAACAGCACACCCGCCGACGAGAGGCCGCCGATCATCTCGACCAGACCGGCGGCGATGAAGTCCATGGACATCGACAGAGGCGGCCCGGTCATGCCCAGGTCGAACTCGCGGGCGACGGTGAGGTCGGCGGTGAGCTTCGGATCCTCGAGGTGGCCCATGCCGGGAGGGCCCACGCAGGCATCGGTGAGCTTGTCGTACAGGTAGGCGGCGGCCCGGTCGCCGAGGTTGGCGCTGATGGTGGCGTGGATGGGGCTGAGCACCTGTAACAGCACGAACACCGATCCCATTGCCACCAGCGGCCCGGTGAGGCTGTGCTGGTGCTGCACGGCGCTCACCAGCACACCCATGGTGATGGCAAAGCCGGCGGGAAGCACCCCGCGAAGGACGAGCACCGCCCACCAGGCGACGGCCAGCTTCGGATCGGCCCTCGGCAGGACCCCGAAGAAACGCCATTCCTGTCTGGACCGCAGCCTCTTCACCACCCGCGCCCCTTTCCGCCGTCGGCGCCAAGGTTCGCACACCACGCCGGCGCCCGGTCCGAGCTCCTACGGTCCCGGCTACCCGCCCAGCAGCGACGCCGTCTCCTCGCAACCAACCCTTCACGATCGCGTCAGGGCGTGAACACCCGCTTGGTCGTATCGCGCGCTGCGGCCGCCCGCGCCCAGTATCCGTGGGTGCCGTTGTCCCTCAACTCGGCGGCAGCGTCGAGCAGAGCGGACAAGGCGGCATAGGCAAAGGCGCCCCCCACGGAAACCCGGGCCACGCCCGCCTCTGCCAACTCGTCGACCGGCGGGCAACCCGGGAGGGCGAGGACGTTCACGGGTAGGTCGACCGACGACAGGAGCGACCGGATGTCGCCCAGCGCGGTCAAGCCGGGAGCGAAGAGCACATCGGCGCCCGCCTCCTGGTAGGCCTGCAACCGGGCGATCGTGTCGGCGAGATCGTGGCGACCGTGGATGTGGTTCTCGGCCCGGGCCGTGAGCACCAGGTGCTCAGGTCCGCGGTGGGCCGCCTCGACCGCGGCCGCCACTCTCTCGGCGGCCAGGCCGAGGTCGTAGATGGCGTCATCGCGTCGACCGGTGAAGTCCTCGATCGAGCATCCGGCCAGTCCCGTGGCACACGCCCGGGTCACCGTGTCGGCCACGCCGGCGGGGTCGTCGGCGAAGCCGTTCTCGGTGTCGGCAGCCACCGGCACGTCCACGGCACCGGCCAACCTGGACCCGTGAGCCAGTGCCTCGTCCCGGGTCACCGATCCGTCGAGCCGCCCCAGCGTCGCCGCGAACCCACTGCTCGTGGTGGCGATCGCCTCGAAACCGAGCGAGGCCAGCAACCGGGCCGACCCCTCGTCCCAGGCGTTGGGCTGCAGGAGCGGGCGCTCGCATTGGTGCAGGGCCAGAAACCGTCCCGCTCTGCCGTTGAGCGTGGTCATGTACGGCAACCTAATCAGCGGCCGAAGACCTGCCCGAGCGAGCCGCCATGTCACCGGTCAATGCCAACATCGCCACGCCGGTCAACGCCGCCGTCGCCCTGAACGCCCCTGTCTGACGACTCGACGGCGTACGCCAATGCCGGGCAGTCGGCCCACGGAGTCACCCACGGCGAACGCCCGGGCGTTCAGGGTTGGAGGACCAGGCGCCCTATGGTGCCGTCGGCCATTCGCGGCAGGCGGCCGGACTCCACGATGGTGTGGGCCTCAGCTGCGTCCCCGAAACTCAGCACCCTCCCGACGCTGACGGCCAGGGGTGACTCGGCATATCTGGTGTTGATCCAGCTGGCGGCGGCGGCGAGTTCGCCGGCCGTCATCCTGCTCATCACGAAGCTCAGGAGCTGGATCTCGCGGGTGTAGAACCGCCATGCGTCGAGGTTCAGGCGACCCTGCCCGGCGATGAGGACGATCCGCCCTCGAGGATTGAGGATGTCCGGCATTGCGGCGACGTCGACGCGGCCGGTGGTATCGATCAGGACGTCGACACCGTCCGTCGCGAATGCTCTGGCGGCGCTGGGGGCGTGCCCGGCGTCGGACACCGCCACGTGCGTTGCCCCCAGCGCGCCCAGCCGCTCGGTGCTGCTCGCGTCCCGGACGACCCCGACGGCGCTGGCGCCGGACGCGGCCGCAACCTGGACCATGCACATCCCGACCGCGCCGTTGGCGCCGACGACCGCGACGGTCTCACCCGGCTGCAGACGAGCCCGCCCGAGGAGGGCGCCATGGGCGGTGGCCCCCGGGTGCAGCGCGGCCACGAAGGTCACCGGGTCTGCTCCGGGCGGCAGCGGGTAGAGCCTGTCCCTATACACCGCGACCAGCTCGGCGGTGGCGCCCGGGCGGCCGCCGTAGCCGGCGGAGTTGGTCCATACCCGTTGCCCCAGCTCCACATCGGTGATGCCCGGGCCGACCGCAGCCACGGTGCCAACCAGGTCCCGACCCAAGACGAGAGGGAATGACACCTCGGTGCGCCATCGCCCGGATCGCAGATAGGTATCCACCGCGTCGACCGCCACCGCCTCCACGTGCACGAGCACCTGTCCCTCGCCGGCGACGGCATCGGCCAGTTCCCCGACCCGGATGGTGGCAGCGTCGCCCAGGTCGTTGATGTAGGCCGCTCTCACTTTCTCATCCCGGCCCGGTGCGGCAGTTCGATGTTGGTGACAGGCGATGGGAGCGGATTTCGGCGGCCAGAAGGCAGAGATGGATAACGCAAGCGGCGCCGATCACGTAGCCGAAGACCTGGACGGCGGTGAGCAGCCCGGTGCTGAGGGCCAACACGCCCACGCCGACGACGGGCAGCGCCGTACCGAGGTAGACGACGAGGTAGTAGCTGGCCACGATGTCACCTTTGCGATCGTCGGGGGCGACGGCGTTTACCTGGCTGAGCGAGCCCCGGAAGGCGAGCCCAAGCCCGAGGCCGGCCAGCACGCTGGCGCCCATCATGAGCGACAGCGACCGGACATGGGCGACGACGATCACGGCCGCCGCGGCTCCGGCCACCATGGTCATGCCGATGGCCTGGGCCGGCAGGGGCGGGATCCGCCGACCGGCCAACTGGACCAGTGCGGAGCACCCGAGCATGGCGGCCGCCAGGCCCCCGATGAGGGCCAGGTTGTGGGTGCGCAGGAGCTCTATGACGTAGCTGGGGATAAGGGACAGGAAAAGCGATGCGACGGCCCAGGCGAGAAAGGCCGCCGCTGCGGCCATGAAGAACCTCCGCCGGACGGGGGCCGGCACGCTCGGGCGCCTGGGCTGCCACCGCCCACGGTCTCCTCCGTCTCGGGGGAACAGGGCCAGGAGCAGGATGAGCGCCACGCCCACGAGGCCGATCTCCACAAGGTAGGGAAGGCGTCGTGGCCACCCGCCGTACTGGGCGATCAGGCCGGAGAGCAAAGGCCCGGCGGCGGCGCCTCCGACGGTGGTGGCCGACCCCACCAGGGCGGCGCGGTCACCGTTGCCGTGCGGCTCGGTCTCCACCAGTGCGGCTACGGCGGTGCCTTGCAGAGCCCCCATGGCGACGCCCTCGACCACCTGGGCGGCGAGGAGCCATACCAGGCCCGATACGGCGGCGAACAGGCCGGCCGCAATGGCGCCGAGGACCACGGCCGGTATCAGCACGCGGCGGCGACCGACCGCGTCCGACAGCGGGCCGAACACCAACAGGCACGGCATCACGGTGATGGCGTAGGTGGCGAAGACCACCGTCACCATGAGCGGCGACAACCCGAAGGAGCGCTGGTACATCGGGTACAACGGCGTCGGCAGGTTGCTGCCGGCCAGCAGCACGGCCACGGTGTAGGCGACGGCCGCGAACGCCCAGCCATGCTCCTTCGAGTCGGTCGCCACGTCGGCAACGGTAGGTGGCGAAGGCTTCGACGGGGACCGAAATGTGGCGGCCATAGGCTTGCGCCCAGTGACCGACGCCATGGCTGTCCAAGCCCGAGGCGAGCCCCGAACCGGCGGTGACACCCATGTCGGGGACGTGGACCTCGCCGCCGTCGGGGCGTTGTTGGCTGATGCAGGTCGTTGCAAGGTCCTGCTCGCTCTGGGCGACCGTCGTGCCCTGCCCGCCAGCCGGCTGGCAGCCGAGGCCGGCGTTACCCCGGCCACCGCCAGCAGCCACCTGGCCAAACTCGTCGCCGGCGGTCTGTTGCTCGTCGAGCGCCACGGGCGGCACCGCTTCTACCGTCTGTCCGGACCGAAGGTCGGCCGGCTCATCGAGGTCCTGGCCGAACTCGCTCCCGCCCAGCCGGTGCGCTCGCTCCGCCAGGGCAGTCGGGCGCAGGCCCTGCGTGACGCACGCACCTGCTACGACCACCTGGCTGGTCGGCTCGGCGTCGCCGTCATGGCCGGAATGCTTGATCGGGGCTACCTCTGCGGCGGGGACGGCACCTTCGATCCCGGACGCGCCTTTCGGGACCGGTTGAACGCCTTGGGGAGCGATGTCGACTACCGGCTTACGGGGGCCGGTCGGGGCTGCATGAGTGACCTCGGTGTCCGGCTCGGATCGGCGCCACCCGTCATCCGCTACTGCATCGACTGGAGCGAGCAGCACCACCACCTTTCTGGCATGGTGGGCCGACAACTGCTCGACCGGCTCGTCGAGCTCGACTGGGTTCGCCGCTCGGACGCGAGTCGAGCCGTCCAGGTGACCGGGTCCGGTCGCGGTGGCCTCGCTTCGACGTTCGGGATCACCTGGCCCCCCGCCGCTGATCCGTAGGCCGTCGGGCTGCTTGCCGGTCGACGGCCACTACACTGCCGTGGTCCGACCTGCGCTCGTAGCTCAACGGATAGAGCATCTGACTACGGATCAGAAGGTTGGGGGTTCGAATCCCTCCGAGCGCGCCGCATAAGTGCAGCTCAGAGGCACTTTTTCCTCCGCCGTTTGCCTCGCCGAACTGTCCGTGAGAAAATCGTGAGAACCAAATTGTTCTCGCGGGAGGCACCGGCATGCCAGCGAGGCCCCAGGGCGTGTACTCGGACGGCCGTGGCGGTTGGTACCTGAAGACGACACTGGGCAGCGACCCGCTGACCGGCAAGCGGGTCCAGATCACCAAACGTGGCTACCGCTCGGCGGGCGAGGCGGCGCGGTGGCAATTCCACCTCGACCAGGAGCGCCAGCGTGTGCACGAGTCCCACTACGCCGGTGGTGTCATCCCACTCGCAGCGTAGTCACTCCTGGACCGCCGCACCCATACGATAGGCTGGAGCGGGGCGTCTACAGCCTTGGTTGCGCCGCTGATTCTCTCGACCCAGCGGGCGGCCGAAGGCGGCTGACCCTGCCGCCTTGTATCTCCCCTCTGCGAAAAGCCTGCACTGCGGACGTCCGATGCTCCCCGATTGCGCCAGAGGGCTGTTGCGACGTCAGCTAAGACGCTGCCAGCGAAGCTGATGGCGATGCCAATGGCGAGTTGAAGGGCTGTGTAGATGCAGCTCCTTTCGTTCCGGCACTAATGAAGGTCCACGAGGAACGCGGTGGTGTCGTCGCTCAGGACGCCGTGGTGGTCGAGGACGCTGTGCGACAGCTGGCGCACCGTCTCGGTCGCGTCGAGATGGGCCCCGGACCGAGCGCTGAGGAGGGCGGCGAGGCGTTCCTCGCCGAAGTCCTCGCCGCCCGGGCGATGGGAGTCGATCACGCCGTCAGTGATGCAGAAGAGCCGGTCGCCCGGTTGAAGCACGTGGTGAGCCAGTTCCACCATGCCCCCCCCGAGCCCGACGGGCAGGGTCGGCTCGCATCGCAGCTGCCCCATGACCTCACCCCGCACCAGGAGAGGCAGAGGGTGACCGACGTTGATCCAGCTCAGGCTCGCGTCGAGCAGGTCAAGGCGTCCCAGGATGCAGGTGACGAAGCGCTCTCCAAGGCCGGTGACGGCGACCGCGGCGTCCATGGCCTCGTAGGTGGCCGGGAGGTCGAGGCCCGAGCGTCGGCTGTGGCGGTAGCTGCTCACCGCCAAGTGGGCGAGCTGGCTGGACTGCAGTCCGTGGCCCATGGCGTCGAACACCGCGAAGTCAAGAATGTCGCCGTTGACGGCGTAGTCAAAGGCGTCACCGCCCACCTCGTACGCCGGCTGGATCAGTCCGGCCACCGAGACCCGCCCGCTGTCCAGGCTCAACGGGGGCAGGAGGTCCCACTGCATCTCCGCCGCCAGGGTGATTGCCTGGGTGCGCCGCAACATCGTGTACGCGTCGGTGCACTGGCCCCGGGTGACCAGCAGGGCGGCGACCACGCCGGCCAGGCTGTCGGCCAGCAGCCGGGCCTCCTCGTCGAGCTCGGCAAAGGTGACGGCCAGCACCCCCAGGCGGGCGGCCCCGTCTACCACCACGCTCCACAGCCGCACGCCGCCCTCGGCCGGCTCTTCCAACTGGCTCGCGGTGGTGAAGGACCGACCTCCGGTGGAGCGATCCAGGTCGATCGACGCACTCTCGGCTGATCCCACGATCGGCACCAGATGGCGCTGCTCGTAGTCGATGACGTACACCGACAGGTCGCGCATCCCGAACCCGGTGACCCGACGAGCGAGGAACGCCCCGAGCTGATCGGGTGCGGCCCGGCGGGACTCGTGCAGGAGCGCGGCCACCCGGGCGTAGGCTCCCGAAGCGGCCCCCCCGTCGTGAAGGAGGGTCGTCGCCAAGGCGCCATCGCCCTCCAGGCTGGACCTTGCTATCGTTTCCGAACCGGCTGAGCCGCTCGGCATTCGCTCTGCTTTCCCCGTTTGGCCAACGACTCGCAACCGGGGACCGGGGCGACGTGCCGGAAAGGCCGCTGCACAAGGCGTGCGCTGCCCCGAGACTACATCCCGCCCGATCGCCGGGACAAAGGGGGAAGGCCGGGGCCTACTACCGGGTCGCTGTCAGTCCCACATGGGACGTTGCAAGAACGCCCAGCGCTCGACAGAATCAAGGTGAGGTTGAGCCGCCAGTCCCGGGCGCTTCCGAAACGTGGGCCGGCTCTCCGTCGTGTCGACCCTGGAACGGACGGCTCACCCCCCGACCAGCCAGCGAGCTGACCAGTCCCGGAGCAGTGGCGATGGACTCATCCCAGGCGAGTTCGGCATCACTGCGCGGGGAACCTCCTTGTCGCCCATTTGGCTCAGGTTTGGGGCAGCGTGTTGCTGGAGAACATACCCGTCGCCAACCGTACGGGGCGCCTCCCAGGACGCCACCAGCGGACGAGGGCTGGCCGTCGTCAGAGCCCTAGCCACCTCGTGGGGAACCCAGAAGGACGACACGGGAAAGGTTGTGTGGGCCGAGTTCGGCCAAAGCGACCATCCAGCAGAGCCGGAGTGCTTCGACCTCGATGAGCTGACCGGCCTCTAACAACCTTTAGAGGGAGCACGATCAGGCAACGCCCCCTACTCCCCGCCGTCGGTCAAGGGCGACTAACCAGCGTTAGTAGATGAGTTCTTTGCCACTTTGGCACCGTTACCCCGGATGACCCAACTACTTGGACGCCACGAGGGCTCCGAACCGTTGCGGCACAACGTTTCGTGGGGGGGACGATCGCGCAAGTAGATGACACACGAGCCCTATTGGTTCATCCCCGGTTCGCCGCGATGAGGCGGTCGGCGCACCGGGCGACCACGGCCATGATGGTCAGCGCCGGGTTGGCGGCTCCCTGGGTGGGCAGGACGCTGCCATCGGTGAGGTAGAGGTTGGGCACGGCGAAGCTGCGCAGGTCGGCGTCGACCACCCCCGAGGCGGCGTCGGCGCCCATGCGACAGCCCCCGACCAGGTGGGCGAAGCGCTTGATAGTCACCGTGTCCTGCGCCCCGGCCGCATCGAGGATCCGCTCCATCACCGCCTGGCCGGCGGCCATGAGGGCCCGGTCGTTGTCGCACTGGCTGTAGTCCACCCGGGCCACGTGTTCGCCCCGCCGGTCGGTCTCGACCGAGAGGGTCACCCGGTTGTCGGGCTGGGGCAGGAACTCAGCCAGCACCCCGAGGCACATCCAGTGCACGTAGTCGCGCATGTACTCCCGCAGCACATGGCCCCAATGGCCCTCGGCTCCCACGTGCTCGGCCCAGGTGATGGGC